>NZ_CP015164.1:1287500-1587500 GCF_001766235.1 Acetobacter ascendens
AAAGACCAAAAGAGCCGAATAACCTAGCAGATCTTTCCAAACCCGCCAAGACCACTCCGTCTCGGTGAAGCAGCTTCTACACCCCATCCCAATACAACGTCAATATACAAAATCAGAAAAAATTCATGTTTCTGATTTTTTCGCCTTAAGCCCTCCTCCCCTCATCACGAAAAAGCCTTCTTCCTCACGTTTGTCCTTATGAGGTGGGACTTGACTATCAGGCACGCTAAACGATTTGTGCACATAACAGTAACTTGCTGAGGCGGAACTGCCTTATGGGCAAGCACATAAAGACGCTCATGCTGTGACAAAGGTTCCTATGTTAAACAAGGATGACATTTAACAGATGCGCATTCTCTTCCCTTACATCGCACAGCCGCACCAAACCTTGCATTCTTTGCCGATTGCAATGGAAATTGCGAGCCGTCACCCCGAGGCTGAAGTACATCTTGCCTGCACCACACAATCGCATCTGGATTATGTACGCTCACTAGCCGCATATTATCCAGAATCGAAAGTGCAGTTCAGTCTTCTGCACCTTCCTCAGTTTCTGCGGCGCCAAACTGAACGCTACGGACAAACTGCTTTTTTTCGTCTGGCGAGCCTATTTTTTAACAAGAATTATTTCTCTTCGTTTCAGGGGATCGTGGTTCCAGAACGCACTTCACTGTACCTGCGCAAGCTAGGCGTGAATAAGCCACGCTTGATATGGACACGCCATGGCGCTGGAGATCGAGCTATCGGTTTTGCCCGTGATGTGAAAAAATTCGACTACGTACTGATGGCTGGACATAAAATAGAGGAACGGCTTTTAGCTCAAGGCGCCATCCGCCCCGGCTGTTACCATACTGGCGTTTACGCCAAATTCGATATGGTTCATCGGATGCGCCATCGGACATTACGTCTATTTAACAATAATCGTCCGACCATCCTTTATAATCCACATTTTAATACGCGCCTCTCATCCTGGCCTAAAATGGGCCTGAATGTGCTAACGCATTTTGCTAACCAAGATCGCTACAATCTTATCTTTGCGCCCCATTATCGGCTGTTTGACAACAAAAAAGCCGAGGCGTTGCAGTTGGAACGTGCGTTTGGGCATTACCCGCATATGCTAGTGGATACTGGCAGCGCCCGCAGCATTGATATGACGTACACATCCACTGCGGACATGTATCTGGGTGATGTTAGTTCGCAAGTTGCCGAATTTCTGGTAAAGCCGCGCGCTTGTATGTTTCTGAATGCGCACAATGTTGATTGGGAAGGTGATGAAAATTACCGTTTCTGGTCTTTGGGACCTGTGTTGAATACTATTGACAGTCTAGGAGAAGACATTGAACAAGCCTTTTCGTCGCACAATGCTTTCGTAAATCTGCAAAAAGATTATATACGCGACACGTTCGACCTTGTTGGGGACGAACCGACTGCGCCGGTAGGGGCCGACGCAATTGTTGATTTTCTTCGAATGGCCAGCTGATGAATAGTATGAACCCTGCTTCTGCAATCTCTTTAGATGAAACCCTCCAACCGGTTTCTACCGCATCTGGCCAACCGCGCCGGTACGGGGATTTTGCAACATTTCCTGAAGCGTTGGACTACGCTGCTCAAGGCGAAGCCGGGTTTAATATTTATTCCGGCAAAGGCGTACTTCTAGAAGCCCTACCCTATAAAGTATTGCGTCAGCAGGCTGTTGATACAGCTTTGCGTCTTTTGGGTATGGGCCTACAGCCGGGAGACCACGTTGCCATTGTTGCGGAAAGTGATGGTGATTTCGCACGCATCTTCTTTGGCTGTCAGTATGCAGGTTTGGTTGCGGCCCCCCTGCCCCTCCCTGTCGCCTTTGGTGGGAAAGAAGCTTACCTGAAAACTCTCCGCGACATGATTACCAGCGCACAGGCCAGCGCCGTGATTATTCCGCAGATTATCGAAGGCTGGACAGACGAAATTGTAACGGGCTTAGGCCTTGTTTTTGCTGGACCGCCTACTGAACTTATGGCGCGCCCTGTACCAGATATGCCGCTGCCTGATATTCAGCCAGAAAACCTTTCTTATCTTCAATTTTCTTCCGGCAGCACACGCTTTCCTATGGGGGTTTGCGTAAGCCACCGTTCCGGCATGGCGAATGTTTCCTCCATTGCGCGCAATGGCTTGCAGGTTAAGGAAACGGGGGACCGCTGTGTTTCCTGGCTTCCACTTTATCATGACATGGGGTTGGTTGGGTTCTTCCTCACCCCTATGACGTGTCAGTTAAGCGTGGACTTGCTCCCAACCCGTGAATTCGCACGACGGCCGCATGTGTGGCTGGATCTGATTAGCCGTAACCGCGGCACCATCGCCTACAGCCCCTCTTTTGGATATGAACTGTGCGCCCGGCGCCCTGCATCTGAAGGGTTGGACCTCTCCTGCTGGCGAGTTGCAGGCATTGGTGGCGATATGATCCGTGCGCATATTCTAGACGAATTTGCCGAGCGCTTTGCTCCTGCTGGCTTTAGCCCAAAAGCATTTGTGGCCAGCTACGGTATGGCAGAGGCTACACTTGCCATCAGCTTTGCGCCACTTGATACAGGCATAGAAACCGATACGGTTGACCTTCCCGCGCTGGAAAGCACAGGAATTGCCCGCCCGCCCGCCAACGCGGAAACCCCAAGCCGCACCTTTGTTATTTGTGGGAAAGTTCTGCCAGGACATGAACTGGAAGTTCGAAACAGTTATGGTCGGGTACTAAGTGACCGAGAAGTTGGCACTATTTATGTGCGCGGCCCCAGCTTGATGAGCGGCTACTTCCGTATGCCGGAAGAAAGCAGCAAAACGCTGGATACAGATAACTGGCTGAACACGGGTGATCTTGGCTACATGCTGAATGAGCAGATAGTCGTAACAGGCCGTGCCAAAGACCTGATTATTATTAATGGCCGCAATATTTGGCCGCAGGATTTGGAATGGTCTGCCGAAACACATATTCCTGTCCTGCGCAGCCGTGATGTGGCCGTTTTCTCGCTGGAAAAAGGTGATCATGAGGAAATTGTGGCGCTTATTCAGTGCCGTGCCTCTGCCACAGATACGCGTGAGAAGCTGAAAGCCGAAGCCGCCAGCTTGTTCCGCCGCCTCCATGGGGTAGAAGTTTCTGTTGTGTTGGTGCCCCCTCATGCGCTGCCGCAGACATCTTCGGGCAAACTTACGCGTGCCAAAGCCCGCACGATGTATCTAAGCGGCGCGTTTGAGCAGCAGTCTGAAGTTGCCTGACCGGCCTACGGGATTTTATCGCCCCTTTATGAGGAGAAAGGCTGGTCAAACTGGCCTTTTTCACCCATAAGGCGGCACTGCGAGCACAAGCTCGGCATAAAACAAACGCCCTTAAGGGATGAAGGATCCGACATGAGCGAAACCGTTGAAAGCGTTTCCGCGCTGATCATTCAAAAGCTCCTCGCCAACCCGAAGGTTCCGCGTGACATTGATGGTAACTGCAAGATCATGGAAGATCTTGCGTTTGATTCTTTGGCCGTCATGAACTTCGTTATGGAAGTTGAAGACAGCTTGGATGTTTCCATCCCGCTCGACAAACTAGCCGATATCCGGACGATTAATGACCTTGCCGCATGCATTGTCGCTCTGAAAAACAAAGGGTGAGCGTGGATGACATCACTATTTTCCAAATTTGAAGGTACGGCAGGCGCGCTGGGTTCTGTAGTCGCCGTAGGTGGCCGCAACCCTTTTGCTGTTGTTATTGAAAAACCTGTATCTTCAACTGTTGGAATTATTGAAGGTCGGGAAACGCTTCTTTTTGGCACCAATAATTATTTGGGTCTTAGCCAATCCAAAAACGCCATTCGGGCAGCGCAGCAGGCTGCTGCGGCTTGCGGTGTAGGTACTACGGGTTCGCGCATTGCAAATGGTACGCAATCCCTCCATCGGCAGCTTGAAAAAGATATTTCCGCGTTTTTTGGCCGCCGTGATGCCATGGTTTTTTCAACCGGTTATCAGGCCAATTTAGGCATTATTTCCACTCTGGCTGGCAAGGGTGATCATCTGTTTCTAGATGCAGATAGCCATGCAAGTATTTATGACGGTAGCCGCCTAAGTGCTGCTGAAGTTATTCGTTTCCGCCATAATGACCCAGATAATCTTTATAAACGCCTCAAACGCATGGATGGCACACCTGGCGCCAAACTGATTGTGGTTGAAGGCATTTATTCCATGACGGGCAATGTGGCCCCGATTGCAGAATTTGTAGCCGTTAAAAAAGAAACCGGCGCATACCTTCTGGTAGATGAAGCCCATTCCTTTGGAGTACTGGGTGAAAATGGACGCGGTGCAGCAGAAGCCGATGGTGTGGAAGCTGATGTAGACTTTATTGTGGGCACATTTTCAAAAAGCCTCGGCACTGTTGGCGGTTACTGCGTATCTGACCACCCTGAGCTGGAATTCGTCCGCCTGAACTGCCGCCCGTATATGTTTACGGCATCTCTTCCACCAGAAGTTATCGCTGCAACAACAGCAGCCTTGGGCGATATGCAGGCTCATCCAGAACTGCGTAAACAGCTCATGGCCAATGCTCAGCAACTTCATGCTGGTTTTGTAGATATCGGGCTAAATGCCAGCAAACAGGCCACCCCTGTTATTGCTGTTACTCTGGAAACAGCCGAAGAAGCTATTCCTATGTGGAACAGGCTTCTGGAGCTTGGTGTTTACGTAAACCTCAGCCTTCCTCCCGCAACGCCAGATTCTAGACCTTTGTTGCGTTGTTCCGTAATGGCCACCCATACGCCAGAGCAGATTGCTCAGGCTATTGCTATATTCCGGCAGGCCGCTGCAGAAGTGGGCGTATCCCCCGCACCCACAGCAGCGTAAAATCCTTATTTGCGTTTAAACGCCCCTTGTTGCCATAACCGCCAAACAATTGGTGGCGCTGCCAACAAGGGGTGTTTTTCTGCAAACGCGGAAAGAGGCACTTCTATTCCGCTATGGCGCTGGACTTTCCACGCAGCGTAACGTGCACCACCAGTAAAAGTGTAAGCTGCCTTAAGCAAGCGCAGAATATTTAAAGGTCGACCACAAGACGCACGTAATGCCCATTTTTGAATAGCATGTTGCTTTTGTTCCTGCGGGATTTGCGGCGTTACAATCTGATCTTGAGATGTGTACGCAATACCCAACATTTGCCAACACGGTAACAAAAGCTGCACATAACGCTGCACATAAGCATCTACAATACTTTGCCCACGGCCTGCTTTTTCAACTCGCAATTCAACCCGATATGTATTGCGGTACAAAGCATTCCAATAATCCAGAACGCCGCCTGAATCTGGGCCAAGCTGTGCTGCCCACCATGCAGCGGCTAATACTGCCCGCATAACACAAGCATGCAGTGCTGCTTGGGCCTTGTTATCCCGCCACCATACCAACCGAACTGGCTGAGAAAAGCGCGCCCATACCGTGGTATCCAGCGTTTGTGGGCGCGTTAGGGCACGAAACTGCATCAGGGACAAAATGGCAACTTTAGCCCGTAGAAGATGCCCCCCTACCCTATATTCATGATATTCCACGTTAGGAGGCAAAAGGGCGTTTGCCAGACAGGAAAGCCTTGCTCTGGGCCAGTCCGCCTGTTTGTCTACGATAATATAAAAATCTAACAGGGTATCATCTTGAATTCCGCCCCGCAGGCCAGATCCATAAAACAAAACCCCTAATGGTTGCGCATTGCCTAAAAGATTACGTACGAATTCCGTAACCAAAGGGGATACAGGTGTATGCAGTTCTTGGTCTGTAAGAGCGAAAATTGCTTTGCGCCCCGGCTGAATACCCTTCATGAACTGCTTTTCCACCAGTACGTTTTAAACATGCACAAAAGAAACCACGGGCCCTGCAGAAATAGTCAGGCTACCATCTTGCCCCGGAGGCAGAACTTCACCGTCCAGAATAAAGGATTGGCCCGTCCGCAGCACCAATTCCGTTGCCGAGCCGCTCTTATAAGCTGCATCCTGCCGTAACCATTGAGGTGCTTTTCCGCGCAACAAATTCCAGACTGCACGCCCTAAATGTGGGGGAAAAGCGGCAACATCCAGATAACTAATTCCGCGGTCTGTTTCCGTCAGATTTTGCCAGAATGGCCAGATACCATGGGGCAATCGATGCAAAGCTGTGCATAAAAACAAAAAATGGTTCTGTTCCGGCAATACCTCACCATCCCGCTCCACTGTAACTTTCGTGCCCTCCAGCCACCCTCGCCTATGTTTGGGGCTTAACAACTGCCACGCTGTTACAAACAATGTCGCCATAACAGCGGCATCATGCGAGTAATTTTTCAGAATTTTGGGGTCATGCGCAATTTCAATTCCGCGCCCAAAAGCACCCAAGCCACCAAAAAAGCCTAGAGAAGCCCCGTTTTTCTGCCCATCCCGTGTAACCACCAAAGGCTGCCTGCGCCGCACATCGGAAAGAAGACGCCCAGATGCAAGACGAGCTTGCAAAATCTGTAATGCCTCAACCCCACGCTTACCAAAGCCAACATCTGTAGCAATCAGGTTGGTATTGCCAGAGGGCAACACAACAATGCTGGGCCACTGCTCTGGTGGGCAGGATGAGGTATAAAGTGCACTCAAAACGTTCCCAACTGTGCCATCTCCCCCATCTACAACCAAACAGCTTATTTTTTGCTGTAAGAGGGCATAAACCTGCTGCCTTAATGCAGCATGTGTTCTAGGGGAGCAGAACAAGGGCCCCAGCATTTTGCCCGCAACTTCCAGATACTTGGGATCTGCCTTCAAATTCCGACGGCTACGAGGATTGTAAATCAGGGCAAAACGATCGGACATTCAGCACTCTTGCTATAAACAAACAAAAACGCCAGCGCCTTTTGCCCCGGCTACGGGCGATGGTATAAAGGCTGTTATGGCTCTTGTCACATGCCGTGGGGCCATACCCCGTCATCGGAGATGTGTTTTTCTTGTCCTGCGTTCATATCGCCCACCTGTCTGACCCACATCTGCCACTTGTCGGCTTGCCTTCTTTTAAGGAAATCCGCTTCAAGCGCATTCTCAGTTTGTTGTCATGGCAACTACGGCGCAGGCATCTGCATAAATTACCGGCGTTGCAGGCTGTCATGCAGGATATCCGCCATTTTCATCCGGATATGGTTGCCCTAACGGGGGATTTGACCAATCTGGGCTTACTCAAAGAATTTCAGAACGCAAGGCAGTGGCTTTTACAGCAAGACTTGCCCCCTACACTGCTTATTCCGGGCAATCATGATGCTCTGATAAAAGAAAATAGCGCCGCCAAACAGGCACTCTGGGCCAAATGGCTGCATAACCGCACACAATCTGAACCAGCAGCCCCTTCGCTACTGGTAAAAGAGCATGTTGCCCTTATTGGAATGAATACAGCCGTGCCTACCTTGCCATTTCTGGCATCTGGCAAGGCAGGACAAACCCAGCTTGTGCTTTTGGCGGATCTGTTGCGCCGCACGCGCGCTATGAGTTTATGTCGGATTGTGTTACTTCATCACCCTCCGACGCAAGGTATTGTCAGCCGCCGCAAAGGGCTGGATGATTTCCGGGCGTTTCAAGATGTATTGCGTGCAGAAGGTGCTGAACTTGTGCTTTACGGGCATTCTCATCGTGCGCAAATCACCACTATTCCGGGCACAGATATTCTGGCTGTCAGCAGCACTTCTGCTTCTCACATTGCGGATGAACCGGAAAAAAGTGCGGGGTGGAACGCTATTTCCGTGCACAAGCGCCCCGATATCTGGCAGATCACCATTCAGCACCGCAGCTTAATGCCTGATGGAAGCTTGCAAGACAGCCAGATGAGGCGTGTATGCAGTGCGCATCGCCTTTTGCCCGCAATCTCGCTATGACAGCCCGCATGCTCAATGTGCCTTTCCTGCGCCGGATTGTAGCTTCGCTTCGCCCCGGCACATTAGATCACTACCTGATTGCTCAGGTTATGCCGCCTTTTCTGGTGGCATTGTCTGTGGTGATGATTGCCCTGATCCTTGAACGCCTTTTGGTACTGTTCAATCTGCTGGCAGCGGGCAACAACCATATTGGCATATTTATTGGCCTGCTGACTGCCTTGCTGCCCCATTATCTTGGCTTGGCTATTCCCGCAGCACTCTGCGTGGCGGTGTTTACCGTTATCCGCCGCATGAGCCAGAATGAAGAAATTGATGCCATTAACAGCAGCGGCCTTTCACTGCTGCGGATCACACGCCCCTATATCCAGCTGGGCGTTATCTTGGGTGTTCTTTCCTTCCTGCTTTATGGCTTTATTCAGCCTCACGCCCGATATGATTTCCGCTCAACATTTTATATTGCCAGCCATACGGGCTGGGCTCCGCGTTTGCAGCCCCGCATGTTTGCCAGCCCTTCGTCCCAACTCACCATTGTTGCGGACAAGGTCTCCCAAAGCGGTTCTGATCTGGAGAACGTTTTTATCAGAGACCTGTCTGAACAGCAGGAACGCGATATTACAGCGCGCAACGGGCATATTCGCATCGGTTCAGATGGAGAAACCGTTGAGATTGATCTGACTAATGGTGTGATTGTCACGGATAAAGGAGATGGCGTGCCCAGTCTGGTCACGTTTGACCATTCCACGCGCTTCCTTACGCATGCCTCGCACATCTCTCCTTTTCGCACACGCGGGGAAGATGAACGAGAGTTGACATCCCCCGAACTGGTTGGCCGCCTTATCCGGCATGATCCTTCCATTTCCCGCCCACATATGCGCTCTGAAGTGCATTTTCGTATGGCACGCAGCCTGACTGTGCCTTTTATTCCCCTACTGGCGGCTTCTCTGGCACTTATGCGCAAGCGCCAGCGCAACAATGCCGGTTTGCCTCTGGCCTTTATTATTATGGTTGGGTTTGACCACATCATCCAGTTTGGCCATAGCATGGTTGCTACAAAAAAGGCCTCGCTCCTGCTTATCTGGGGGCCTGCATTGGTCTTTATTGTCGGCTGCACGCTGCTGCTGCTTTATAAGTCTGGCAGCTTTCAGGTATTAAAAGCCTGGCGTTCCCGCTCATCTGCCTCAAAAGCCCTGCCATGAGCCAATCTTCAAGCATGCCCCGCCACGTTCTTCTCCGCTATCTTTCCATGGCGTTGCTCACGCGCGTGATTTTTTGTGGCGCCGTTCTTGTCGGACTTCTTGAAATTCTGGCCCTGCTTGAACAAACCACTCCTATTTTACAGCGTCACTTAGGCGTGCAGGGCATTCTAAGCTTTGCGGCCATGCGTGCACCATTTCTGTTGGCAGGCGCTCTTCCATTAAGTGTGCTGATTGGCGCGCTGCTTATGCTCACTCAGATGACATTGGCCAGCGAGATTGCCATCCTGCGTGCCTGCGGCCTTTCTACTTTTGGCCTGTATAAATACCTTATCCCAGCTACGCTCGTTATTGGCTTTGCCGGTGTTGTGCTGGATGATCAGGTTACGCCTCGGTCTGAGCAGGCCTTGGCCGCATGGTGGAACCGCACAGACCCGCACCCAGAAAACGGGCACGCCTTCTGGTTTCATGATGGCAACCGTATTGCCCACATTGGTTATACGTCTGATGGCGGCAATATGCTGACCAAGGTGGATATCTACATCCGTGATGCCAGCGGGCGATTGCAGCAGATTCTCCACGCCAAATCTGCTGACTACACACATACGCGCGGCTGGCTTTTACACAATGTTGATAGCATTACCGTGGAAGGCGAAAAAACCACACGCCTGCCTTCTGTTCAGGACATGAGTTGGGACACAAGCCTGCACCCGTGGGAGTTTATCCGCCTGTCTGCCGAAAATCCTCCGCTTTCTTCCACCACCATTCTGGGCATGTTGCGTGGGCGCCTGCCATCCCATACCAGCCCCGGTTTTCTGGAGGCAGGGCTGCTTGAACGCTTCTTGCGTCCGGCGTCCCTGCTTGTTCTTTTGTTGATTGCGCTGCCCACAATCTATATCCCTCCACGGACAGGAACACGTAGCTGGGTGCCAGTATGGTGCTTGGGCAGCGGACTATTGTTTATTATTGTGCAGGGTATGCTACGCGCAATGGGAAATGCGGGGTTGCTACCACCGGCAATTGCTACCATACCCGCACTGATTATTTTCACACTGGGGGCCATTACTGTGCTCCTGAGGAATGAAACACGATGAGCGGAACGCTAAATAACTCGTCGCTTAAAACCGGGCGCAGCTTTGATCTGGGGAAAATGAACCTCAGGCAGCTTTGGGTGGCGTATCTTACTTACCCAACCATCCTGCTCTATTTTGCGCTGATTATTGCTTCTGCTGCGCTGGCTATTTACTTTTTTGCTGGCTGGTGGCCAACGCTGGTTTCTATGGTAGCGGTTGTTATTGTGTATCCAGTGGTATGGTACCTGCTGCACCGCTACGTGCTGCATGGCCGTATCCTGTATAAAATGAAATGGACGGCTGCCTTGTGGAAGCGCATCCATTTTGACCACCATCAGGATCCGCACCTGCTGGATGTTCTGTTTGGCGCACCTGCTACAACGTTACCTACCATTGGTGCTGTCACCATCCCCATCGGGTATCTTATTGGTGGCGTTGGGGCTGCGGCTACGGCATTTGGTACGGGCGTTGCCATTACCTGCATTTACGAATTCTTCCACTGCATCCAGCACCTCAACTACAAGCCGCGTTCAGGTTGGATCCAGCGTATGAAGGCGCGCCATGTGCTGCACCATTTCCATGATGAAGATGGAAACTTTGGTATCACCAGCTTTGTAGTAGATCGGATGTTTGGCTCATACTATCTAGATGCCAAGGCCCGTCCCCGTAGCCCCACGGTTTTCAACTTGGGCTACGATATTAAGGAAGCCCAACAGTATCCGTGGGTCATGGATCTGACTGGCGCTCCCCCGCGTGATCGCCCCGATGGTGCACGCCCAACGGAGACCAGGAAAGCGGCATGACCGCTTCCTCTCAAGGCATTACAGCCTTTATTCTGGCAGGCTCTCGCCCCGGCAAGCCAGACCCTGTGGCATTAGCCGGAGGCGTTTCTCACAAAGCGCTTCTGCCTATTGGCGGGGTGCCCATGCTCTTGAGAGTGATTGATGCACTGCAACAAGTACCTCAAATCACTCGCATTGCTGTTTGCATTGAAAACCCGCAGATTATCGCCGCTATCATTCCCGCAGGAATAGACATTATTCCGGCACGGCCTGAAGGCCCCAGCGCAAGCGTGCTGGCTGGCCTTGCGCGCTATGGCACACCTTTGCTGGTAACCACGGCAGATAATGCCCTGCTCCAGCCAAGCTGGGTGCAGGAATTGCTTAGCCAAAGCCACCCGCAAGCCGATCTTGCTGTGGCTGTTGCAGCAGAAACAACTGTAAAGCGGGATGTGCCCAATACGCAGCGCACCTATATCCGGCTTGCCGATCTTGCTTTTTCTGGCTGCAACCTATTTTTATTCCGCACATCTGTGTCTGCCCGCGTAGCAGACCTATGGCGACATGTAGAAAAAAACCGCAAGCACCCTTTGCGTGTTGCATGGCTTTTAGGCCCAAGCATTTTGCTGCGCGCCCTTTGTGGCAAGCTGACACGGCGCACGCTTTACCGGCGCATCTATCGCCTCACCAGCGCGAAAGCAGAACTTGTTCCGCTTTCTGATGGTCGCGCCGCTGTGGATGTAGATAAGCCTGCTGATGTTGTGCTGGCAGAGGAACTTGCCTCCACCCTTCCCGCTTGTTCCTTCACAAACACACTACAGAAATAAACTTTCTTCAGATTTAGGAGGGCAGCAGCGCATGCAGTGCGGATGGAATGTCCACCATGCTAGCTGCTTGGCTGTCTGCCTGTGCCGCCAATGCGCTGGAGCCATACCCCCATGCAGCAAACACAAACTTCGCTCCGGCTCCTGTAGCGGCACCATAATCTGGCGGCATATCTCCAATCATCACACTGCGAGTAACCTCTCCACCCGCCTGTTTGATTGTCCCCAGTAAATGCGCAGGATCTGGTTTATGGGCTGCAAAACTGTCACCTCCGCCTATTGCTGCAAAAAGTGGAGTCAGACCAAAATCATCTAAAATACGTCGGGCAGCTACCGCCGGCTTGTTGGTACATACAGCCAGCAACCATCCAGCATCTTTCAACTGCTCCAATGCCTGCTGCGTGCCGGGAAATAGGCGTGAAAGCTGCGTGGCCCGTGGTGTATAAAGCTCCATAAATTTTTGTACGGCTTCAGCCTCCGTAAACGGTAAGACATAAGACTGCGCAGTTATGGCCTTTTGCTTTTCACGCCCTGCATTCAGAACACGTTGCACCAAAGTAGGTACGCCATTGCCTATCATGGTGCGCACCTCTGCATCTGTCAGGGGTGGAAGATGGCAGATTTCTAGCAGTTCCCGGCTACACGCAGCCAGATCAGGCACGGAATCAAGCAGCGTGCCATCCATATCAAAAACAGCAAGACGAGGTGTGGACATGCGGTTTTTCCTTGCCGAGTAAATATCTGAAAACTTTTATGATATTGGCATGTTTGTTTTCCGGTGGGGAGACGTTTGACACATGCCGGAGCTTGGCTTACCGCATGCTCTTATGACGTCTATTTCCGCACCACGTCCTGCCACGGCGGTTCTTCTGGCCGCCGGACTGGGCACCCGCATGAAATCTTCCCGCCCTAAAGCCATGCAATCTCTTGGTGGCCGACCAATGTTGGCACATCTGCTTGCCAACGCAGCGGAGGTATTTGACAGGCTGGTTGTTGTAATCGGCCCAGATATGGAAGAAGTTGCCGAATTGGCAGCCCCCTACCCTGTGGTTGTGCAGCAAGAACGCTTGGGCACAGCCCACGCTGCTTTGCAGGCCGAATCCTGGTTTGGTGATGGCGATGTAGCTGTTCTTTATGCAGATAATCCGCTGATTTCAGCAGAAACACTCAACAGCTTGTTGGAAGAACGCCGCAAGCCAGATGTGGGTTTGGCATTATTAGCCATGCGGCCAGCCGAGCCTGCACGTTATGGCCGCGTTGTTGCCCAAGATGGCAATGTAAAACGTATTGTGGAATGGGCAGACGCCACATCAGAAGAGCGCGCGATTGACCTGTGCAATGCCGGTGTATTGTGTGCTGATGCCGTAGATTTCCGTCGCTGGCTGCATAATGTGCGCAATGATAACGCCAAGGGCGAATATTATCTAACAGACGTGGTAGATCTGGCCGTAGCCGATAACGTGCAGGTGCGCGCGGTAGAAGCCGCAGAAGATGAGCTACGCGGCGTAAATTCCCGTGCAGAGCTCGCGCAGGCAGAAGCCGCCTTGCAAACACGCCTACGCAATAAAGCTATGGAAAATGGTGTAACATTGGTTGCGCCAGAAACTGTGTTTCTAAGTGCTGATACACAGATTGAAGCCGATGTATTGATAGAACCCAACGTGTTCTTTGGTCCGGGTGTCACTGTGCAAAGTGGGGCGGTTATTCGCGCCTTTAGCCACCTAGAAGGATGCGAAGTACAGGCCAATGCGATTATTGGCCCCTATGCGCGCATTCGGGAAGGCACCACCATTGGTACTTCTGCACGGGTGGGCAACTTTGTTGAACTCAAGGCTACAACGCTGGGCGAAGGTTCCAAAGCCAATCATCTTACATATCTGGGTAATGCCGAAATTGGCAGTCGCACCAATATTGGCGCAGGCACCATTACCTGCAACTATGATGGCATGTTCAAACACACCTCCACGATTGGAGACAAAGCCTTCATTGGTTCGGATTCCATTCTTGTGGCGCCCGTGAGCATTGGAGACAATGCTCTGGTAGCGGCAGGCAGTGTCATTACACAAAACGTGCCAGATGACGCTCTGGCTTTTGGCCGGGCACAGCAGGTGAATAAAGCGGAAATGGGCAGGCTTTTCAAAGAGCGCCTGCAAGCAAAAAAGGAAAACGGCTGATGTGTGGGATCTGCGGCGTTGTTGGCCGAAGGCATGCCACCCCTATTGTTTTTGAAGGCCTGCGCCGGTTGGAATATCGGGGCTATGATTCCGCAGGTATTGCCACGTTAGTAGATGGGCGTGTTGAACGCCGCCGCGCAGCAGGCAAGCTGGACAACCTTGCTGCACTCCTTAAAGAATCCCCTCTGCCCGGCACCACTGGCATTGGCCATACACGCTGGGCCACACATGGTGCCCCCACTGCGTGCAATGCCCACCCTCATGGTACCGAGCGTGTGGCCATTGTGCACAATGGCATTATCGAAAATTTTGAAACCCTGCGCCGTGAGCTAGAAGCCGCTGGGCAGGTTTTTGAAACAGAAACCGATAGTGAAACCATCGCCCTGCTGGTGGACTACCACCTACAGCAGGGGCTGGAACCCAAGGAAGCCGCCCTGCGCGCGCTGCGTCGCTTGGAAGGTGCATACGCCGTTGCCATAATTTTTGCCTGCCACGAAGGGCTGATGATTGGCGCATGCCACAGCGCCCCTCTGGCTGTGGGTTTTGGCGACGATGAAATGTTTCTGGGCTCCGATTCACTAGCTCTGGCACCGCTGACCCGCCGCATCGCCTACATGGAAGATGGGGATTGCGTTGTTATCACCCCCAAGGGCGCTGAGTTCATGAATTTTGAAGGTGCGCCTGTTGAACGCACCATCCAGCTTACCGCTCTGGCGGCCGGTTCCATCGGCAAAGATGGTTACCGCCATTACATGGAAAAAGAGCTGCACGAACACCCACTGGTGATCGGCCAGACCTTGCAGCGGATGGTAGATCCGGCTTCTCGCCGCGTTATTTTGCCCGAGCTACCTTTTAACCTGGCAGAAGTGCCCCGTGCAGTTATTACCGCCTGTGGGTCCGCCTTTTTTGCTGGCATGATTGGCCGCTACTGGCTGGAAGAAATTGCCCGCTTACCCGTGGATATTGATGTTGCCAGCGAGATGCGTTACCGCAACCCGCCGCTAACAGAAGGATCCTTAGGGCTGTTGATTTCTCAATCTGGGGAAACCGCAGATACACTGGCGGCCCTGCGCAGCCTGCGTGAAAAAGCAATCCACATTGTTTCCGTGCTGAATGTTGAGCACAGCACCATGGCGCGGGAAAGCGATGTTGTGCTGGGCACTGTGGCTGGTCCGGAAATTTCTGTGGCATCTACCAAGGCCTTTACAGCTCAATTAACCGTATTGGCGTGCCTGACCATTGCCACAGCCCGCGCACGCGGCAAACTAGATACACTGGCAGAAGAACATCTGGTGAGTGCTCTGTTGGACCTCCCCAGCCGTGCAGCGGAAGTGTTCAACCAGACAGATGCTATTCGCGCCATGGCACAAGTTGTGGTGGAAGCACGTGACGTTCTGTATCTGGGCCGTGGCAGCATGTTCCCCGTTGCCATGGAAGGCGCGCTCAAGCTGAAGGAAATTTCCTACATTCACGCAGAAGCATATGCTGCTGGTGAAATGAAGCACGGACCTATTTCCCTTATTGATCGCACTGTGCCTATCGTGGCTACAGTGCCATCCAACGCATTGTTTGAAAAAACGCTTTCAAACTTGCAGGAAGCTAAAGCACGCGGAGGCCGCCTGCTGGTATTTACCGATACCAAAGGTGCTGAACGTGTTTCTGCCATTGCAGAACAGATGGTGGTTCTGCCCCACGTGCATGATTTTGTAGCCCCCATTCTACAAACCATTCCGGTGCAGATGCTCGCTTATGAGGTTGCTGTACTGAAAGGCACAGACGTGGATCAACCACGAAACCTCGCAAAATCTGTGACTGTGGAATAAATACAAAAAGGCCCCTATCTACACAGATAGGGGCCTTTTTATTTAGGGCTGCTGCTGGGGTTTCCCCTCCAGCTCCACCATAATGTGACCAATTTTGGGGCTATCCACCTCTATTCTGGTTGCCACCATGCCGATCTGGGGAATGTTCTCAAACCAGACACGCCCCTGTTGCGGCTTTCTGGCTTTGCGATCTGCGCTGGACAATTTGAAGCCCTTGATTTGCTGCGCCACAAAATTGCAGCGTAAGCCATCTTCTCCCCAATCTTTTGATGCGCCATCTGGCAAAGGCTGAACGCCTTCTGTTTGCACCTGCAATGTGCTTAAGCGTACACCATCAAACACCTTAACCGCGCCATTGCCGCAGCCCTGCCCTTCCTGCACCTTGTGCAAAAGCACCATTAGGATAGCCACATTATCTACCGCGCCTTTGCGCTCATCTGGCAAAATCTGTTCGCGATCGGTTTCTACTGGCTCCATTGTCTGCACATCCGGTATGTCCTGTTTATAGGCAATGGATAGATGCCTGTTTTTACCACGAGACCAGCCTGCACTTTCATAGCTTTCTGGTTCGGGCATGCCGTTATCGTAAAAATGGCCCTGCGCACGCAGGTTGATATTGGTTTTCATGAAAAGCTGGAGCAATCCGCCCGTCTTGCTTTGGGCTGCTACGCTATATTGGTTCCCGCTTAGGCGATAAGCGCTGTTAATGGTCATAACATGCAGGCCATGTGCATACACAAAATAACGCACCACTGTTTGCGGGGCAGAAACCGCGCTCGCATATGGTGTTGCCAGCACCCCTCCGGCCCCAAGCAACAGACTTATGGCACTGGCTTTGACAAAACGATGCTTAAATAACAGATGCAAAAAAGACATTAGAAAGTCCCTTTGGAATCATCAGGAAAAATCCTGCCGTTCCCCACGATAACCCAAACGGATAGAAACAGCCTGCGCCAACCCCGCAGCCATATTGCCCAATTGCGCAACCGTGAAACGGCTTAATTCTGTTTGGGGCAGGCTGATGCCAATACCAGCTACAGTCTGCCCGGAATGATCTTTTATAGAGGCTGCAAAGCACCACAGCCCTTCATGCACCTGTTCATCATCCACTGCGTATCCTCTGTCACGAATTTCTGCGATTTCACGCACCAATGTCGTTACGGAACAAATACCGTTAGGCGTAAGTGGTTCTGACCATGTGGAAACAGGATTAAGGGTCAGCCATTCTCTGAAAGACGTATCATCCATACCAGCTAGCATGGCATTACCTGTGGCCGTAAATATGGCAGGCAAGCGCATTCCCACCCTAAAAGATGCTCCAAGAACTGTAGCGCTATTGCGGCAGGCCACGTACACAACCTCCGCCCCCTCCAGCATGGTTAACGTTACTGTAAAGGCATCCAGATCGGCACGATTCTCCAGCACGTGGTAGAATTCCGTTACCAGATCCCGCTTTTCTGTCACATCTCCGGCCCAGTCTAACAGGCGCGTGCCTAGTCTGTAGCCCTGAGATGCATTTTTCTCCAGCAGCCCCAGTTCTACCATAACTGCTAGCAGGCCATGTACCGTGCTGCGCGGCAAATCAAGCTGGCGCGCCACATCTGCGGCCAGAGGTGGCCTAATGGAAGCCTTCACCATATCAAGAATACGAACGGCCCGCCGCAATGCGGGAACCGTGTCCTGCGATTTGGACATGCTTTTTCTTATTTTCCTTGTTGACAGAGAGGTCCGATCTCTTCATTATTCCAAATACGGGATCGAGTTCAATATAATGAACAATAAAAATCAGAACCGATCTTGCCGCGCAGAAGACACAGTGGAAGCCTGAAAAACAAGAACCCGAAAACGGGCAGCGGGCTTCCACTTCTTCAATTCGGCATTATGCCGTAAATAAATGCACCAAAATCTCGCTCCCTTTTCCTTCCTGCGCTACAGATAAAGCCTTTCCTGCACCATAGCAGCAAAAGGGCATGAACTTGACCTGTATATATGATTTTAAACTCCCCGCCCTAAATGGAAGCACCCTTGATCTGAGCGCTTATCGGGGGAAACCTGTTTTGGTAGTAAACACTGCATCTAAATGCGGATTTACCCCGCAATATGAAGGCTTACAGGCTTTGTGGACACAGTTCCAAAAAGCCGGGCTGGTTGTTGTGGGGGTGCCAAGCAATGATTTTGGCCAGCAGGAACCCGGCACTTCGGAGGAGATTTCCTCCTTCTGCCAAGTCAATTACGGGGTCACCTTCCCTATGGCAGCACGCAGCCCTGTAAAAGGGCCTGATGCTATTCCGCTCTTTAAATGGCTGGATAGTGAGTTGGGTTTTCTGGCACGGCCACGGTGGAACTTCTTTAAGTATCTCACCAACCGTCAGGGCATGCCGGTTGCATGGTTTAGCAGCCTAACCCCACCTACATCCGGGCGTGTCAGGCATGCTGTGGAAACCGCTCTCAAATCGTAAAAATTAACCCGCAGAGGCAGGTAGTGGATCGCCGTTAAAATCGGCAGGAACCAGCCTGCCTTCCTGCATCGTCACAACCCTATCCATACGGGGCAGCAGTTCGCGGTTATGGGTTGCCACCAAAACCGCGAGCCCTTTTTGGCGTACCACATCAAGCAACTGAGAAAATACGCTATCTGCCGTATGCACATCCAGATTGCCGGTAGGTTCATCAGCTAACAGCAGCGCGGGATCATTTGCCAAAGCGCGTGCAATGGCAACACGCTGCTGCTCACCACCTGAAAGCTTGCCCGGTAAATGGTTTACACGGTGCGCCAAGCCAAACATGCGCAGAAGCTCTTCTGCTTTACGGCGCGCTTGTGCTTTTCCTACACCCGCAATCATCTGCGGGAGCACCACGTTTTCCTTGGCGGTAAATTCACCCAGCAGATGGTGAAACTGGTAGACAAAGCCTATCCGATCTCGTCGCATAGCTGTGCGCCCGGCATCTGCCATGGCTGTGGTAATCTGGCCAGCAATAACAATCTCGCCTGCATCTGGCGTATCCAACAAGCCAGCCAGATGCAGTAAAGTTGATTTACCCGTGCCTGATGGCGCAACCAGCCCCACAATTTCACCGGCATGCAGGGAAAAATTTATATCCTGCAAAACCGGCAGAACACCTTCATCTCCACTGCGATAAGCTTTGCGAACGTGCTTCAGGCTTAAAACTGGCTGATTATTCATGCCGCAAAGCCTCTACCGGATCTGTTTTAGCTGCACGCCAAGAAGGGTAAAGCGTTGCCAAAAGGGAAAGCCCTAGCGCCATAACAATAACCTCTATCACCTGCCCCCACACTAGCTTTGCTGGCAGGTGCTCCAGATAATACACTTCTGGGTTGAACAGGTTCGTGCCGGTTAGTTTTTGCAGAAGCTGGCGGATGCGTTCAATATTCATGCAGAACACAACACCAAGTGCTGTGCCTGCCAAAGTGCCCACTACCCCTACAAAAGCACCGCACATTAGAAAAATGCGCATAATAGCGCCACGGCTGGCTCCTATGGTGCGCAGCACGGCAATATCGGCTGTTTTATCCTTCACCATCATGATGAGGGAGGAAATAACGTTAAAAGCCGCCACAAGAATAATAAGCGTGAGGATAAGGAACATCACATTCTGTTCCACCTGCACGGCGCCAAACAGGGCATTGTTGGCGTTAGTCCAATCCAGCACGCGCAGGCCCGGGTCCCCCACCGCATTTTCAATGGCTAGGGTAACAGGGCGCACATGCTCTGCATCCTTGGTCATGACCTGAATTTGCGTGGCCTTGTTTGGCATCTGAAAGTAAATTTGTGCTGCGTGCATGGGCAAAAACACAACGCTGGAGTTGTAGTCATTCACCCCGGCATCAAAAATTGCCACCACGCGGTACCTGCGCACACGCGGCACAGTGCCAAATGCAGTGGCTGCGCCATCTGGTGAAACAAGGGTAAGGCCGGAGCCAATGCCCAGCCCTGCCCGTTCCGCCATTGTAACACCCACAACGATAGAATCATCTGGGCCAAAATCGTCCAGAGATCCTGCAATAATGGAAGAGCTGACGGCTTTGAGGTCTTTCAGCCCCTGAGGCATCAGACCATGCACCATACCGCCAGAATTATAGGCTCCGGCGCTGAGCAGCACCTGCCCTTCCACCAAAGGTGTGGCGCTGACCACACCCGGAACAGACTGAACCTTACGCGCAACATCCTCATACTGAGAGATTGTGCGGCCCTGCCCATAAATGGTCAGATCCCCATTCAACCCCAGAATGCGCCCCATAAGGTCGGCCTGAAAGCCGTTCATCACGGCCATAACGATAATTAGCGTTGCCACACCAAGGGCAATGCCAACCAACGAGAAAATGGCAATAACTGATACAAACCGTTCCCCTCGCCGCGCACGGAGGTAACGGCCCGCCACCGCCCGCTCAAACGGTCCGAACATGCTGATCAGCCTGCCAGAACCAGAGCCAGCGCGTCATCCACGCTTACCTCATGGCGTTCACCGGTGGCACGACGCTTCAGTTCCACCTTGCCTTCCTTGGCACCACGCGGGCCTACAACAATCTGCCACGGATGGCCCATAAGGTCTGCATCTGCAAACTTTACGCCAGCGCGTTCTGCACGATCATCATACAGGAAGGCTTCTTCATTCGTGCTGTAGATGCGCTCGCAAATGGCATCACACAGTTCATCGCCGTTTTTCAGATTCAGGATAACTGCACGGAAGGGTGCAACGGCATCCGGCCAGATAATGCCGTTATCATCGTGGCAGGCTTCAATAATTGCACCGGCAAGGCGGGAAACCCCAATGCCGTAAGAACCCATTTCCGGATAAAGCTGGTTTCCGTCCGGGCCGCTTACGCTTACATCCATGGAGCGGGTGTATTTATCACCAAAATAGAAGATATGGCCAACTTCTACACCGCGGCCTTCGCGCTGGCGTTCTGCTGGCACAGCTTGCCATCCGGCCTCATCATGCATTTCATCCGTTGCCGCGTAAGGCGTTGTCACACGGTTGAAGAAGGCTTCCAGCGCAACGGGGCTATTGGTATCAACCGGTTCATCTAACCAATCCTGTTCTTCCAGCGCAGCATCGTAAAACACGCCACTTTCCCCCGTAGGGGCCAGAATCAGGAACTCATGGCTCAGTTCACCACCAATCGGCCCGGTATCGGCCCGCATGGGCACAGCCCGCACACCCAAGCGCTGGAACGTGCGCAGGTAAGCCAACAGCATACGACGGTAGGTTGCAACGGCAGATTCGTAGTCCAGATCAAAGCTGTAAGCATCTTTCATCAGAAACTCACGGCCGCGCATCACCCCAAAGCGGGGGCGCATTTCATCACGGAATTTCCACTGGATATGATACAGAACCTGCGGCAGATCCTTGTAGGATTTTACGGTCTGGCCAAATAGATCCGTAATCATTTCCTCATTGGTCGGCCCGTAAAGCAGTTCGCGCTTGTGGCGATCCTGAATACGCAGCATTTCCGGGCCATAGGCATCATACCGGCCAGAACGCTTCCACAAATCGGCTGATTGCAAAGTTGGCATCAGCACTTCCTGCGCGCCTACCCGATCCTGCTCTTCCCGCACGATCTGGCTGATATTGCGCAACACTTTCAGCCCCGCTGGCAGCCACGCATAAATGCCAGATGCCGTCTGGCGGATAAGCCCCGCCCGCAGCATAAGCCGGTGCGAGACAATCTGGGCTTCTGCCGGATTTTCCTTGAGAGTGGGAAGAAAGCTGCGCGAAAGACGCATGGTGCATTCAGCCTTGTAAAAAAAGCGACTTTTCCTGAACGAAAGCCGCTTTGGTGTAACCAATCACTATCTGCTGTAAAACAGTGACGGGATAAAGAAAAGCCTGACACTCCGGCATTTTCCCTTATCCCGCCTTCTGCTGAGTATCAGACACGCAGTACGTGAACATCCACCAACGGGCGCTTTTGCAGCTTGCGCCCTAATGCGCGCCGCAGGGCCGTTTTAGCCGCCTCACGGAAGGAAACATCATCCCCACGCAGTTCATCTGGAATAATATCCAACGCGTTAGCGAATTCTTCGCGCACACGCACGCTTTCCAGATCATCTGGATCAAGCAGGCCCGGTGCGCTCACCTTTGGCTCACCAATCACAAAGCCTTCTTCATCCACTGCAAAGCTGCCAATAACCATGCCGTTGAACAGCATCTTGCGGCGTGCAGCCAGCACCCCTCCGTTCATGGGCAACAGACGGTTACCGTCCAGTGCCAGACGGCCTGTCGGAGCTGTATCCACCACTTCCAGCTTACCCGGAGAAAGGCGCAGGATATCACCATCTTCCAGCAGAACCGGAGCAATACCCATTTCCTGCGCCAATGCAGCCTGTGCTGTCAGATGGCGCCATTCACCATGCACCGGCACGACATGCTGCGGCTTGAGCAGTTCGTACATTTTCTGCACATCGCCACCCGTTGCGTGGCCAGACACATGCACAAAATGCTCACGGTCTGTAATCACCCGCACGCCGCGGCGTGAAAGGTTATCCTGCACCGCCATAATCGCACGCTCGTTGCCCGGAATCATACGGCTAGAATAAATAACCGTATCCCCTTCGCCCAAAGCAATATTGGGGTGGGTATCCATGGCAATGCGAGAAAGAGCAGAACGAGGTTCACCCTGACTACCGGTAATGATCAGCAAAATCTGATCATCTGGCACATCGTTTACATCCTGCTCTGTCAGGAATGGCAGAACGCCAGACAGATAGCCGCAATCCCGCGCAGCAGTATCCAAATTGCGCAGAGAACGCCCAACCAAAACCACTGTACGCCCAGCAGCCTGTGCCGCCATAGCAATGGTTTCAACACGCGCCACGTTAGAAGCAAAGCATGTAACGGCGATGCGGCCCTTAAGGCTTGCCACCAGTTCCGTCATGCTGCGGCGCACTTCGGATTCTGAGCGAGACGGCCCCGGCTTCATCACATTGGTGCTGTCACACACCAGCGCCAGAACACCTTCACGGCCAATTTCGGCCAGCCTGTTCAGATCTGTTGCAGGCCCCACCAACGGGTCTGGGTCAAACTTCCAGTCCCCCGTGTGCACCACAATGCCGGAGGGCGTACGCAGAACCATGGACTGCGCCTCTGGCACAGAATGCGTTACCGGCACAAATTCAATATCAAATGGCCCTACATCAAACCGTGCACCGGGCTGGATGACGTGAATGGGCACATCAGTAATGCGGGCTTCAGCCAGTTTGCGGCGCAGAACAGCAGCGGCAAAAGGCGTAAGATATACAGGGCATTGCAACATGGGCCACACATGGGCCACAGCACCAATATGGTCTTCATGCGCATGGGTAATAACCAAGCCGGCCAGCTTATCCCTGCGCTCTACAATAAAGCTTGGGTCTGGCACCAGAATTTCGGCTTCTGGCGTATCATTGCCACTAAACCCAATGCCACAATCTATTGCCAGCCACGTATCTCCCAACCGATAAAGGTTGAGGTTCATGCCAATCTCGCCCGTTCCGCCCAAAGGCAAAAAGGCTAGATCGCCGTTCTGTTCTGTCATTTCCGTGTTTTACCCTTCTGCAACATAATCTCGGTCCACTGTAAGTTTTGGCAGGGGGTTTCGCCCCGCCAGCAAACGCAACCCATTTAGGGTGAGCATTGAATCCACATGTTCAAAAACAGACGTACCTTCTGAGAAGAGTGGAGCCAGACCACCAGTTGCCAGCACCTTCATGGGGCCAACTTCTTTTCTGATCCTCTCAACAATCCCCTCAATCAAACCAACGTAACCCCAAAACACGCCAGACCGCATGGCGGTTACCGTGTTGCGCCCAATGGCGGAATCCCCTACTGGCCGCCCTATTCCTATACGGGGCAACCGTGCTGCTGCCTGATGCAACGCTTCAACCGACAAATTGATGCCAGGAGCAATAACACCACCGCAGTAGCTTCCATCCTTATCCACAACATCAAACGTTGTGGCCGTTCCAAAATCTATAACCGTAAGTGGTCCACTATACATATGGTGTGCAGCCAGACCATTCAACAGCCGATCAACCCCAACCTCATCCGGGTTATCCACCTTAATGGCAAAACCCCAATCCAACCGGGCAGATGCAAGAAGCGGTTCAACGGCAAACCACTGCCTGCATAAAGTGCGTAAATGATACAATGCGGCAGGTACAACAGTGCCAATAACCGCACCATCAATATCATCTGCCACAATACCTTGGGTGCGCAAGAGCGCATTCAGCCAGACAGCATATTCATCAGATGTGCGCTGGGCCTGCATGGTAATGCGCCACACACCCCGCCATCTTTCACCATCATGCACCGCAAACACGACATTGGTGTTACCTGCATCAATAACAAGCAGCACCTTATTATACCCCTTCTTCCAGCAGGATATCTCCTGTCGTGATCGTTTTCATACCGGTTTCCGTGTCCAGCAGCAGGCGGCCATCCTCGGCCAAACCTGCAAATTTTCCCTGTTCATAAGTAGTTCGGCTGCTAACGACAAGGGGCGTCCCCACCGGATGCGCCCGATCAAGCCACGCCTGTCGTAATGCGCCAAAGCCATTTTGCTGCCAAACAGCACACCAATCTGTCAGGCAGGAAAGAATACATTGGGCAACATCTTTTGCTGGCGGAACCTCGCCATACTGACCCAAGCAAGCTGCAAAGCGTCCTGTTTGCTGTTGGGATGGCGCCTGCGTGAGATTTGCACCAAAGCCTATAACAAGGCGACCGCCTTCCCGCTCTATCAGGATACCGCCTGCTTTTTGGCCATCCAATAAAAGATCATTCGGCCATTTTATCATGAGATGCCCCGCCACAGCAGGCACGGCGCGCAGCAATCCATCATAAAACGCCAAAGAGGCGACAAACGGCCACCCCCCCAGCATATCCTGTCCTGCCTGTTGCGCATCCAGCAAAACAGATAAAGCAAGACTTTGCCCGGCATCCACCCACTGGCGGCCACGGCTGCCTCGGCCTTGGGTTTGCCTATACGCTAAAACCGCAAGACCGGAATCTACCCCATGCCGCGCCTGTTCCAGGCAGAAATCAGAGGTAGAGCCCAGTTCTGCAAAGCATTCAAGCCGCCACGGGCTAGACTGATCTTTCATCCGCCCAGAGCAAGTGCGGCCTGATGCGCCCATGCCATGAGAGGGCCCATTCCTGCAACAAACAAGGCAGTTGCCAAACCCATGCTGCCGGAAACAAATAACAGGCTAGGGGCAGGACGATCCAGCACTTCTGCTGGGCTATCAAAATACATCACCTTCACAATCCGCAGATAATAATACGCACCAACTATGCTGGAGAGTGCGCCAATTACCACCAGTACGTAAAGGCCAGACTGCCAAGCCGCGGCAAAAACCAGAAATTTACCAAAGAAACCAGCCAAAGGTGGTGCCCCCACCATGCTGAACATAAACAACGCCAAAACAGCAGCCATTGCCGGATCTGTACGCCCAAGGCCTGCCAGATCGGAAATGCTTACAACCTCACGCCCTTTCCGTCGCATCGCCGTAATGCAGGCAAATACACCTGCATTCATCACAAAATAAGCCGCCAAATAAATAAGCGTGGCCTGTATGCCTGCAAGCGATGCTGCCGCCAGCCCCATCATGGCGTATCCCATATGACCAATGGAGGAATATGCCATCAGGCGTTTGATATTGCCTTGAGGAATAGCTGCAAAAGCCCCGTACACCATGGACAGCACGGAAACGGTTTCTATCAAGATCTGCCAGCGCGGAGCGACTGTGCCAAACGGCCCAGCCATAACACGCAAGAACAACGCAAAAGCTGCAAATTTTGGAGCCCCTGCCATATAAGCTGTTACTGGAGTGGGCGCACCTTGATAGACATCTGGCGTCCACATATGAAACGGCACGGCTGAGAGTTTGAAGCACAGGCCGGTAACAATAAAAACAATCCCGACAATCAGCCCCATTGGCAGAGCGCCTGAAGCTCGAATGGCCGCTACCAACCCTGTATATTCCATGGTGCCTGCATAACCATACACCAGCGAAATACCATAGAGCAGCAAACCAGAAGCCAAAGACCCAAGTACGAAATACTTCAACCCGGCTTCTGATGACAGCACGCTATCCCGCTCCATCGCACACAAAATGTAAATGGACAGAGATGAGAGTTCCAACCCCACAAACAGTGTCATCAAATTGGCGGAAGATGCCATGATCATCGCGCCTAAAGTTGAAAACAGCATCAGCACCGGAGTTTCAAACGGCAGGGTAGTTTTATCCCGCGTACGGTAACTAAACGTTAGCGCCACAGCGACCAATGCACCTGCCAGTATCAGCATCTTCATGAAGCGAGCAAAACCATCATTCACAAAGGTGCCTGCATACCCTTCCCCCATTGGTGAAAGCAGCACCAGAGACCCGGATACGGCAAATGCTGCAATGCTCAGCATGGCAGAAGAGAAAAACCCCTCCCCTTTCCGCTGTAATACACCGGCTACCAGAATAACAATGCCAGACAACGCAAGCACAATTTCTGGCACTGCTATTGTCCAGTTAAAGCTGGTCATACTCATTGCAC
Organism: Acetobacter ascendens; assembly: GCF_001766235.1. Taxonomy (NCBI): domain Bacteria; kingdom Pseudomonadati; phylum Pseudomonadota; class Alphaproteobacteria; order Acetobacterales; family Acetobacteraceae; genus Acetobacter; species Acetobacter ascendens. The sequence continues at coordinate 1,313,773 of NZ_CP015164.1, forward strand.
CATACCCCGTAGGTAGGAGGAAAAAGGAAAGGGTAAAACCGTTTCGCGCATTATGTTCACCTCTTCCTCAACCACACAGTGCCACGGTTAACAGCACAACCAACCCGGCCAGCACCGTAAAGGCATAAATGGCGATAGATCCTGTTTGCAGCTTTACCGCTTGAGCTGCACTTGTACGCGCAGCCTGCACCACATCATGCGGCACGGCTTCCACCACGCCTTCTTCCCCATCTTTCCAGAGAACACGTGCAATTGCCGTATAGGGACGCACAAAAATGGCATCATACAATTCATCAAAATACCATTTGTTCAGTAAGAAGCGGTAAAGCGGCCCGCAAGCCCGCGCCATATTGGTTGGCAAAGCAGGGTTCAGCACATAACACAGCACAGCTAACGCAATACCGGCCAGACCCGCCAAAGAGGGCAAGATGGCAACAATGCCAGGCACATGCTCCAGATTTTCCATAATTGCATTATCTGGAGCATTGAAAATGGCCCCTTCCCAGAAACCGATCTGGTGCGTGCCAATGTAAAATGGAGCCAAAAGAATACCCGCAACAACAGCGCCAAAAGCCAATAGCACCAAAGGTACACTCATAACGGCTGGACTTTCATGTGCTGCATCCCGCGCATGGGTATCCGCTGCCTGACCATGAAACACCAGAAAAATAAGCCGCCAGCTATAAAAAGCCGTGAGAAACGCAGTGATCGTGCCCAAGCTCCACGCATACATGCTAGCCGAAGAACCGGTGGACCACAGCGCATTCAGAATGGCATCCTTGGACCAATAGCCTGCAAACGGAAACACACCAGCAAGTGCCAAGCTGCCTATCCACATGACTGTGTAGGTGAGTGGCAGCTTTTTCCATAAACCGCCCATCTTAAACATGTTTTGTTCATCATGCATGGCATGGATAACGGAACCAGCACCAAGAAACAGAAGCGCTTTGAAAAAGGCATGTGTTGTCAGATGAAAAACCGAAGCCTGATACGCTCCCACACCTACTGCGGCAAACATGTAACCAAGCTGGGAACAGGTAGAATACGCAATGGTGCGTTTGATATCTGGCTGCACCATACCCACCGTTGCAGCAAAAAAGCAGGTTGTTGCACCAATAAGAATAATGAATGTGCGTGTTGCAGGCGCAAACTCTAACAATGGAGACATACGCGCCATAAGAAACACACCTGCCGTAACCATTGTGGCCGCATGAATAAGGGCAGATACAGGCGTTGGGCCTTCCATTGCATCTGGCAACCATGTGTGCAGAAACAACTGAGCCGATTTACCCATAGCCCCCACAAATAGCAGCAGGCAGATAACTTCCAACATACGGAAGGAAATACCAAACAGCGTGTAGGATGCGTTCAGAACCTGCGGAACCTGTGCAAAAATGGCATCATACTGCACGGTATGGAACAGCACATAAATCAGCCCGATGCCTACAAGGAAGAATAGATCCGCCACGCGGTTGACCACAAACGCCTTGATAGCTGCGGCTGTTGCGGATGGGCGATCATACCAGTAGCCAATCAACAGATAACTGGCGAGCCCCACCCCTTCCCATCCGAAAAAAAGCTGGATCAGATCATTAGAAGAAACCAGCATAAGCATGGCAAAGGTGAATAAGGAAAGATAAGAAAAAAACCTGTATGTGGGCATGGAGTCATGGCTCATGTAGCCAAGGCTGTAACAATGCACCAGCAACGAAACCACAAGCACCATTGCCACCATAGTGGCAGATAGCGCATCAAACCTTAGCGTCCACGTGGCATCAAACCCACCAGCATGAACCCATTGTCCAAGATGCACTGTGGAATGGCCAAAACCAGCAAGCCATCCCCCCCACAAAGCCCCAATAGCACAAAGCGTCGCAATGCCCATGCACACAAGGGTAACGGCTTTGGCTAAAGTATCGCCCATGAGGCGACCACCAAGACCAGCTACGGTAGCCCCTACAAGCGGTGTAAGAACAGCGGCGGAAAAGAGGTTAAGATCGGGCTGCATAGCCAATCATCCCTTCATCATCGTCACGTCTTCGACCTGGATGGACCCACGATTACGGAAATACACCGTAACAATAGCCAGACCGATGGCAGCTTCTGCTGCGGCAATTGTAAGCACAAACAGGACCATGACCTGCCCAGACAAATCTCCATGCGCAGAAGAAAATGCAACAAGGTTGAGATTGGCCGAAAGCAGAATGAGTTCCATGGACATCAGCAGGATGATGACGTTCTTGCGGTTTAGAAAAATACCAAACACACCCAGAACCAGCAGTGCCGCGCTAACAAAAAGATAAGGCCCAATACCTATGGGAGCGATCGCGGATGTCATGGCCTGTTCTCCTCTTTTTCCGCCACAGCCTGATTTCCAGAACCATAGGAACCGGGAACCGCTGTTTCGTAATAGGAGCCTTTGGGCCGCAGGAAACCACCGCTTTCAAACACGTTTTCGCCAAGTGGCAGTTGTACAAGCTCCAGCGTTTCTTCAACTGTGCGTGCGTGTTGCTTATCTATATTCTGGCGACGGCCTGTGGCGCGTTCACGCAAGGTCAGCACGATAGCGCCTATCATGGCGACCAGCAGCACAAGCCCACACGCCTGAAACAGAAAAACATAGTGTGTATAAATAACAGTTCCCAAAGCTTCTGTATTGGTAAGCTGAGGCGCAGGATTAAGAGGTGCCACAATGTTGGCTGGTGCCATTTTCCAGTTGCTGAACGCCATAAGCAACTCGGCAAACAAAACGCCCCCAACACACACGCCTAAAGGTGCGTGTTTCTGAAAACCTTCACGCAGACTGCTGAAATCTATATCCAGCATCATCACAACAAACAGGAACAGAACAGCCACTGCCCCCACGTAAACAATAACAAGCAGCATGGCCAAAAACTCGGCCCCGGCCACTAGGAACAAACCCGCTGCATTAAAAAATGCAAGGATAAGAAAAAGTACGGAATGCACCGGGTTACGTGCGCTAATGACCATTACAGCCGAAAACAGCAGCACCGTTGCAAAAACGTAGAAAACAAGCTGTGCCATCATTGGCCAACCTCCTGCCATGTCATGGCCTGCATCTGCTCAGCGATACGGGGCATCTAATTCCAGACGCCGCGCAAGCAGCGCTTCCCACCTGTCTCCATTCGCTAAAAGCTTGTCTTTGTCGTACATCAGCTCTTCGCGTGTTTCGGTGGCAAATTCGTAGTTCGGACCTTCAACAATGGCATCTACCGGGCATGCTTCTTCACACAGGCCGCAATAGATGCACTTTGTCATATCAATGTCGTAGCGTGTGGTGCGGCGAGATCCATCATCACGCTCTTCCGCCTCAATGGTAATAGCCTCTGCCGGGCATGTCGCTTCACAAAGCTTGCAGGCAATACAACGCTCTTCCCCATTGGGGTAACGGCGCAACGCATGTTCACCCCTAAATCTGGGTGATAGCGGCCCTTTTTCATAAGGGTAGTTCAATGTTACTTTTGGGCGAAACATCATACGGAAAGTGGATGACATGCCCCCCACCAACTCTTTCAGCAAGAAAGAGCGCAGCGTGTTACCTAAAGCACCCATCAGTTCACACCTCCCATATGGGGCAGCAGACCCGTTACCATAAGAAAACCTGCAGTTCCGATCATCCACAAAAGGGAAAGTGGCAGGAATACTTTCCAGCCCAGCCGCATAAGCTGATCGTAGCGATACCGTGGGAACGTGGCGCGCACCCAGATAAAGACAAACAGACAGAAAAGAATTTTGAAAATCAGCCACAAAGGGCCTGGCACCCATGTAAGTGGAGCAATCCCCAATGGTGGCAACCACCCGCCTAGAAACAGAATGCTGACCATAGATGACATAAGGATCATGTTTGCGTATTCACCCAGAAAGAACAGGCCAAACGCAAGGAATGAATATTCTACAAAAAAACCTGCCACCAGCTCGCTTTCCCCTTCGGGAAGATCAAATGGCGCGCGATTTGTTTCTGCCAGTGCCGATATAAAAAATACAATAAACATCGGGAACATAGGCAAGCAGAACCAGACATGGCGCTGTGCCAGCACAATATCGTTCAGGTTCAGGCTGCCAACAGCCAGTAATACGGAAACAATGACCAGGCCAATAGAAACTTCGTAAGAAACCATCTGCGCGGCAGAGCGTAATCCACCAAGAAAGGCATATTTGGAATTAGATGCCCACCCAGCGATAAGAATACCGTAAACACCTAATGAGGAAATAGCCAAAAGGTAGAGAATACCCACATTGATATTGGCAACTGCCAAACCGTTACCTGTAGGAATAACCGCCCATGCCACCATGGCCAACGAAAAGGTAAGAAACGGTGCAAACAGGAACAAAGCACGGTTTGCGCCTGCTGGAATGATTGTTTCCTTTACAATCATCTTGATGGCATCAGCAAAAGCCTGAAGCAGACCAAATGGGCCATTCACATTCGGCCCACGGCGACGCTGCATGGCGGCCATCACCTTGCGTTCCATCAGCGTAAGATACGCAACAGCAATAAGTAGCGGCACCAGAACGGCCAGCGTTTCCAGCAACATCAGAATAATCTGGCCAGCAAGGGTGTGATAAAAGAACTGTCCCATTGGCCTTACTCCGCTGCTATCGCGCGAGGCACGCTATAAACTTTTGAACATTCCGCCATAGTGGGGCTGGCGCGGCTGATAGCGTTAGTCTGGTAATAATCTGGAATGACAGACCTGAAAGGTGCAGACATAAAGCTTTTGTCCTCATCTTTTTTCTGTTGTGCGGCAATGGTCTGAGAAGCTGCAAGCCTTGTAATATGCCCAACATGTGCAAATACAGGATTTACATCCGCCATGCGTGCATGCAGTTCCTCCACCGTATTATACGGCAATGTATGCCCACACACTTCGGAAAAAGCCCTAATAATACGCCAATCTTCCCGCGCTTCTCCTGGAGCAAACACAGCCCGAAAAGCACGTTGAACACGACCGGCCGTATTTACATACGTGCCTGATTTTTCCGTATAAGCGGCCCCTGGCAGAATAATATCTGCCCGCTTGGCGGCTGCATCACCATGGTGGCCCTGATACACAACAAACGTTTCTGGTGAAATACGTTCGACGGGAAGCTCGTCTGCGCCCATCAACCATAAAATTTCCACCCCACCACGCAGCATGTTGGCAGTGGCGCATCCGTGTGGGCCAGGCACAAAACCAATATCCAACGCCCCTACCCGAGATGCTGCGGTATGCAGAACGTTAAAGCCATTCCATCCTTCTGCAACCATGCCTGTTTTTTCAGCTAGAGCATAATCCGATCAGTCTGGTTCATATCCAGCGGCGGTGAAGCACGCGGCGGCCTGGCGATGAGAGATATCGTCAATTGCTCCACAGACGGTATTTTGAAGAGCGTCGACGCGGAAATCTCACAGAAGGGTTGTACATCGGGTTAGATTATGAAAAAGTCTGTTTTGTACAAAATAATTTTTCATAAGCAATAAACGAACCCGATGCAGACAGAGTGTAGCGCAGGCGCGTATGAGTTTCCAGCCTCCTGTGGACGGCGTGTTGTGGCCCGTTTTGACGGGGGTCGCATGAGTTCGGATGGGGGCGTCATTCTGGTGAAGCAGGCTGATGACATTCTGGGGCTCAGCCGCCGCTTTGCTGCCTGTTTTCGCGATGAACGGCATCCCGGCTTTGTGGAATACCGGGTTGAAGACCTTGTCCGTCAGCGGATCATGGGCCTGGCACTGGGCTATGAAGACCTTAATGACCATGACGCTTTACGTCATGATCCTGTCATGGGTCTGGTATCGGGACGTCTGTCAGGAAGCCGGGCCAACTGTGCGGCACTGGCAGGCAAATCCACGCTGAACCGGTTGGAGCGCAGTGGGCAGCAGGCAGATCGTTACTGCCGCATCATTGCTGATCATGAGGCCCTGGCTACCCTGTTCGTGACGCTTTTCATGGACCAGCATGAGCGCGCACCCGCCCGGATCGTTCTGGATGTGGATGCCACCGATGACCGTATCCATGGCCATCAGGAAGGCCGCGCCTTTCATGGATATTACGGCCATAACTGCTATCTGCCCCTGTATGTCTTCTGCGGGGACCATCTCCTCAGCGCTACCCTGCGCACGGCAGACAGGGACCCGGGGAAGGAAGCACTGGCAGACATCCGCCGGATCGTGGAGCAGATCAGGAGCCGCTGGCCCCGGGTGCGTATCCTGGTGCGTGGGGACAGCGGTTTCGCCCGGGACAGTCTGATGACATGGTGCGAAGACAACCACGTTGACTTCCTGTTTGGGCTTGCAGGCAACACCCGCCTGTATGACCGGATTGCCTCTTTGTCCGCTGAGGTTCGTGACGAAGCCGCCACGACAGGCAGAGCTGCGCGCGGCTTTGCCTCCTTTGACTGGATCACAAAGGACAGCTGGACGCGCCGCAGGCGGGTCGTGGCCAAGGCCGAATGGCGCCATGGCAACCGCTATCATCGCTTTATTGTCACCACGCTACCGCAGGGAATGTCCGACCCCCGCCATCTCTACGAACAGATTTACTGCGCACGCGGGGATATGGAAAACCGCATCAAGGAATGCCAGATGGATCTGTTCTCAGACAGGACCTCGTCCCACACCATCCGGGCCAACCAGCTCCGGCTGTGGTTCTCGGCCGCAGCCTATGTCCTGCTGACCGCTCTGCAAAGACTGGCCCTTGGCCAGACCAGCCTGGAGACGGCGACCTGTGGCACCATACGCGCACGACTGCTCAAAATCGCGACACGTGTAACGCTCAGCGTCCGTCGGATTGTCCTGTCCATGCCGGACATGTTCCCCTGTCAGCATGAATTCGCCCTCGCTCATGCACGATTGCGAAGGCTCCGGCAGGCCATCTGAAGAAACAGACAGTGCACAGACCACATAGCTTCCACCAACACTGCCTTCTCAGGCCGTGACACCCTCACTGCGTTCAGAACCCGCCGCCAGAAGCAGAATATCGTCAATATTCCAGATCGGGCTCCTGTGGGATGACTGAACTCTACAAAATGACCTGAAATTGCCTCAAGTGTGAGAAATCCGCGTCGAGGGTTCGCGGTGCCACCCGTCTGATCCACGCCTTCATTTTGGCGAAGATGTTTTCGATCGGGTTGAAATCAGGACTGTAGGGCGGCAGGAACAACAACCTGGCGCCGACTGCCTCCACAGCCTCGCGGGCAACGGCTCCTTTATGGGCGGGCAGATTGTCCAGAATGACGACGTCTCCCGGTGATAAGGTTGGAACGAGCACCTTGCGGGTATAGGCGGCAAACCATTCGCCGGTCATTGGGCCGTCCAGCATCATCGGTGCTGTCATGCCGGAGAGGCGCAGCCCGCCGATGAACGTCGTGGTTTTCCAGTGCCCGTGGGGCACGGACATCCGACAGCGCGTGCCCCGTTGTGACCGCCCCCGCAGGCGAGCCATCTTCGTTGAGACGGCTGTTTCGTCGATGAAGATCAGACGGGTCGGATCAAGGTCAGGCTGGCTGTCAAACCAGGCCTCGCGCTGCTGTGCGACGTCGGGCCGTGTCTGCTCGCTGGCGTGCGCCGTTTTTTTTGATGGTCATGTCGTGACGGTCGAGACAGCGCCAGATCGTGCTCGGCGCAAAGCGGACACCGTGTTCCGCTGCAAGTGTCTCCGCCAGTTCGACAAGGGAAATATCGGCCTTTGTTTCAATCGCGGCCAGCAGGAAGGTTGACCACGCTTCAATCCGGTGAGAACGGCGATCGCCGCCCTGTTTAAGCGCATGGTCACGACCGCTGGCCTGCCACTCAGCAACCCAGCGGATAACGCTCGACGAAGACACACCAAAACGAACCGCCGCCGCACGACGGGTCATGCCAGAGGCAACAGCCGCAATCGTGCGGCGGCGAAGGTCAGCAGACAGGGCTCGGGTCATACGGGCCGGCCTCCATACCGGCACATAGTATGAATCAGATTTCGACCAGTATGGGAATCTTAAAATGAACCTATTAGATCGGATTATGCTCTAACTGTTTACAAGCTGCGTAAACGGCAGGTGCATCCTGACGGGTTAAGGCCCCATGCCCAAGAATAATCATAGGACGAGAAGATTTTTGCAAAACTTCCGCAAAAACATGCTCTCCCGCCAAAAGTTTATCCAGAACATCCGGTCCATCAGCCAGAATATCAACCTGATATGTTGGATCAGAAACAAACTGACCGATACTAGCTATAGGAAAGCCGCCTCGCCCTGCATCCAGATACCGCTTACGAATACGGGTATTTAAAACAGGGGCCTCACGCCGTGGCTCTACCCCCACTAACAACAGAGCATCTGCCTCATCTATTCCGGCAATATCGCTGTTAAACAGGTAATTTGCGCGTGCGCTCAAATCATACCATGCGCTATCCTGTCGGCAGTCCAAGTTTGATGAGCCAAGGCTGTTCAAAAAATCCTTAAGGGCACACAGGCTTTCCACATCACACAGATCACCGGCAATGGCACCGATTTTTTCACCCGGCACGCCTTCTAGCCTGCGCGCTAGAGAAACAAATGCCTCCTGCCATGTGGCCGGATGCAACTTACCATGCACACGCACCCAAGGCTGATCAAGCCGCCGACGCTTGAGCCCATCAACCGAAAAACGTCCTTTGTCAGAAAGCCATTCTTCGTTCACTTCGTCATTCACGCGCGGTACAATGCGCATAACTTCACCGCCGCGCGCCTGAATCTGGATATTCGTGCCCAGCGCATCCATAACATCAATGCTGTCTGTTTTTTTGTATTCCCATGAACGCGCATGAAAAGCCGATGGCTTAGATGTAAGGGCACCTACAGGGCAAACATCTATCAGATTTCCTGAAAGTTCTGATGTCAGCGCTTTTTGTACGTATGTGGTGATTTCAGCATTTTCACCGCGTGAGACCATACCTAGCTCAGGCGTGCCAGCTACTTCCGTACTAAACCGAACACAACGTGTGCACTGGATGCAGCGCGTCATGACCGTTTTAACCAACGGCCCAAGATCTTTGTCTGTTACTGCGCGTTTTTCTTCATGATAGCGCGAAATACCAGATCCATATCCGTAAGCCTGATCTTGCAGATCACACTCCCCACCCTGATCACAAATGGGGCAATCCAACGGATGGTTAATCAGCAGAAATTCCATAACAGCACGGCGTGCGCGGCGCACAACCTCTGTATCCGTAAAAATCTGCATCCCTTCAGAAATAGGAAAGCCGCAGGATGCAACAGGCTTGGGCGCACGCGCCACTTCTACCAGGCACATACGGCAATTACCGGCAACGGAAAGCCGTTCATGATAACAAAAGCGCGGTATTTCCTTTCCGGCAGCCTCGCAGGCCTGCAAAGCACTAAAACCTGCAGGCACATCTACCGGTGTACCGTCAACAATGACCTTCACCATTATTCTTACTCCGCCACCACAGGCACACCGCCCGCAGGCACCTGCACCAAGCCAGTGCCACCATACGCAGCCTTGTACTGCCGAATTCGGGCTTCCATTTCTGGCCGGAAATGCCGGATCAGCCCCTGAATGGGCCATGCTGCGGCGTCACCCAGCGCACAAATAGTATGGCCTTCCACCTGCTTGGTCACCTGCTCCAGCAGATCAATTTCTTCTATTTCGGCTGTGCCCTGCACCATGCGGTTCATCATGCGCATCATCCACCCGGTGCCTTCCCGACATGGCGTGCACTGCCCGCAGCTTTCATGTTTAAAGAACTTTGAAAAACGCGCGATGGCTTCAATAATATCTGTGGATTTATCCATTACAATCATGCAAGCCGTACCTAAACCGGAACGTTCTGCACGCAAACTATCGTAATCCATCAACACAGTTTCACAGATAGATTTGGGCAGCACAGGAACAGAGCAACCACCGGGAATAACGGCCAGCAGATTATCCCACCCACCGCGCACGCCACCGCCATGTTTTTCAATAATCTCTTTAAGTGGAACGCCTAATTCTTCTTCAAACACACAAGGTGTATTCACATGGCCGGAAATGGCCATAAGTTTTGTGCCTGCATTATTGGGCCGCCCTAAGCCAGAAAACCAGGCAGCCCCACGCCGCATAATGGTGGAGGTAACAGCTATGCTTTCCACATTATTTACTGTGGTTGGGCAACCATACAACCCAGCCCCTGCCGGAAACGGGGGCTTCATACGGGGTTGGCCTTTTTTGCCTTCCAAGCTTTCCAGTAGAGCTGTTTCTTCCCCACAAATATATGCGCCAGCACCACGATGGATACGGAAATCAAAATCCCATCCGCTACCAGCAGCATTTTTTCCGAGTAAACCAGCCGCGTAAGCCTCATCTATAGCTGCCTGAAGGCGCTCGGCTTCTCTACAAAATTCGCCACGGATATAAATATAAGATGCATGCGCCCCCATAGCGAAAGAGGCAATCATTGCGCTCTCTATCAGCTTATGTGGTTCATGCCGCATAACTTCCCGGTCCTTACAGGTGCCGGGTTCTGATTCATCTCCATTAATAACGAGATAATGGGGGCGGCCATCAGACTTTTTGGGCATGAATGACCACTTTAACCCGGTGGGAAAGCCCGCCCCACCCCGCCCGCGCAGGCCAGACGCTTTCATTTCCGCCACGACTGCATCTCGCCCTTTTGCGATAATATCTGCTGTATTCTCCCAGCCTCCCCGTTTACGCGCTGCGGGCAAACGCCAATCATTCTGGCCATAAAGATTGGTGAAGATACGGTCTTTATCCTGAAGCATGGCCGTTTCTCCTATTTCTGATCCGGGGATGACGCAGACGTTTCCAAAAGAGTTTTTCTGCCCCCTTCCGGTGCTGAGCACATACGGTTAATAGCTGGCCCAGCTTCTGACCTACGGCCTGCACGCAAATCTGCAATTAATGCTTCTGTGCGTGGACCATCCATATCTTCGTAGTAATCATCATCAATTTGCAGAATAGGTGCGTTGGCACATGCACCCAGGCATTCTACTTCTGTTAGCGTAAACAGACCATCTGCACTGGTTTCACCAAAATGATGAATCCCCGTTGCCTTACGGCAAGCCTCTGTTACCGCATTCGAACCACGTATAACCAGCATGGTGTGGTTGTGCAAACCTGAAGGTGATAGCGACCAATCGGCTTTGTGTTGAACATGGTGTAAAAAGAAGCAACCTCATACACACGTATTGGTGCCATCTCTAACCTGTGGGCAATTTCATCCATTGCCACAAGAGGTATCCATGCACTGCCGGTTACACGGCCCATCTGGCGCTGTGCAATATATAAAAGTGGCATAACTGCACTGGCTTTGCGTTCTTCTGGGTATTTTTTAAGAACATTTACAATTTCTGCTTCAGATTCATCATCAAAAGCAAAACTCTCCGGCTGTTTTGCCGGGGCCCAGGTGGTGTTCATCGGTCAACCTCCCCGAACACAAGATCAAGCGATCCGATAATGGCCACTATGTCTGCCAGCATACCGCGGCGAGACAATTCATCAATGGCCTGAAGATGAGCAAATCCTGTTGGGCGAATTTTGCAGCGATAAGGTCGGTTGCTTCCATCAGCAACCAGATACACCCCAAACTCTCCTTTAGGACTTTCTACCGCTGTATAGGTTGCACCGGGGGGTACGTGATACCCTTCGCTAAACAACTTGAAGTGATGAATGAGCGCTTCCATAGAACGCTTCATTTCTGCGCGTGGTGGCGGGCTGAACTTGGGGTCCTGCACCTTTACGTCTCCAGGGCGTATCTGGGCTAGGCATTGCTCAATAATCTTGACGCTTTCACGCATTTCCGCAACACGTACCAAATACCGATCATAACAATCGCCCTGCCGCGCTACCGGCACATTGAATTTAACTTTGTGATAATTGTCATAGGGCTGATTACGACGCAGATCCCACGGCACACCAGAGGCACGCAAACACGGTCCGCTAAAGCCCCAAGCTAATGCTTGCTCTGTTGTAAAAACGCCAATACCAACAGTGCGCTGTTTCCAGATACGGTTTTCAGTCAGCAAACCTTCGAGTTCATCAATCCATTTTGGAAACTCTTTGGCCCATACACCTATTTTATCTTCCAACTCTGCAGGAACATCACGTGCTACACCACCGGGGCGAAAATAATTGGCATGAAACCGTGCGCCAGATGCTGCCTCGTAAAACTCCAGAAGTTTTTCGCGTTCTTCATACCCCCACAAAGCAGGGGTAACGGCCCCACAATCTAGCCCCATAGCTGTAAGGTTGAGAATGTGGTTCAGAACACGCGTGATTTCCGCAAACATGACACGCAGCCACTTGGCACGTTCCGGAATTTCAATGCCTAGAAGTTTTTCCGTTGCCAGTGCAAATGCTTGCTCCTCACACATCGGAGAAACGTAATCCAGCCGATCAAAATACGGCAGAGCTTTCTGATAAGTTTTGTATTCTATCAGCTTTTCTGTGCCACGATGCAAAAGCCCAATATGAGGCACAGCACGTGCCACCACCTCGCCTTCCATCTCCAGAACCAAGCGCAACACACCATGCGCAGATGGATGCTGAGGCCCAAAATTCAGTGCGTGAGAATCAATTTCCACAACCTTGCGTGGTTCTTCTTCTGCCACCTTTTCTGGCACAAGACTTTCTGGAACATCTTGGCGCAGCACAGTATCTGCTGTTTCGATAAAGGTGTTTTTTACTTCAGTCATCAGCCGGACCTCTTCATGCCCTGTCTGACTTCATGCGCTTTTTCGTCTCCGGGCAAAGTCAGCATGCCCTCCCATGGGGAAACGAAATCGAAATCTCGAAAATCTTGTGTCAAAGAAACAGGTTCTTTTACCACTTGCCTACGCTCCACATCGTAGCGGACCTGCTCATAGCCCGTTAAAGGGAAGTCCTTACGCAGTGGATGTCCCTCAAACCCATTATCTGTGAGAATACGCCGCATATCGGGTTGACCTGAGAAAACCACTCCAAACAGATCATAACATTCACGCTCCCACCATGTAGCGCAGGGCCATAAATGGTGCACGGAAGGCACGGCGGTCATTTCATTTGTCTGTACAATGACGCGAATACGGTGGTTATGCGTGACAGACAGGAGATTATAAACAACCTCAAAGCGTTGCGGTCGTTCTGGATAATCTACCCCACATAGATCCATCAGTTGCTCAAAACGGTATGATGGATGATCCCTCAGCAACTCGAAGAAACTCAATAAATAATCTCGTTCTATTCGAACGACCAACTCACCTTTTTCTACTGCCGCATAGGAAACTGAGGGCACGGTTGCCATAAAGGTAAAGGCCATGGCAGCCAGTCGCCCCTCAAGGCGCCCCTGCCGAGGATTTACAGGAAGTTCAGCCACGGAGAATGGTCCCTGTCCGACGTATTTTTTTCTGAAGCAGCATGATGCCGTAAATCAAAGCTTCTGCCGTAGGTGGGCAGCCCGGCACATACACATCTACAGGCACAATGCGATCACACCCACGCACAACAGAATACGAATAGTGATAATACCCACCGCCATTGGCACAGGAGCCCATGGAAATAACCCAGCGTGGTTCAGCCATCTGCTCGTACAATCGGCGCAGCACAGGAGCCATTTTGTTGGTAAGCGTGCCAGCCACAATCATGACATCAGACTGACGCGGAGATCCTCGCGGGATAATACCCATACGGTCTAGATCATACCGCGGCATGTAAGCGTGGATCATTTCCACCGCGCAGCAAGCCAGCCCAAAGGACATAGGCCACAAGCTGCCTGTGCGCCCCCAGTTTACCAACTTATCCAAATTGGCAACAACAAAGTCTTTTTCGGCCAGAACGCCCGTAATACCCCGCACAACAGCATCTTGCTCTGGGCCGGGTGGAAGCGCTTCACGGTTCCATATAACCGCATCCTGCTGGTTGGCTGTCATGGCTGTATCTCCCTCACCTCAATCCCAATCCAGCGCGCCCTTGCGCCATTCGTACAAAAAGCCAATGCCCAGCACGGCCAGAAACCCAAGCATAGAAAGAAAGCCAAACAGCCCAATGCGCCCTAAAGTGATGGCCCACGGGAACAGGAATGCAACTTCCAGATCGAAAATGATGAACAGAATGGCGACCAGATAAAAACGCACATCAAACCGACGGCGCGCATCATCAAATGCTTCAAAACCGCATTCATAAGCTGTGAGTTTTTCAGAATACGGTTTCTGGTGGCCGCTTAGTAGCGCCATACCCAGCATGGCGGCGGCAATAATAACCGACATGCCCCCAAACACGAGAACTGGCGCATAGTCACCAAGAACAGACTGCATGGTGTGGTTCCTGCACATGTTTAAGCCGCAGTGGCTTTTGTTTCATGCAGCAACCCTAGCCCCAACATCCTGCGCACGGATATGCACGAACGCGTTGGGTATGGGGCACTTTCTTGTGAAGGCCGAATTTTAAAGGGGAATTGAGAGGTCAGAGAATGTTCTGACCAAAACACACACAGGCAGCAATGGAACTAAGTCCATTGTGCATGTGGGTTACCATTTGGGGAAATGGTGGGCAATGACGGGATCGAACCGCCGACCATCTCGGTGTAAACGAGACGCTCTACCGCTGAGCTAATTGCCCGAGCCCTATGTGCCATAAACAGAAAAGGCCGACAACCCCTTTTTTTGAGATTGTCGGCCTTTTTCAGAAAAAAATTTTCTGACGGAATTAACCGCTGACGGCATCCTTCAGCGCCTTGCCCGGCTTGAAGCGGACAGAGGTGGAAGCAGGGATATCGATTTCTTCACCCGTACGCGGGTTGCGGCCTTTAGCAGCCTTGCGGGTTGCGGTCACGAATGTGCCAAAACCAACCAGACGTACTTCCTGCTTTGTGGACAGGGCCTTTTCGATCGCACCGAATACGGCATCGACCACTTCACCGGCTTTTGCCTTGGGCAGGTCAACAGCTTCAGCCACTGCTGAAACGAGTTCCTGCTTATTGAGCGGCTTCTCCATCCTTACGCCTTTCTATTTCTTACATCTGTTCGGAACGGCGGGCGGCCTTTTCGTCCGCCTGTCCGCTACCTGAACGCACTATGAAGCCGTTTTCCGCCACGTCAACCAAGCAAACGCAACTTCGTGGGCTCTTACCCCTTCTATTCAGTGTGGCAACACCGGAAGAGTGGATTCTCCACTAGCCGCTGGCAGTGGATCTGGCACATCTTCCCACTCAATTGGCTGAGGCTGACGCACCAGCGCACGCGCCAGAACTTCATCCACATGAGAGACAGGAACGATTTCCAGTTTCTTCTTCACGTTTTCAGGGATTTCCGTAAGGTCCTTCTCATTTTCCTTGGGAATGAACACTGTACGAATGCCCGCACGCAAGGCCGCAAGCAGCTTTTCTTTCAAGCCACCAATAGCCAGCACACGCCCACGTAAGGTGATTTCACCCGTCATGGCTACATCCCGACGGATGGGAATACCTGTCAGCACGCTCACCAAGGATGTGACCATCGCCACACCGGCGGAAGGGCCATCTTTGGGAGTCGCACCTTCTGGCACGTGCACATGGAAGCTGCGCTTATCAAACAAGGTGGGCACAATGCCAAAGCTGGTTGCCCGACTCCGTACAAAGGAGAATGCCGCAGAAATGCTCTCCTTCATCACGTCGCCCAGTTTACCGGTTTCAACAATACCACCCTTGCCCGGCACCATAACGCTTTCAATGGTCAGGATTTCCCCGCCCACTTCGGTCCAAGCCAGACCGGTTACAACGCCAACCATGTCTTCTGCCTCAGTTTCCCCATAGCTGAAGCGGCGCACACCTGCGTATTTATCCAGATTCTTGGAAGTAACAGAAACTTTCTTGGCCTTACCGGTGACAATTTCCTTCACGGCCTTACGGGCAAGCCGTGCAAGTTCACGTTCCAGATTACGTACACCAGCCTCACGCGTGTAATAGCGAATCAGATCACGCACGGCGTCATCTATAATCGACCATTCACCCGGCTTGAGGTTATGCGCCTGCGTTTGCTTGGAAATGAGGTGGCGTTTAGCGATTTCCACCTTTTCATCTTCCGTATAGCCGGACAGACGAATGATCTCCATACGATCCAGCAGAGGCTGCGGCATGTTCAGGCTATTGGCTGTGGTAACGAACATGACATCAGACAGATCGTAATCTACTTCCAGATAATGATCTGCAAATGTGCTGTTCTGTTCCGGATCCAACACTTCAAGTAGTGCGGATGCCGGATCTCCACGCCAATCAGACCCCAGCTTGTCAATTTCATCCAGGAGGAACAGTGGATTCGAGACTTTCGCCTTCTTCATCCCCTGAATGATCTTGCCGGGCATGGAGCCAATATACGTGCGGCGATGGCCACGGATTTCAGCTTCATCACGCACGCCACCCAGTGACATACGCACATAGTGCCGCCCCGTTGCCTTGGCGATAGAACGTGCCAAAGACGTTTTACCAACACCCGGAGGACCTACCAGGCACAGAATCGGGCCTTTCAGCTTCTGGGACCGACTTTGAACAGCCAGATATTCCAGAATCCGCTCTTTAACCTTTTCCAGACCATAGTGATCTGTATCCAGAATTTTTTCTGCTTCTGTCAGATCATGTTTGACCTTAGTCCGCTTTTTCCACGGAATACTCAGCAACCAATCCAGATAATTCCGCACAACTGTAGATTCGGCAGACATCATGCTCATGCCACGCAGCTTTTTCAGCTCCGCTACAGCTTTTTCATGCGCTTCCTTAGAGAGCTTGGTTTTAGCAATGCGTTCTTCCAGTTCGGATGTTTCATCCTTACCGTCTTCGCCTTCACCCAGCTCTTTCTGAATCGCCTTGAGCTGTTCGTTCAGATAGTACTCGCGCTGCGTTTTTTCCATCTGGCGTTTAACGCGGTTGCGAATCTTCTTTTCAACCTGAAGAACATCAATTTCCGCCTCAATATGTGCGAAAACCTTTTCCAACTGCGCCATGACTGTTGGCGCTTCCAGAATTTCCTGTTTTTCCGCAATCTTAAGGTTCAGGTGGCTGGTTACAGTATCTGCCAGCTTAGCCAGATCACTGATCTGATTCAGAGAAACCAGCACTTCGGACGCAATCTTCTTGTTGAGCTTCATATACTGCTCAAACTGAGACACGATAGAACGCCCAAGTGCCTCGGCTTCTGGCCCTTCAGCCGCCTGCTCTGGCATATCCTCAATATCGGCCTCGAAGTGCCCTTCCACCTCGTGCAAGGTTTTTACGCGTACGCGCTTCACCCCTTCCACCAGCACCTTCACGGTGCCGTCTGGCAGTTTCAGCAACTGCAGAATGGTTGAAAGCGTGCCAACCCGATAAATATCATCGGCTGAAGGATCATCCTGCGCCGCATCTTTTTGGGCAACCAGCAGAATGTGGCGGTCATCTTTTGTGACCGTTTCCAAAGCTTTTACAGATTTTTCGCGCCCAACAAACAAGGGCACAATCATATGCGGGAACACCACAATATCGCGCAGTGGCAGAACAGCCACATGCACCGGAGCTTTAGCAGCTTCCTGAGCTTCTGGCTCTGCTGCGGCTTCTACAACTGGTGTAGTTTGAGGCGTGGCTTCTGCTACCACTTCCGGCTTGGTTTTTGTTGCAGTCCGGCGTCTGCGTTTCACTGGTTTTTCGTTATCAGCCATGATGATGACCTCCTGACAAGGACGATCCGGACACGGCACCCGCCTTGCGGCATACCCTGTTCCGTACAAGAGCCAACGCGGTGAAAGCTCTTTTGTCTATCCTTATGTCGTTATTCACAGCGTTTTACACAATGGGACAGTGACAAAAACAGCGCTGGAGCATGTGCCGCCAGCGCTGTTTTGTGAACATTTCCCAACTTAAGCAGATTGTTCTGCCGGGACGTCTTTCTTTTTTCCGTAGACATAGACCGGACTGGCCTTGCCTTCCGCAACATCCCGGTTAACCACCACTTCCTCTACATTTTCGAGGCCCGGTAGATCGAACATGGTCGACATCAGGATACTTTCCAGAATGGAGCGTAACCCACGTGCACCCGTCTTTCGCACAATAGCGCGATCTGCAATGGCTTTTAGCGCATCATCCGTGAAGTCCAGCTGTACATCTTCCATCTGGAACAAACGCTGATACTGCTTAACCAACGCATTTTTGGGTTCTGTCAAAATCTTGATAAGCGCAGCTTCGTCCAGATCCCCCAGCGTTGCAATAACTGGCAGACGCCCAATGAATTCTGGAATCAGGCCAAACTTCATCAAGTCTTCCGGTTCTGCGTCGTGCAGGATTTCCCCCGTCTTACGCTCATCTGGAGCACGTACATCGGCGCCAAAGCCAATGTTGGTTCCCTTACCGCGGGCAGAAATAATCTTGTCTAGCCCAGCAAAAGCACCACCGCAGATAAACAACATGTTGGTAGTGTCTACTTGCAGGAATTCCTGCTGCGGATGCTTGCGCCCACCCTGCGGAGGAACAGAAGCAACTGTGCCTTCCATCAGTTTCAGCAGCGCCTGCTGCACACCTTCACCGCTTACATCGCGCGTGATGGAAGGATTATCTGACTTTTTAGAAATCTTGTCGATTTCATCAATATACACAATGCCACGCTGTGCGCGTTCCACATTGTAGTCAGATGCTTGCAACAGCTTGAGAATGATGTTTTCAACATCTTCCCCCACATACCCCGCTTCTGTCAGGGTTGTAGCGTCCGCCATTGTAAAAGGCACATCCAGAATACGCGCCAGCGTCTGGGCCAGCAGAGTTTTGCCGGAACCTGTAGGGCCAATAAGTAGGATGTTGGATTTTGCAATCTCAACATCACCAGCTTTGGCAACCTGCGTAAGGCGCTTATAATGGTTATGCACAGCCACAGACAAAACCTTTTTGGCTTCAGCCTGCCCGATTACATAATCATCCAGAACCTTGCAGATTCCCCGCGGTGTCGGCACACCCTCGCGCGATTTAACAAGGGAAGTCTTGTTCTCTTCACGGATGATATCCATGCAGAGCTCAACACACTCATCACAAATGAACACCGTGGGACCGGCAATCAGCTTGCGAACCTCATGTTGTGACTTTCCACAGAACGAGCAGTAAAGCGTGTTCTTAGAATCACCGGACTTCGTATTCATCAGCCCACTCCCTCGATCATCCCAGGCCCCATCGCACCGAGAGCCGAGTCCCAGAACGTGTGTGCCTGCTTCACGGCAGGCGCCTTCCCTATTGTAACAGGAAGATTACTGTACGCCAGATTAAGGATGACTTTTATCCTTCTTGCCTGTTTCTGTCGCCTTATGGTGGCTGATCACCTCATCCACGATCCCGAAGGACTGAGCTTCGTGAGCAGACATATATGTGTCACGCTCCAGCTTCTGCTCAATTTCCTCCAGCGTGCGACCTGTATGTTCACGGTAGATTTCATTCAGTTTCTGACGAATGATCAGAATTTCACGCGCCTGAATTTCGATATCACTTGCCTGCCCCTGCGCACCGCCAGAAGGCTGATGCACCATAACGCGTGCATTAGGCAGTGCGAAACGGCGCCCTTTTTCACCCCCAGCCAACAACAAGGAACCCATAGAGGCTGCCTGCCCGATGCACACTGTGCTTACGGGGCTACGGATATATTGCATGGTATCATAAATTGCCAAACCGGCAGAAACCACGCCACCCGGGCTGTTAATGTAAAAAGAGATTTCCTTGTTAGGATTCACGCTTTCCAGATACAGAAGCTGCGCGGAAATCAAGGATGCAACCTGATCGTAAACGGGACCAGTCAGGAAGATGATCCGCTCTTGAAGCAGGCGGGAATAGATATCAAACGCCCGCTCACCGCGAGAGGTCTGTTCGACCACCATCGGCACCAGCGCATTGCTGAAAATCTCAACGGGATCACGATCCCTCATACCACTCATTCCCGTATAAAAAACTGAATTAGCCTTTCCCACCTTCCTGCGCAAACACAAGAAAGCTCAGGCACTCTGGTTCAAGATAGAGATAAAGTGGAAAGATGCCACCCCGGAAAAGAAAAACATGCCCAAAAAGAATGCCCCGCCAGTTCACACTGGCGGGACACGGCCTTTTTCTTATTAGATATTCGCTGGTGGAATATCTGAAAGTTCCTCTGGTGTGACCTCTTTATCGGTCACTTTGGCCAGTTCAATCAGGTAATCGACAACCTTGTTTTCAAAGATCGGCCCCCGAAGAGATTCCGCTGCTTGCGGATTCTTCTGGAAGAATTCGAACACCTGCTTTTCCTGCCCCGGGTAGCGCATGGCTTCTGCCCGCACTGCACGCCCCAGTTCATCTGGCGTTACCGTAATGTTGTTCTTGCGGCCGATTTCAGCCAGAAGCAGACCCAGTTTTACGCGACGTTCCGCAATTTTACGGTAATCAGCGCGAAGGGTTTCTTCGTCTTTATTCTTGTCTTCGTCATCAAGCTGACCGGACTTACGGTCTTCTTCAACGCGCGCCCAGATCTGGTTGAATTCTGCATCCACCATGCCTTCTGGCGCAGTGAAATCAGTTTTCTTTGCCAGCTCATCCAGCAGCTCACGCTTGATACGCAGGCGGGAAAGCTGATCGTATTCGCCTTCAATCTGCTTGCGAATCAGATCTTTCAGCTGATCAAGGCTTTCAAAGCCCATCTTCTTGGCCAGCTCATCATCAATCGGCGCATCAACTGGCTTCTTGATCTGCTTGGCTTTGATATCGAAGGTTGCTTCTTTACCAGCCAGCTCGGTTGCGCCGTAATCTTCGGGGAAAGTTACCGTAATAACTTTTTCTTCGCCCGGCTGCATGCCTTCGATCTGCTCAGCAAACCCAGGGATAAAGCCTTCGCCACCGATTTCAACGTTCACATCTTCAGCGGAACCGCCTTCGAAAGGAACACCGTCGCGCTTACCAACGAAGTCGATGGCAACCACATCACCCTTGGTGATAGGGCGAGCTTCTTCCACCACTTCAAAGGTACGACCGCGCTTGGCGATATCTTCCAGCACCTTGTTGATGGCTTCATCGCTTACATTTGCCTTCAGGCGTGTCAGCGTGAGATCGGACAGATCTGGCACAGCAATTTCTGGCAGAAGTTCTGCTTCAACCGTGAATTCCAGATCTTTTCCATCATCGACCTGACCGGAAACCAGATCTACCTTAGGCTGACCAGCAGGACGGATGCCGCGTTCGTCAAAAACGTTACGCAGAGCGTCAGATACCGTCTGTTCCAGAACTTCTGCCCACACACTTTCGCCGTAACGCTGCTTGGCCAGAGAAACAGGCACCTTACCCGGACGGAAGCCCGGCAGGTTCAGATTCGCTGCAACTTCCTTCAGCCGCGCATCACGCTTGCTGGCAATTTCCGCCGCTGGAACTGTTACGGTAAAACCACGCTTCAGCCCTTCGGAAAGGGTCTCGGTAACCTGCATCGGTCAGGCCTTCCTTTCGGTACAAAACTCAAACACCCGCTACGCAAAGGCCGTCGCGGACCAGGACGGGAGCATGATCGTAAAATAATTGGTACGGGTGGAGGGACTTGAACCCCCACGACTTGCGTCACCAGAACCTAAATCTGGCGTGTCTACCAATTCCACCACACCCGCGCATAACGTGCTCACCGTCACGAGTTGGGTGGACTTAACTCAAACCTGCGCCCACGGCAAGATGCCCATGTGCGAGTTCACCCTCTGTTTCTGCATATGAGCTGCTTTTTCTCGTGCAGCACCCAAATGTAGATCCAAATCTTCCGCCACAGGCCACGGTCCGGCTTGCCGTCCGGCCTCCCCATGCAACCATACACCAGCACATGCAGCCTCCCACGCCGGCATACCAGCGGCCAGTAGAGCCGAAATAACACCAGAAAGTGTATCGCCAGAGCCAGCCGTGCCTAATGCTGGGGTTGCATGATTGTTGATGGCAAGCCGCCCATCTGGTGCAGCAATCAGAGTGGAAGCACCTTTTAGAACCACCACGGCACCAATTTGCTGAGCAGCCTGCCGGACATGTTCTGGAGGATTGCTGCCCACCGGGCCGAATACGCGGGTAAACTCCCCAATATGCGGCGTTATAACTGCAACACCTTTGAGTTTTTCAGGGTCACCCGCAGAAGCACTTAACGCACCAGCATCGGCCAAAACACTCTTACCTGCAGCCAATAACACAGGCAGCGTGGCCTGCACTTCGGCTTCTGTTAAGCCAGGGCCACAAACCCACACACGCCGGCGTTTATCTTCCAATAATGTCGGCAACGGTGCGTCATCTATAATAAGGCCGGGCGCACCCAATTTATACGCCGCAGCACCTGCCCCAGCAGCCACGCGCACCAAACCAGCGCCAGCAGCGCGTGCACCACCAGCACATAATCGCGTTGCGCCCGGCATGGATTCGCCTGCACAAATACTCACTACCCCACGTGTGTATTTATGGCTTTCAGGGCCGGGAATCGGCAAATGCCACAAACCGGGTTCATTTTGCCATGTTGTTGGTGGCACCTGATCGAGCGCGATTTGTGGGATTCCGATATCCGCCAGAATCAACCGCCCCAGATGCTCCCTACCCGGATACAGCAAATGTCCTGGCTTAAACCGGCAAAACGTTACCGTCATGGCAGCCTGCGGAGCATATCCACGCACCAACCCTGTCGCGCCATCCACACCTGAAGGTATATCAACGGCGACGATACGCCGTGTGGCTTGCAGCACCTCAACAGGCAAACCGGCAACATCTCTACTCAATCCTGCGCCAAATACGGCATCCACCACCAAATCTGCTCTTGCAGTTTCCTTTACAGAAAACGGCACGCGAACACCGCGGAATCGGGCCGAGGCTTCCGCTGCTGCACCACCTGGCTTAGGGGCCACCATTTCCGCCACAGCTACAGGCCAGCCTGCATCGTAAAGATGCCGCGCAACCACGTATCCATCTCCTCCGTTATTGCCAGGACCGCACAGCACAAGCACGCGGGCTGGCTTTTCGTATCGAAGAATAGCGCGCGCCACGGCACGGCCAGCATTTTCCATCAATACAGAAACGGGTACCGTCTGCGCCGAAATATGGTCGATTTTCCCCATTTCATCGGGAGAATAAACGCTCAGAAGTGAAGGATATATTGCTGCCATATCGAGCCTCCGCACACAGAGCAGATAATAATTTGTGCAAATTGTGCAAATATAGACCCTTGCGCAGCGTCCGTCCCCTTGGCAATCAGGCAGCAGACAAGCGTTGGACGATTATCCCTTCCCCGCCCCGCGCCTTTTTCCTGCATTAACGCCAAGCGGAGTTCAGCATGCCCCATTCCATTCTCTGGAGCCTTGTTCTCACCCTCCACCTTGTCAGCATCATCCTGTGGATTGGCGGTGGTGCTTATGCCGTTATCATTTTGCGCCCCAGTCTGCGCCTGCTGGATGCAACACAACGCAATTCTGTGCACTTGCAGACATTGGCCCGTTTTTTTAAGGTTTTAACACACGTCATCCCCACCGCGCTGATTACTGGCTGGCTGCTAATTATCCATGAAGGTGGGTTTGCCAACGCACCGTGGACAACCAACCTCATGCAGCTTTTGGGCATTATCATGGCTGTGCTGTTTGTTATGATGTACACAGGCCCCTACCAAAAAGCCCGTCGTTCCATCCGCCCGCAGCCTTCTGTGTTCGACTCCATTCGCTCCCGCGTGCTGCTTATTGTGGCCTTGGGCGTGCTGGCTGTGCTTTCAGCCTGCCTTGGCCATCCTTTTGCCTAAGAAACACAGTAACATTCTGGCAAAAACTTGATTTCAGACCAAAACAGCTTTATCGGAACAAACGCCTGACCGGGTAGATACGTGAATCGGTGCCTCAGTCACTTTAGTTGAGGCACCCCGATACGGGCAGGCTCTTCAGCCAGTGCTGACAACAGACAGACCTACGGTTCCGAGAGCAGATTGACAGCTAAAACGCCCGCCTCCCCCCGCAAGACAACAACACGTAGCCGCAAAAAAACGGCTACTCCCGCCCCTGTGAGCACCGCAGACGCCACAGAAGATACGGGTGCAGCAACTGAAGCTCCTGCTGAAAAAGCAGTTGTAGCTAAGGCAAAACCTGCCCCTAAAAAGCGTGTTGTAAGACGCCGGAAGCCCAAAGCTGAAAAGGTGGAGAAAGCTGAAGAACCAGCAACAACCGCCCCAGAACAGGCAGAAGCAGCCCCAGCAACAGAAGCTCCTGCTCCCGTAGAAGCCACTGCTTCTGCTGTTGAGGTTGTTGAGCAAGCTCCTGAAGCTGTGCCTGCGCCACCGGCTGAAAAACAGGCAGCTCCAAAAGCTGCAGTAGAAGAAACTGTTGCTCCTGAGCCGGCTCCCGCTGAAAAAACGGCTGAAATCACGGTTGAAGCGGCAGAAGATACAGATTCCATCACATTTGCTGATTTGGAACTGTCCGAGCCTATTTTGCGTGCCATTTCAGACATGGGTTATACGCATCCCACCCCCATTCAGGCACAGGCTATTCCGGCCATTCTGATGGCGCGGGATGTTATGGGCGTTGCACAAACGGGAACAGGTAAAACCGCTTCCTTCACGCTGCCCATGCTGGAAATTTTGGCCGATTCGCGCGCACGGGCACGCATGCCTCGCTCCCTTATTCTGGAACCCACGCGTGAACTGGCGTTGCAGGTTGCAGAAAATTTTGTGAACTACGGCAAATACCTCAAGCTCAACCATGCTCTGCTGATTGGCGGAGAAAGCATGGCGGATCAGAAAGAAGTGCTGAACCGTGGCGTGGATGTGCTGATTGCCACCCCCGGTCGCCTGCTTGATCTGTTTGAACGCGGTGGCTTGATGCTGAACCACACCGGTATTCTGGTGATTGATGAAGCGGACCGTATGCTGGATATGGGCTTCATTCCCGATATTGAAAAAATTGTTGGGCTATTGCCTGCCAACCGGCAGACTCTCCTGTTTTCTGCCACCATGGCGCCTACCATCCGTAAGCTGGCAGATGCATTCCTGCATTCTCCCAAGCAAATTACGGTTGCGCGGCAATCTTCGGTAGCCACAACCATTACAACCGGCATTGTGGTGGTGGATGAATACAGCAAGCGGGAAACGCTCCGCCAACTGTTGAAAGACCCTGCGCTGCAGAACGCTATTGTGTTCTGCAATCGTAAGCGCGATGTGGATATTTTGACCAAATCACTCGTGAAGCATGGCTTTTCAGCCGCCGCATTGCATGGTGATCTGCCTCAATCGGTCCGCTTTTCCACGCTGGAAAAGTTCAAGAACGATGAGCTAAAAGTGCTTGTGTGCTCCGATGTAGCCGCACGTGGCATTGATATTGGCGGCCTTTCCCACGTCTTCAATTTCGATCTCCCCTTCCATGCGGAAGACTATGTGCACCGAATCGGGCGTACTGGCCGTGCTGGGCGTGAAGGCCATGCCTACAGCATTGCAACGCCGTACGATAAAGCGCTGGCAGAAGCCATTGAGAAGCTGACGGGCAAAGAAATTCCGCGTATGACGCTGAATGGTGTGAAGCAGCTTGAGTGGTCTGATGAAAAACGGCCACCAGCAGGGCGTGCTCGTAAACCCCGCACACCTCAGCGGGAGCAGGAGAATCCAGCACCTGCGGCGCGTGAGCAGCAGCCTGAAGCCAAACCCCAGCAGGCTGCACGCCCAGAACGTCAGTCTACACGCAATACACGCTACCAGCGGGATGAAATTCCACCCGCACCCGGCGGTGATGTACAAGGCTTTGGTGATATGGTGCCAGCATTCATGCTTCTGCCTCGCCGGAGTTCTATAAGACCAGCCTCACCGGGAACGGATGCTGTTGCTGAACGCAATGCAGACGCACAGTCCTGAACACATCTGTGACTGAAACCTACGATACGGACGTTCTTTATCTGGCAACGCAGGGTGATGGTGCCGTGCGTACGCCAGATGGGCGCGTAGCTTATATTCCAGAGACCCTTGCTGGTGAGCATGTTCGTCTGACGAAAAGTTCAGATGGAAAATGGCAGCTTGTTGAGGTGCTTCAGCCTTCACCGGATCGGCAAACGCCACCTTGCGCATTGTTTGAACAATGCGGTGGCTGCACGCTCCAGCATGTAAAACCTGCTGCTATTTTGCAGTGGAAAACAGCTACTGTTCAACATGCCTTACAAAAAGCCGGTTTTAGCAATCTGCCGGCATTTTCTGCAAAGCAGGTGCAGCCACATTCACGCCGCAGAGCAGATCTGGCTGTAAGACGCCAGCCTGATGGCATTATTATTGGGCTTCATGCACGCAACAGCCACGCGGTTACGGATTTTACCACCTGTGTTGTGTTGCACCCTGATATTCTAGCAGCCCTACCCGCTTTTCGGACCACGCTCCGCAGCTTAAACGCCATTCGACGCGAAGCCAATTTGCATATCAATTTGCTGGATTCTGGGCCAGATGTTCTATTGCAAACAGATGGGCCTCTGACTGCACCAGATCGCGTCCGTTTAGCCCAACTGGCAACAGAACAGCATATCCCTCGCATTAGCTGGCAACAGATCAAAGATACCGGGTTGCCGGAAGTTGCGGCACAATCGGGCTCTGTTGTTCAGACAATCGCTTCTCACCAAATTGCGCCACCACCTGGAAGTTTTTTCCAGGCAACGCGTGAGAGCGAGAAATATATTCAGGATGCCGTTGTAAAAAGCCTGCCTGCCAAACTGAACCGTCGGGATATTATCACCGAACTCTATGCTGGCTGTGGCACCCTTACCTTTCCATTGGCAGAACGTGCCCGCGTAAATGCTTACGAAGGTTATGCGCCTGCTTTGGAAGCCTTAAAAAAAAAGCGACTGGTGGCACGCGTATCAACGCATTTTGCCGGGATCTGAACCATCAGCCTATTCTAGCTAAGGAAATAGCAGCTTCTGCTGTGGTTGTGCTGGACCCCCCACATGCAGGGGCAAAGCTGCAAATGCGCCAGATTGCGCAAGGCTTACCTAACCATATTGTGTATGTAAGCTGTAACCCGGCAGCCTTGGCGCAGGATGCAAGCCTGCTATCCAAAGCCGGATATACTGTGGAAAACGTGACTGTGGTTGACCAGTTTTTATGGTCTGCAGAAATTGAAGCTGTTTGCAGCTTTAAACGTGAAAGCTCTCGCCGCAGCCGCAACGCCCTTTTTCGTTAGGGTTGGCAAACACAAACCCTGCTTCCAAATCACCTTCCTGATAATCCATTTCAGAACCAATCAGGAAAAGCGTGGCTTTGCGGTCTACCAGTAGAGTGACGCCGTGGTCTTTTACCACCTCGTCCCCTTCACCCGGCGTATCAACAAACTGCATGTCATATGCTTTGCCGGAGCAGCCTTTGGTGCTTACAGAAATGCGCAGCAACTGGCCTGCATGTGCTGTGGCATACAAATGCTGCAACCGATCTGCCGCAGCCTGAGACACCCGCATAAGAGGAGGAAGCTCCCGCTTTATAGGAGCCGCAGCCGTTTTCTGAGACATTTTATACCCTCACCTGAGTTTGCGGTTCAGAACATGTTCAGCGCAAGACGGGCTTCATCACTCATACGTGACATATCCCACGGCGGATCCCACACCACTTCTACTTCGGCAGATTTCACACCCGGCACTTTTTCCACTGCTTCTTTCACCTGCACAGGTAGTTCCTGCGCGCTGGGGCAGTTGGGGGCTGTTAGTGTCATTTCAATACGCACGCGGCCATCATCATACAGATCAATCGCGTAAATCAGGCCGAGTTCGTAAATGTTTACCGGAATTTCCGGGTCATGCACTGTGGCAATCGCCTCAATCACGGCGTCTTCCGAAATAGCACCGGCAGCGTGAGGTTGGGCTGATTGCTCTGCCCCTTCATCCGGTGTCCAGCTTTCTACTTTTCCGGCTTCGTCTCCGGCAGGCGCATGGTCAGCATGCAGCACATCGGCAGAAGCCTCTGCTGTTTTAGCTTCCTTTTCTACCTCTGGCAGAACGGGAGCATGCACGTCTTCAGACGTCGGCATGAGAAAGCGCCTCCTTTAACGCAATCCAAGGCAGTTCGGCACATCGTATCCGTGCCTTGTGAGACCGCAGAGGCTTGAAAACCTCCAACGGCCCTAATGAAGTATCCGCCGCTCCTGCAGGAGAAGCTTCCCCCACCAGCATGGCAGAAAACCGACCAGATAGGCTGACAGCTTGCGCAACATCCAAACCAGAAACCTGCTGCGCCATTAAATCAGCCGCTGCTGCACAAATGGCGCATCCACGCGTAGTGTGGCGCACACTTTGGATATGGGTTGCATTCAGCGCGATATCCACCCGCGTTTTATCCCCACACATTGGGTTTTTGCCTTCGCCCTGCACAGAAGGTGCTTCCAGCTTACCTGCATATTGTGGAGCGCGGGCACGCTCTACAATCACACGGTCATACAGGGCATCAGAATCCGGCACGGTTTGTATCACACAAAAAATTCCCGAATACGCACCAGCGTATCGGCAAGCGCATCTATTTCTTCCTGCACGGTATAAATACCAAAGCTGGCACGTGCTGTAGCTGTTAGACCCAAGCGCCGCATAAGCGGTTCTGCACAATGGTGGCCCGCACGCACGGCAATACCGTTGCGATCCAGCAGAGTAGCAATATCATGCGGGTGCACATCCGCCATGGTGAAGGAAATAACGCCTCCACGCTCTTTGGGGTGCCCAACAACATTCAGCCCCGGAACAGTAGCCAGACGCTGGAGCGCATAACTGGTTAAAGCCTGTTCATGCGCCGCAATGGCATCAAAACCAAACTTTTCCACCCATTCTATGGCGGCACCCAAGCCAATAGCTTCTACAATTGCAGGGGTACCAGCTTCAAACTTGTGCGGAACATTGGCCCATGTGGATTTTTCAAACGTCACGGTGGAGATCATATCTCCCCCACCCATGAACGGCGGCATATCTTCCAACAGTGCGCGCCGCGCCCACAAAACGCCAATGCCGGTTGGGCCATACAGTTTGTGGCCGGTAAAGGTGTAAAAATCCGCCCCCAGAGCCTGCACATCCGTCCGATGATGCACGACTGCCTGGCTACCATCAAACAGCACCAGCGCACCGGCTGCATGTGCCATATCGGCAATCTGGCGTGCAGGCGTAATAGTTCCCAACACGTTGGACATATGGGTAATGGCAACAAGTGCGACTTTGCCATCAGACAAAAGCTGACTGAATGCATCCATATCCAGATCACCGGCATCGGTAATCGGGGCTATGCGCAGCTCAATTCCCATACGGTCACGCAGCATTTGCCACGGCACCAGATTGGCGTGGTGTTCCATTTCGGAAATAACCACAGCCTGCCCCGGCGTAAGCAGTGAGCCAAAGGAATACGCAACCAAATTGATGGCTTCTGTGCTGTTACCGGTAAAAACAATTTCTTCCCGCGAAGGTGCGTTCAAAAAGCCCGCAACCTGATCTCTCACAGCTTCATAAGCCTCGGTAGCACGTTCACTCAGCCAATACAGGCCACGGTGAATATTGGCATACTGATGGTGCATGGTATGCACCATGGCGTTGATAACGGCATCCGGCTTTTGGGCCGAAGCGGCGCTATCTAAAAACACCAGTGGGCGATCGTGCACTTTTTCCGACAGAATAGGAAACTGCTTACGAATAGCAGCCAGATCCAGCCCGGATGTGTCTGTAATAGAAGGATGAGACATTACGCGGCCTTCCTTTCAGCAGAAAAACGGATTGCCAGCATAGCGCGGCAGTATTCCTGCGCCGTTTCATCTTCAATCAGAGAAAGAGCTTCATCCAGAAACGCTGCAATCAGGATATGGCGGGCCTGTGCCTCTGGCACACCACGGCTGCGCATATAAAACAGTTGGTCATCATCCAGCGCACCCACGGTTGCCCCATGACTGCAACGCACGTCATCCGCGTAGATTTCAAGCTCAGGCTTGGCATCAATTTCTGCATTTTCAGAAAGCAGCAATGCCTGATTCATCTGATAGCCATCGGTTTTCTGGGCGACCTTCTCAACCAGCACCTTGCCCTGGAAAACACCCCGTGCATGATCATCCAGCACATTCCGCACAGTCTGGCGGGAAATGCAGTCCGAAGCAGCATGGGTAATTACGCTGGTGATATCCCCCACCTGATGTTCTGCAAGGTTTTGCGCACCATTCACATGCAGTTGAGCATGTGGCGCATTCAACCGTGCATGCACTTCGTGCCGAGACAACTGGCTACCTAAACCAAGGGCAAAGCTATTATAAACGCCATGCCCTGCGACCTGCACATAGGTTGTTGCTAGCGCTATGGCCTGTGGCCCTTCGGTCTGCAAAGTGGTGTGGTAGAGTTTGGCGCTTTCCCCCACCGTTACTTCTATAACCGGATTATGGAAATACGGCCCAACGCCTGCACTGAGTGACAGCAACGAAAGATGCGCCCCTTCCTCCAACACCACGCTATGGCGTGGGTGAAAAGAAATGGCAGTATCCCCAGCAACACCCAAGGAAATCAGAAGCACCCGCCCTGCATCTGCACCCTTGGCAACGTGCAATATAGCTCCATCATCCACCAAAGCCGTGTTCAGCGCGACAAGAGGATCTCTATCTGGGCTGGCTTGCACATCTGATGTCAGGCTTTTTTGGCTGAAAAAGGAAACATCTACACCTTCGGGCAGAAGGCTAAAGTCTTTCACAAACCGGCCATTTACAAACACAATGCGCGACAAAGACTGCACGGCATCATGCTGGCTGAGCAGGTTATCCAGCAAATTTTTTGCCTGCGCGGCATCATATTGCGCTGGCGGGGTCTGAAATTCCTGCGCAGCCAATGGGCGTAGGCTGGTATATTTCCATGCCTCTACATGCCTGTCTGGCAGGCCGGTTCTGAGCAGTGCGCCAATGGCTGCTTTCCGCTCTGTCCCCTCAACATCGTTCAGGCGTTGCGCAAACGAAGATAGAGGGCCGCTCATATCTTTGCTGATCGCGTTCACGCCGCCTCCGCCAGAAATTTAGTGTAGCCTTCCTGATCAATTCTCTTGGCCAGTTCTGGCCCACCAGAAAGAATAATCCGCCCTTTGGCCATAACGTGAATGCGGTCTGGCACCAGATAATCCAGCAGTTTCTGATGATGTGTAATAACCAGTGCAGAGAAATCTGGTGAGCGCAAACGATTCACCCCCTCCGCCACAATACGCAGGGCATCCACATCCAGCCCGCTATCGGTTTCATCCAAAATGGCGAAGGAAGGTTGAAGAAGTGTCATCTGCAACACTTCATTGCGCTTCTTTTCACCGCCGGAGAAACCGACATTAACATTACGCTTGAGCATATCCGGCGCCATGGAAAGAGACTTGGCTGCCTCACGCGCCATTTTTAGGAACGCGACAGCATCTAGTTCTTCCAGACCACGGGCGCGACGCACAGCATTTACCGCTGTACGCAGAAAGTTGGCGTTATTCACACCTGGCAGTTCGATAGGAGACTGGAATGCCAGAAACAGACCCGCAGCGGCACGTTCTTCCGGCTCCATAGCCAGCAGATCCTGCCCCTTAAAGGTGACGGACCCAGCCGTAACTTCATAATCCTCACGCCCGGCGAGAACATAGGAAAGAGTGGACTTACCACACCCATTTGGCCCCATGATGGCATGCACTTCACCCGGCGGGATGGTGAGATCCACACCACGGAGAATCTGCTTTTCCTGCCCATCGGCATCAATCCGGGCGCACAGACCGGAAATTTCCAAAAACTGGCTCATGTTCTGTACTCCCTTAACCCACGCTGCCTTCAAGGCTGATCTGCAACAGTTTCTGTGCTTCCACAGCAAATTCCATGGGCAGTTCTTTAAGAACATCCCGGCAGAAGCCGTTCACAATCAGCCCAACCGCGTCTTCTTCAGACAGGCCACGCTGGCGACAATAAAAAAGCTGATCTTCTGAAATCTTGGATGTTGTAGCTTCGTGCTCAATACGCGCTGCCATGTTCCGGCTTTCGATATACGGCACAGTATGCGCGCCACATTCATCACCAATCAGCAAACTATCGCACTGGGTGAAGTTACGTGCGCCAGAAGCCTTGGGCTGCACACGCACCAAACCGCGATATGTACTGTCTGACCGGCCTGCACTGATAGTTTTGGCAATGATTGTGGAACGGGTATTACGCCCGATATGGATCATCTTTGTGCCTGTATCTGCCTGCTGGCAGTTATTGGTAACAGCCACGGAATAGAATTCACCCACAGATCCATCACCCTGCAGGATGCAGGATGGATACTTCCATGTAATAGCAGAACCTGTTTCCACCTGTGTCCAAGAAATTTTGGAGCGTGCCCCACGGCATGCGCCACGCTTGGTCACAAAGTTGTAAATACCACCGCGCCCTTTGGAATCACCGGGATACCAGTTCTGCACCGTGGAATATTTAATGGAAGCATCTTCCATCGCCACAAGTTCCACCACGGCCGCATGAAGCTGGTTTTCATCCCGCATGGGGGCTGTGCAGCCTTCCAGATAGGAAACAGAAGCACCATCTTCCACCACAATCAGCGTGCGTTCAAACTGCCCTGTATTGCGTGCATTGATACGGAAGTAAGTGGACAGCTCCATTGGGCAACGTACCCCTTTGGGCACGTAAACAAAGGAGCCATCTGTAAACACAGCAGAGTTGAGGGCAGCATAGAAGTTATCTGCCACTGGCACGACGCTGCCCAGATATTTCCGCACCAGTTCTGGATGTTCCTGCACAGCTTCAGAAATCGGGCAGAAGATTACCCCCGCTTCTTCCAGCGTTTTGCGGAAAGTGGTGACAACCGAAACACTGTCAAACACCGCATCTACAGCAACTGGTGGACGAGCTGTTTCACCTTCGGGCAATTCCACACCAGCTAACAGAGCCTGCTCATGCAGGGGAATACCCAGTTTTTCGTAAGTTCTCAGAAGTTCCGGATCAACCTCATCCAGAGATTTAGGGCCTTCTTTCTTGCGCGGGGCGGCATAGTAATGCGCATCCTGATAATCAATTGGCGGGTAAGAAACCTTGGCCCATGTAGGTTCCTTCATAGACTGCCATTTCCGGAATGCTGTCAGCCGCCATTCCAGAAGCCATTCTGGTTCGTTTTTGCGCGCAGAAATCAGGCGTACGATGTCCTCATTCAACCCTTTCGGGGCGAGGTCCATCTGAATATCTGTTTCAAAGCCCCACTTGTAAGTGGACTGGCCGAGCTTTTCGACCGCTTCGCGGGTTTCAGTAACTGCCGGCATGGTTCAGATCCCCTCACGTGGCATAGCAGCGCTGGGCTGCGCATTGGATCGTGGCATGTTTGAAAAACACGATGCCTTGCTGCGCATACTTTCCAAGGAAATACCCTCCAACGTGGTTCGTATGGCCTGATTAATGGTATCCCAGCTGCCACACAGACCGCACGACACGCCGGTATCACACTCTCCGCCATCTACACAGGCTGTTAGCGCAATCTTGCCATCCACGGCTGTAATAACACTGGCAACAGAAATATCTGCCAACGGTCTGGCAAGGCGATACCCGCCCTTTGCCCCGCGCTGGGAAAGCACGAACCCATGCGCAGACAACACCTTGAGCACCTTGGCCACTGTTGGCTCTGGCACCCCTGTAATGGCTGCAAGTGTTGGAGACGTAACAACGCCTTCCTGTTCACCCAGTTTCACCAAGATGACGATTGCATAATCCGCCAGGCGGGAAAGTTTCAGCATTATCTGCCCTTGACCCAATTAAAGACCTGAGCGGTCCTGTTTCGGATACATGGCGACACACTGCTCTTGCGTCAACCCAAAACAAGCGGACAAAATCACCCAGCGCAAACGTGATCGACCGCCTTAGAGCCCTTTTGGAAAAGGCCGATGACGCCGAAATAAGTATGGACGAGACCTCTACATTAACACGAGAATGACGGAAATCCGTTATTTCCTGATGCTATATGTGCGCTCAGTGAGGCTGATTTGGCGTCAGATTACGAATTTCCAAAAGGGCTCTTACTGGGCGTTCAGTCCAAACAGAAGCCGCAATATGGCAAAAAGCAGCGCACCCACACCAAACCCAACAAGGGTACCATTAAACCGAATAAACTGCAGATCCTTACCAACCCGAAGTTCCAGTTTTTCAGCTATTTCTACTGCATTCCAGCTTGAAACTACGCGGGAAATAAACTCCGCCATTCGTTCACGTAGGAACGGCAGCATCTTCAGAACGGTGCGGTTTACGCTATCCATAATCCGTTGCCGCATGTTCTGATCATAGCGCATCTGGGCAGCCATGCGTTCAAGCGCATCTTGCACTACTGATGCAATGCGGCCCTCTGGGTCTTCCACATCAGCTTCCACCATGCGGCGAAAGCGCTGCCAGATATCCCCCCACCAGCCCACAACACTCTCATGGGAGAGCACACCCATAATGGTTTGGGAAAACTCTTTCCCTTTTTCAGGGTCGGTTTCTATGCGGTCAATCTGGCCTCGCACCCAACTGGTAAAGCCTTCACGAATACTGGAGTTCTGTGGATCGATTCGCTCAAGTTCCTTGGCTGCAGCCAACAAAACCTTGGTGGCGATAGACCCTCCTATGGCCCAGCCCAGTAAACGCCCACCCTGTTCACGCACGCGCTCTTCAATCATCTGGCGCAGCGCACCTTCTTTGGATTGTAACGCGTCTTTGATCTGCTCAAGCAGAAAGGAAAGCACTTCCTGATGCTTGTCATCATCCACAAGGCTACGCAGGGCCCGCGCAATAATAGGCGCCAGATTACTACCCCCCAAGAGCTTGGGCATAATACGGGCAACTGCATTGCTGGCGCGGCCATCTTCCAGCCTGTCCAGCATTTGGGGCAAAGAGCGTGTTATGGATTTTACCAGAGCATCCCGCGTGCCGGGGTCATCCAGCATATCCGCCATAAAAGCAGGAAGATCTACCTGCCCCAATACGCGCTCAACTTCCTTTTGGGTAAACACCTGCCCGGCAACAAACCGCCCAAGTGCCCGGCCAAGCCTATCCTTTTGTGCAGGTAAAATAGCAGTATGCGGAATGGGCAACCCCATAGGCCGACGAAATAACGCCACCACGGCAAACCAGTCTGCCAAGCCGCCTACAACGCCTGCCCGCGCCCCAGCCCGCAGCATTTCCAGCCAGAATCCATCCCTCACCCATCCGGCCGCTGGCGCGGCGTAACCCAGCACCGTTACCCCAGCCATAAGGCCAACCAGCCCTGTAGCTGCATTCTTGTATCGCCGCAGTGTCTGGCGGGCAGCGAAATCCGCATCCTGATGAGGTTGAGATGTCATAACCCACTCAATAGCACTGTGCGCAAACACCCCCAAGAGTGCGTGAGCTGGTTGCATACAAAACATAGACGTGAAAAGTTGTTCATCACTCTTTTCTCGCTATTTCGTTGTTATTTCGATTCATTCCGGCTTTATAACTGTTTTATTACAGGAACCTTCAGGACGCCCTTATGACTATGGATAACGCATCTTCTCTTTCCCGTTTGGACAGTATCCTTGCGTCCACCACTGCACACCCAGATGCCGGGATAGCGGCTGAAGGCACAAATCCTGTTATGGGTATTGCGCTCCGGCTAGGAGAAGCTTTGGGCCGCGAGGAAATCTCACAAGCAGATATTACAAGCCTTGTGCAAAAACTGCGTGATGAAGCCTTTCTGGCACGCGCCCGTAAGCTGCACCGCTACGTAGGTGGCGCGACAATTGAAGCCACTAAAGAGAAGCTCCGCAATGTCGCACGTGCGATAGCCGAGGCATGCCCTACCGGTTCCTTTGCTGAGTACCAGGACCGCATCTCCGCTATCCAATTTGCTGCGGTTTTTACAGCACACCCCACATTTGCCCTGAGCAATCCTGTGTACGCGGCTTTGGCAGAATGTGCATCTCAAACCATCCCCCCCGCAGGAAGCGCCGTTTTTTGAAACGCACAGACGCTCTGCCCCGCCCACGTTGGAAGAAGAATTTACGCTGGCTGCGCAAGCTATCACCCGTGCGCGGAATGCTATGGATCTGCTGGCCACGGCTCTGCTGGAAGAAGCCGCCACACGCTGGCCGCAGGAATGGACAAGCCTGAAGCCCTGTCCGGTTATAGCAACCAGTTGGGTTGGCTATGATACCGATGGCCGCACAGATATTGGCTGGTGGGATACTCTACGCCTACGCCTACGTATGAAACTGTTCCAACTGATGCGGTTGGAAAGCCAGATTATGCACGAGAGCTTACTAGCCCCGGAACTCACAGAAAAGCTGCAACGGACCATTGCCTGCGTAAAGGAACAGATTAGTGCCGTTCCTGCTGGCCCAAGTGATGCCCAAGCTGTGGCGAACTTTGCAAAACTTTTAGTTTCTCAACGCAATACCGCGCTCACACACGCTGCAGAATTGGATGGCTTGCTTAAAACCGCCATCAATGCGGCGCCCTCTTCCGCACGCATTCCACTTGCTGTCGCCCGGGCGGGCTTTCTGGCACATGGGTTGGGTCTGGCCCATACACATGTGCGGCTTAATGCCTCCCAGATACACAACTTCGTCCGCCAGAAGCTGAACCTGTTGGATGACCCCAACAATCCAGCGCATCGCCGGGCATTACTGAACCAAATTAACGAAGCGCTGGAAGCTGCAACGCCTGTTCCGGTAGATTTTGGTGCACTGCTAAGTGATCCCTCTAGTGCCGGACGGCTGATGATGACCATTGCGCAGATGGTCAAATTTATCGATTCCGACACGCCTGTCCGCTTCCTGATTGCAGAAACAGAAACTGGTTACACGTTGCTCTCGGCCCTATGGGTGGCCGCCTGCTTTGGCGTAGCGGATAAAATTGAAATCTCGCCGCTGTTTGAAACAGAAGATGCGCTCATGAACGGTGAGCACATTGTGGAAGAAGCCCTGCGCTCTCCTGCATGGCGTGCATATATCCGACGTATTGGCCGTATCTGCTTCCAGTTTGGATATTCCGATTCTGGCCGATATGTCGGCCAGTTGGCGGCAACATATCTGATAGAGCGCCTGCGCCTGCGGATTCATGATCTGCTGGTACGGTGGGATATGCAGGATATCACCGTGGTGTTTTTTGATACGCACGGTGAAAGCATCGGTCGCGGCGCACACCCCTTCCGTATGGCTGATCGGCTGGATTACCTTTCTCCACCACATGTGCGTGCGCGGTTTAAAGCCACCGGCATTGCCTGCCGTGAAGAAACGGCGTTTCAGGGTGGTGATGGTTATCTGCTTTTTGGCACGCCAGAACTGGCAGGTGCTACGATGGCCACCATTGCGGAAAATCTGTTTCTGCCCTTACGGCAGGAAGAAGACCCCATTTACGATCAGCCCGATTTTTCGGCTGATTTCTTCTCCAGCATTAGCGAGGGCATGAAAAAACTGGTGGAAGACCCCGGTTATGCCGCGTTGCTGGGGGCATTTGGCCCATCCCTTATTGATAGAACAGGCTCTCGGCCACCTGCCCGCCAAAGTGCAGAAAGTGCAACCCATAAGCGTATTACCCACCCCGGCCAGCTACGCGCCATCCCCAACAACGCGATTCTTCAGCAGCTCGGATGGTGCGCTAATACTTTGCAGGGCTTGGGAGCCGCCGTACGCCGCCATCCAGAAACCTTTGAAACATTCCGCACATCCAGCCCGCGCTTTCATCGCGCTTTGGACTTTGCCCAGCATGGCTTGGCCTGCTCGGATAATAAGGTTCTGAAAAGCGTTGTCTGCTTGCTGGACCCCGGTTTCTGGCTTGATCGCGCTACAGAGGAAAAAATACCTGCCCGCCGCAAAGCTTTTCTTTCTCTAATGCAGGATTTGGAAAAGCTTGATCTATCTGCCGAACTTCTCACTATGTTTCGCCGCATTCAGGCTGACCATCTTGCGTTGAGAGAAGCATGGGAACATGCACCCCGCACGGAACCACAAATCCGGCTCCTGCATGCTATCCGCATTATGCTTATTGAGCAGATATGGCTTTTGGCATGCCGTGTGCCTTTCTTTATGCCGCGTGGCGGCTTTAACCATGATGTCATGATGCAGCACATACTGTGCCTGGATATTTCGGCAGTGCTGGAAGAGCTTGAGCATATCTTCCCCACCAGCACAGGCCCAACCAATCTAGATTTTCATGAACCACGCGGCCCGCGCGAAGAAGGTATTTACGAGCGCGAGCACAGAGACATCTTTGTGCCAATGCAACAGATGTTTGAACTTATTCGTGAAATCAGCATCGCGATCATACACAACATTGGCGCATTTGGCTGAGGCTTTTTTGTTAGAAAGGGGCTGCCTTAAAAGGCGCCCCTCATTAGTTTACCGTCCGCCTAAAAAGCTTTCTACCGCCAACGTAAACAGTTGCGGATTCTGCAAAAATGCAAAGTGGCTGGTATTGGGCAGAACCAAAAGCCCAGCCCCTTCTACCGTAGCAGCCATATGCTCGGCCTGAACACGCCCCACAATGCCATCATGGTCTGCGGCAGCCACCCATAGTGGCGCAGTTACCCGCATGATATCTGCATCCGTCCAATTAGGTTGCCTGCCACGCATGGTCTGTACGGCAGATTCCATATCTCCAAACCGATGCGGCGTAGAAGAAAGCTGCCTGTATTCCTGCCGGCTTCTTTCCATGAAGGATTTGTAAGCAGGGATATCTCCTGCGCGAGAGAGCAGACCGTCTGGAGTGCTCCACGGTGCAAAAGCAAATATCCGGCTAACACTGCTGGGGTGCCGCATACCAACATCTAGCGCCTGCACTGCGCCATCTCCCCACCCCACCAAAGCTACGCGACGCAGATGTAAGAACGCCATAACTGTCAGCACATCATCGGCTAGCAAATCATACCCCAAGGGCAAGGCCCCCATTGTGCTACGCCCATGCCCACGCATATCCATCACAATCACACGGCATCTGGCACGTAAGAGCGCACGGGCAAGGTCTCCCATATAATTGGAATTGGCCAAACCATCATGCAGCAGCATGACTGGCACACCTTCTCCCGCCGATGCATAATATAATTGGGCTTTGCCTTGTGCAGGCACCATGCCCGTATCAACAGGCAAGCCACCACTTTCAGCTTCCAGTGCTAACGGTGTGGGCGGCAAAGCACGCCAATCATACACCCCGTTGATAGGTGGCATTTTATCTACAGAAGAAGAGGCAAACGCCAATGATGGAGCTTGAGCAAAAGCTTTATGCCCAACAAAGCCCGATACCATGCCACCCAGCGCAAGCTGCATAAGCGCACGCCGGTTTACTCGTGCTTTCTGCGCGGTCTCATCGGTTGCACATTCAAACAGCTTCGGCATCTTGCTCGTCTTTCCGTTTCTTTTCTGTGCCATCACAAACACTCAAAGCATAACAGGCTTATGCCATAACATGCCGTTTTGTATTTAGCGCACGCAACGTAATCTGGTTTTGCACAATAAAAAAGCCGCCCCCTTTGCAGGGAGCGGCCTTTATATTCCGAAACCGAAAAACGGCTGAAATTACTTGGACTGAGCCATGATTTCTTCAGCAACGTTGCGCGGCACCGGATCGTAGTGATGGAACTGCATGGTGAAGGAAGCACGGCCCTTCGTCATGGAACGCAGGTGAGAAATGTAACCGAACATTTCTTTCAGCGGCACATAAGCACGAACCATAACGGTAGAACCGGAGGTTTCCTGGCTCTGGATCATGCCACGACGACGGTTCAGGTCACCCACCACGTCACCAACGTGATCATTCGGGGTGGTGATTTCCACGTCCATAATTGGTTCCAGAATAACCGGACCAGCTTTTTTCATGCCATCACGGAAGCAAGCCTTAGCCGCGATTTCGAACGCCAGAGCGGACGAGTCAACGTCATGGTACTTACCGTCAAGCAGCGTGAACTTGAAGTCCACTGTCGGGAAGCCTGCCAGAACACCTGTGGAAGACTGAACACGAATACCCTTTTCAACGGCCGGGATGTATTCTCTGGGAACAGAACCACCAACAACCTTGTTTTCGAACAGGATACCTTCGTTACGTTCAACCGGCTGGAACTCGATCTTCACTTCAGCGAACTGACCGGAACCACCAGACTGCTTTTTATGGGTGTAGGTTTCCGTATGCGGCTGCGTGATGGTTTCACGGTATGCCACCTGCGGTGCGCCCACGTTTGCATCCACACCATATTCACGACGCAGACGGTCGATAATGATGTCCAGATGCAGTTCGCCCATGCCGGACAGAATGGTCTGGCCTGTTTCCTGATCGGTCTTGAGCTGCAGGGAGGGATCTTCACCAGCCAGCTTCTGCAGGGCTAGTGTCATCTTTTCCACTGCGTCCTTTGTTTTCGGTTCGACGGAGATGTCGATAACCGGAACAGGGAAGGACATACGTTCCAGAACAACCGGATCTGCCGGGTCTGCCAGCGTATCACCTGTCTGGGAGTCTTTCAGACCCACAAACGCAGCAATGTCACCAGCGTGCACTTCTGTCAGTTCTTCACGCTTATCAGCATGCATCTGATAGATACGACCGATACGTTCTTTGTGGCCCTTGGTGGTGTTCAGAACCGTATCACCGGTTTTGAGCACGCCACGATAAACGCGCACAAAGGTCAGTGTGCCGTACTTATCGTTGATGATCTTAAAGGCCAGACCAGCGAACTTACCATTGGGGTCAACCGGAATGATGGGCTGGTTTTTTTCGTCTTCTTCTTCACCTTCCGGCGGAGCGCAACGAATACCTTCAACATCGTCTGGAGCAGGCAGGTAGTCGATGATGGCATCGAGCAGAGGCTGCACGCCCTTGTTCTTAAACGCTGTGCCACACAGAACCGGACGGAATTCACCGGAAATGGCGCCCTTCTTGATGCAACGCTTCAGCGTTTCAACAGAAACGTCACCCTTTTCGAAGTATTCTTCCATGGCTGCGTCATCAACAGCCAGAGCTGTGTCTAGCAGGTTCTGGCGTGCTTCTGCAGCCTTTTCCTTCAGATCAGCCGGAATTTCTTCGTCGTGGAACTTCGCGCCAAGTTCACCGCCTTCCCAGACGATGGCCTTCATTTCCACCAGGTCAACAACACCAACAAACTTGTCTTCTGCGCCAATTGGCAGCTGCATCGGGATAGCAACGATATCCAGCTTTTCTTTCAGCGTATCAAATGCGCGATAGAAGTCTGCGCCGGTACGATCCAGCTTGTTGATAAAGATGATCCGAGGCACCTTGTAACGGTCTGCCAGACGCCAGTTGGTTTCGGACTGCGGCTGCACACCAGCCACACCTTCAATGATGAACACGGCCCCATCGAGCACGCGCAGGGAGCGGTTCACTTCAATGTTGAAGTCGATATGTCCGGGTGTATCAATAATGTTGATACGGTGGCCTTCCCACTCACAGGTCACGGCGGCGGACGTAATGGTAATACCACGTTCACGTTCCTGAGCCATGTAGTCAGTCGTGGTGTTGCCTTCGTGCACTTCACCAATTTTATGGGACACGCCGGTGTAGTACAGCATACGTTCGGTCATGGTCGTCTTACCTGCGTCAATATGCGCGGTAATACCGATATTACGAATCTTGGACAGATCGGATGTGGCGGACACGAAAACCTCCAGAAAACAGGTCAGGCGCGAATGGGAATCCCTTCGCGCCTGTGGCCGCCGTGCACCGTATTGGCACCTGTGATGTTAAAATCTTCAGGAAACCCGGCTGCCGGAAACCGGCCGATAGACGACGATGCCTGACACCTTGCCAGACATCTACACCGCAGAAACCGGCCCTACCCCACCAAGTGAATAGAGCCGGCTCCACTGAATAAGGTAAACCCCTGAATCAGGCGCCTGCGGCTGCCTGCTTTTTGGCCTGAGCGCGCAGAACGCGGCGCTTAATGACCTGTGCTTCTTCAGGAAGCTTGCGGTTAGGCATGCTCAGCAGGAATGCATCCAGACCGCCATT
Organism: Acetobacter ascendens; assembly: GCF_001766235.1. Lineage (NCBI taxonomy): Bacteria > Pseudomonadati > Pseudomonadota > Alphaproteobacteria > Acetobacterales > Acetobacteraceae > Acetobacter > Acetobacter ascendens. The sequence continues at coordinate 1,355,615 of NZ_CP015164.1, forward strand.
GTGCTCAATGGTGCGCAGGCCACGGGCGCTTACGCGCATACGCACAGCAGAACCCAGAGTTTCGGAAACCAAGGAAGCATCCTGCAGGTTAGGCAGAAAGCGACGACGGGATTTGTTGTTAGCGTGGCTGACGTTATTTCCGGTCAGCACACCTTTGCCGGTAATCTGGCAACGACGGGACATTGTCTCATCCTTGTCTTATACAAAATAGGAACAGAGGGCCGAGACGAGCGCCCGGCGACCACATTCAGGATTGGCGCGGCTTATGGCTTAGCCACGGCCTTCAGTCAAGGGTTGTGCTCAGGCTTTCTCGTTTTCCTGCCCGGTCTGTGCCCGAACAGACGCATGTACTTCGCCTGATCTAACACTCTGAGCCGCTGAGTCGAGAATGCGTAACACAGTGTCCTTGTCCATGATCTGGGCAAGAATACCTACAGAATTACCCAGAAGAGCAGAGGCCACCGCCAGCGGAGGATATTTTTCATTCCGCAAATGCTCAATGGCGTGCTGAATGACCATATCGCACCGTGCCAGATCTTCGGGCACATCCATTTTCGGGCCTGCTTCGGGAGTCTGCCCTGCTGTTTCGGTCATCTCTTTTGATCCTTCATTTTTCTGCCGCCCACATTATCTGCAAGCGCGCGATTCGTCAGACACAGCCAAGCCTTACCAGCAGGCCTACGCCTTTTATCACGTCTCCTGCCCGCTTTCTCCCCCCTGAGCGGCCCACATGGATGCATACACCGCATTCTGGGCCAACAGGGCTGCATGGGTGCCACGCTCAACAATATGCCCCTTAGCCATCACCAGAATTTCGTCTGCATCCACAATGGTGGACAAACGATGAGCGATAACAAGAGTTGTGCGGCGTGCTGAAACCGTTTTAAGCGCTGCCTGTATTTCTTTTTCAGTATGTGTGTCTAACGCGCTCGTGGCCTCGTCAAGCACAAGAACGCGTGGGTCTTTCAAAATCGTGCGGGCAATGGCCACGCGCTGCTTTTCTCCGCCAGAAAGTTTTAGCCCGCGTTCACCCACCTGCGTTTCATACCCTTCTGGCAAGGACATGATAAAATCATGTATCTGCGCCAGTTGGGCTGCCTGCTGCACTTCTGCCGGGGTGGCACCTAGCCGCCCATAGGCAATATTGTAGCCAATGCTCTCGTTAAACAGCACGGTATCCTGCGGCACTACACCAATGGCGGCTCGCAAGTCTGCCTGCCGATAATCGCGCACATCGTGTCCATCCACTAGCACTGCGCCGGACCACACATCGTAAAACCGGAACAGCAACCGGCTAATGGTAGATTTGCCCGCCCCTGTAGTGCCCACAATGGCAACCTTGCGGCCCGGCGCCACCTCAAAGCTGATACCGTGCAGAATTTCACGCTCGGGCCGATATCCAAAATGCACATCTCTGAACGCTACCCGCGCTGGCGCAGAAACCTGCAAACGCGTGGCAATGGAAAGAGGATGCACAGGATCTGCTACTTCCACCTCCTCTTCCGTCAACCCCAGCATGTGCTCTAGATCAACCAATGCGGTACGAATGGCGGAATAAACGGAACCCAGAAAATTTAACGGTCCATATAGTTGCAGCAGATACGTGTTAACCATAACGAACTCGCCAACCGTAATGCGTCCGGCCTCAATATCATGCCCCCCCAGCAACATAATAGCCGTAAGAGAGAGGGCGATAATAGCCGCCTGCCCGAAGTTGAGAAAACCCAAGGAATACTGCGTTTTTTTAGCAGCCTGTTCGTAACGCGCCTGTGCGCTATCATACCTTTGGGCTTCGTGCTTTTCGTTCCCAAAATATTTTACGGTTTCGTAGTTCAGCAGGCTATCTAGCGCTTTGCCTGTGGCCTCACTGTTGGTTTCATTCATCTCGCGCCGAATTCCGAGCCGCCAAGATGTAAACCGCACGGTAAACAGAATGTAGGCCGCAATCATCAGCGCCATCAGCGCCACATACTGCCAGTTAAAAACACGCCAGATAACCACCATCACCAACGCCGCCTGTAGGATGGTGGGGGAAATGGACATGATCATCCGCAGCAGTGTTTCCACGGCCTCTGTGCCGCGCTCAATAGCGCGTGTGACGCCTCCGGTGCGGCGATCCAGATGAAAGCGCAAGGAAAGTGCGTGCATATGCTCAAAACTGCGGTAAGCCGCCTGCCTTGCAACCCGGAACCGGACTGGTGCAAACAGGGCATCACGCATATTGGTAAGCGCGGCAGAAGCCAAGCGCACCAATCCGTAACAGAGAATCAAAGCCGCAGGCGCCATGGCCAGCGAATGGGGATGCGTAAACCGATCCACCACACGGCTGTAAACTAGCGGAATGCCCAGTGTGGCCAGTTCACCCCCAAGCATGACCACAAGAACCAGCACAACGCGCCAACGCAGGGCACGATTTTCCTGTGGCCACAAATATGGCAGCAAACGTGAAAGTGTTATGGAAACCGGCTTTTTGAGCGGCCCGGCAGCCGCGCGACGTGGTGGCATAACTCGCATGTGCCATGCTGGGCGCATTTTGCAACCCCGCCACACCTTGCCACCGCCTTTGCCACACCCGATAACAACCCCAGACACGCTAGGCACAGTTCAACAGGATTTTGTTTCCATGTCTTCCGACATCACGCCTTTTCTTCGGCATCTCAAGCAGTGCAACACTGCTCTCATTCCTGGCAAACGTGCCCCTTTTTCTCTGGCTGGCACGGCTGCCGGATGGATTACGCCAGAACTATTTGACAGGCTGGAAAAAGAAGGCCTCGGCAACCGTACAGCCGGCTTTAATCTGCCAGACCCCAGCAAATTGGAAGCTTTGGGCGAAGCTTTGGCGCAGGAAGGTTTTTATCGCTCTCATCACGAACTGTTTGATGTGCGCACAGATGTAGATAAGCCCGCTATTGCGCGTATTGACCGTGGCGCCTTACCTCTTTTTGGGCTGGTTGCCACAGGCGTGCACATGAACGGGCTGGTGCGCAAAGCAGATGGCCTTTACCTGTGGACCGGTCGCCGGGCTGCAAACAAGCGGCTAGACCCATCCAAGCTGGACCATCTGGTAGCAGGCGGCGTGCCTGCCGGTCATACAGCGCGTGAAGCCCTGATCAAGGAAGCGGCAGAAGAAGCCAGCATCCCCCATAATCTTGTGGCTCTGGCGCAGGAAACAGGGCATCTGGTTTACGCCATGGAGCGGCCGGAAGGGCTTAGGCGAGATATTCTCGTCTGTTATGATCTTTACTTGCCTGAAAGCTTTGAACCAGAAGCCGCTGATGGCGAGGTAGAATCCTTTGCTCTACTGCCTTTAGCTAAAGTGTTTCAGATTGTGCGGGATACGGATGAATTTAAATTCAACGTCAATCTGGTGTTGATTGACCTGTTCCTACGCCACGGCCTGATAGACACCAACACGCCTGCAGGCCAACAGCTACGGGCGGGGCTTAACCACGGTCTTTCCGCAGCCAGCCCCGGACACCATCCGGTTTCAGCCTGATATTTCAGGCTGAATAGCGCGCATCTGCACAAGCGCTGGCCTCGGCTTCTGCTTCCTTTAGCCCGGCCAGCAAACGCTCACGAATTTCCTCCAAACGTTTTTTATCTGTGATTTTCAGACCAAACAGGTCCTTCACATAAAAAACGTCCACTGCCCGCACGCCATAGGTGGTGATGTGGGCAGAGGCAATTTGCAGGTTCTCACGGCTCATGGCGGCCGTTACATCATGCAGCAAGCCGGGACGATCGCGCCCATTGATTTCGATAACGGTGTAGGTGTTGGAAATTCCGTTATCTATCACCACACGCGGCGGAACATGAATGGCCCGCATACGCATGGGCATATGCCCAAATCCGGCTCGGGCAATTTCTTCACTAATATCAATATGGCCGCTTAACCCCTGTTCGATCAGAGATGCCAGACGGGCAAGCTTGTGCGTTTCTTCATACGCTTGGCCAGAAGTATCCTGAATCCAGAACGTATCCAACGCCATACCGTGTGTCATCGTATGGATGCGTGCATCCACAATGGAGGCCCCGGCCAGAGCCAAGGCTCCTGCTATTTTGGAAAACAGACCCGGCACGTCCACCGTGTAAATGGTCACTTCCGTAACCCCGCGCGCAGGCAGAGGCAGCACTTCTACTGTAAGCGGTGCATCATTGGCATCTGCCGCACGGATAAGCCGTGCATGGCGGCGATGTGTCTCATAATCGAAGGAAAGCCAGTAGCCGGCGTATCCCAGCCCCAAAAAGCGTTCAATATCCTTTTGGGGAACACCTTCTTCTGTCAGAATATCGGCTGTAATTTCCTTGGCATGGCGCACACGCACATCTCGTTCTGTAGTGGCTAGGCCACCGGCCAGAACTTCTGCCACACGCACATACAATTCACGCAGCAGCGTGGCCTTCCATGCGTTCCACACGCGGGAACTTACGGCACGCATATCCACAATGGTCAGCAGCAGCAGTAGGCGCAACCGTTCTGGAGATTGCACAATGTCTACCACATCCAGAATGGTTTTGGGATCATCAATATCGCGCTGGAACGCCGTATGGCTGAGCAACAGATGATGCAGCACCAACCAAGAAACAGTTTCTGTTTCTTCACCGGACATACCAAGGCGCGGGCAAAGTTCAGCCGCAATTTCCGCCCCAATTTCAGAGTGATCCCCACCCCGCCCTTTGGCAACATCGTGCAGCAGAACAGACATATATAATGCCCGTTTGGAATGCAGCCCCTTTACCAGTTCATAGGCAATGGGAATTTCATCCGCCATGCGGCCAGAGGCGACTTCATCCAAAATACGCACGGCTTCTATCGTGTGTTCATCCACAGTAAATACGTGGTACGTATCAAACTGCATCTGCCCAACAATGCGCGCCCAATCAGGAATCAGGCGACCGAAAATGCCGGTTTCGTTCAGAATGTGCAGCCAGTGCGCATGCCCTGCGGGCGGATATTCTCCATAGGCGGCAGAGTAAGACAGACCACTTTCTTCCACTACAGAAGGCACAGAAGCCGTTGCCGGGCGACGACGTGGCTTTTGCTCCACCGTAGATTCATCACCACAAAGCAGATCAAGGAAAATACGTGCAGCTTCTGAATTATCCCGCAGGCTAGTAGCTCTACGCTCCCACCGGATAAGCTGATGCCGTGCCAATGGATGCAGCGCCAGACGGCGCACACGCGCCCAATCCAGAATCTGCATCATTTTAATGGGTTCTTGATCGAAACTTACACCACGATCAGGCAGAATCTGCCCGTCCAGCAAGGTAAATCCGGCTTGCCGCATGGCTTCATCTGGCTTGGCTGCGTTAGCAACCGGCCCCTGAGCCTGCCGCAGCACAGCGGGTTCCAGAACATGGGTTAACCGCATGACTTCCCGGGCTGTCAGGAAGTAATGGCGCATAAAGCGCTCCACCCCATTTTGCCGCCCATGCCGGGTATACCCCATGCGTGCGCCAATAACGGGCTGCATATCAAAGGTTAGCCGCTCTTCCGCCCGCCCTGCTACGTAGTGCAAGTGCAAGCGCACCGTCCACAAAAAGTCCCAAGATCGGCGGGCACGTGCGGCTTCCTGCTCTGTTAGTAGGCCCATCCAGATAAATTCCGGGGCAAGCAGATCTTTGACATGGCGGGTGCCAAACGTGTTGCGGCACATCCAGTACAGGGTTTGCAGATCACGCAGCCCCCCGCGCCCTTCCTTTATATTGGGTTCTACCAGATATGGGCTATCACCAAACCGCCGGTGGCGTTCCAGACGTTCACGACGCTTGTCATGAATAAAACCAGCGGCACCTGCATCCACACAGGCCAGAATGTAGCGGGCCTCAAACGTGGCAAAAAGGGCTGAATCCCCAGCCAGCAAACGTGCATCCAGCAGGGCGGTGCGCACTGTGGTGTCTTTTTTAGCTTCTTCAATACATTCATTAATGGTGCGGGTGGCATGCCCCACTTTCACACCCAGATCCCACAGAAAATACAGAACGTATTCAATAAGCGGATGCGCACGCTCTGCACTTTCCTCCGCCACCAAAAACAGCAAATCAATATCACTGAAAGGCGCCAAGAGCCCGCGTCCGTAGCCGCCTGTAGCAGCTATGGCAAAGCTGGGCAGCATACCGCTTTCTACAGTGCCTGCCCCAATAGTGGCGCGCACGGCCAGATCCACAATGGCGCGCACCATAACATCTGTAAAAACAGCTATCTTTTTGGCTGCCCCAGCGCCTTTAAGCTCATGCCGTTCAAACCGGTTGCGTATATCCGCCTGATACCGCCCCAGATGGCGGCGGAAAATGGCAACAGCATCATCCCGTTCAGGAATAACCGCATCTTCCGGTGTTGCGTCTCTTAATTCCCGCGTCAGACACGCAGAAAGCATTTCTGGCGTTAGGGTGGCCAGCATGGTCATGTCGGACTGCTGCACTGCGGCAGGCTCTACGGAAGGGGTGGGCATGAGAGGCGAGTTCTGCTCCTGAATGGGGTCTGGCGTCATGGTGTTTAGTCTGCCACCTGTGCGTGTTCTTCCTGCGCGGCTTCCTTGCGCAATTCGTACAGAAGATCCAGCGCGGCACGGGGTGTCAGGCTATCCGGGTCAATATCTAACAAACGTTTACTTATCGTATTTTGGGGCTCAGGGGGTAATGTCTTCTGCGTGTCAAACAGCGGAAGAGGTTCGGGTATTGTATTTTCAGCACGTTCCAACTCCCGCAGTAGGCGCCCGGCCCGGTCCACCACAGCGTGCGGCACACCAGCCAACCGCGCAACGTGTACACCCCAGCTTTTTTTGGCTGATCCTGCAAGCACTTCATGCAAAAACACAATTTGCCCCCGCCATTCCCGCACTGCCATAGTATGCAAAGAAAGCCGCGGGAGTGTATCCACCAAGCGCGAAAGTTCATGGAAATGCGTTGCAAAGATTGCACGGCAGCGCACGCTTGAATGCAAAGCCTCCAACACAGACCATGCAATTGCCAAACCATCCAACGTGGCTGTGCCACGCCCGATCTCATCCACCACAACAAGAGAACGCGGGCCAGCCTGATTAAGAATGGCGGCTGTTTCCGTCATTTCCACCATAAAGGTGGAACGTCCACGCGCCAGATCATCCGAAGCACCTACGCGGGAGAAAAGCTGATCCACCACCCCGATTCGCACCCGATCAGCCGGAACGGGAAACCCCCCTTGTGCCAGAATAACAGCCAGTGCTGTTTGGCGCAGATAGGTGGATTTACCGGCCATGTTCGGGCCCGTTAGCAGCATAACGCGCTGTTGCGGTGCCAGATCACACGTATTTGGCGTAAAACGCGTGCCCGCTGGTAAGGCGGCTTCCACCACCGGGTGGCGGCATCCTTCCAGCGCAAAGGCAAAATCTTCTGTCACCTCTGGGCGGCACCACGTACCATTCCCTGCCAGATCTGCGCAGGATTGCAAAACATCCAGCACAGCCAATGCCTGCGCCAAAACCGGCATGCTGCGTTCGGCCAGAACCTGTTCTACCAGTGCGCCGAACAATTCTTTTTCACACTGCGCTGCTTTTTCTGCGGCCTCGGTTATGCGGGCATCCAGTGTTGAGAGTTCTTCTGTAGCAAAACGCGCATTGCTGGCCGTGCCCTGCCGCAAGATAAGCTCTGGCTTGTCCTTAAGCTTGGCACTAGCTGCTACGGGCACATCCATCACATAGCCAAGCTGTGCGTGATGGCGAATTTTAAGACTGTTCAGCCCATAATGTGCGGCATATTTGGCCTGCAAGCCTGCTATCAGGCGGCGTGAATCATCCCGCAATCCACGGTATTCATCCAGCTTGGCATCATAGCCCTGCGCAATAACGCCGCCATCATCCAGCCGAGCCGGAAGGTTTTCTGCCAACGCACGCGCAAGTTCAGCCTCCAGCACCTGCCCTCCGCCCAACCGCGTAACCGCTTGATGTAACGCCGGAGGTAATGAGGCATTAGAGGCCGTAAGAATACGCGCGGCCTCCCGCGCCACCATAAGGCCATCACGCATAGCGGCCAGATCTCGCGGTTGCCCGCGCCCAAGGGACAACCGGCCGAGTGCGCGTGCAATATCTGGTGCTTTTTTAAGTGTTCCGCGCAACGCCTCCCGCCGCACAGCATCTTCCTTTAGCCACCACCACCCCGCTTGTCGGGCGGCAATCTGGCCTGCATGTGTAAGCGGGGCTGCCAACCATTCTGCCAGCATACGCGCACCAGCCGCACTGACCGTACGGTTTACGGCGGAAAATAGCGTGTGCTCATCCCCTCCGTCCCGCGCGCGCAAGATATCCAGACTGGCGCGTGTGGCCGGATCTATGCCCAGAATGCCGCTTTCATTTTGTGGAACTGGATGCGCCAGACGCGGCAACTTACCAGCTTGGCTGCGCTGAACGTATTCCACCGCCATGGCAGCAGCTACGCTTTCTTCATCCGTAAAGGTGCCAAAGGCTTCTATGCTGGCTACATCAAAAGCACTAGCCAAACGCTGGCGCGCCGTATCTGCGCCTGACGCCACGGTTTCTGGCGCACGGCGGGCTTCGTAATCCGCTAGATTAAGCATAGCCGGTGCAAGAATTTCCGCGGGATCCAAACGGCCTAAAAGCGCGGGAAGCCCTTTGCCTGTTAGGCTTTCGGTTTCAAACAACCCGGTTGAAACATCAATCCACGCAGCACCTATAACTATATCAGCAAAGGATGCCTCGGCTTTTTTGCCTTTTCCCTTTGTTTGTGGCGCCGTAAGCGCCAATGCGAGCAAAAGGTTAGAGCGCCCGGGCTCCAGAAGTTCATCTTCTGTTAGCGTGCCGGGGGTAATAACCCTTACAACGCCACGCGCCAAAGGCCCCTTGTTTGCTGGTCTGCCTTTGCGGGGTGTTTCTGTCTGCTCTGCCACCGCCACCCGGAAACCGCGCCGGATCAAACGCGCAAGATAAGCTGGTGCTGCCGCCACAGGCACCCCACACATGGGAATCGGTTCTCCCGCATGTGTGCCGCGTGCTGTTAGGGCAATATCCAGCGCAGCCGCTGCAGCCGTAGCATCATCAAAAAACAGTTCGTAAAAATCGCCCATGCGAAAAAACAGCAGGGCTTCAGGATTTTCGGCCTTGAGGGTGAACCACTGCGCCATTGCTGGCGTAGCACCTTTGGAGGAAATGCGTGTCATGCCGCTATCATAAAGTGCTCACACACAGCGGCAACAACCTTTAAGGCACCATATCCGTGCGTTTTTCAGCCATCTTCTGCAAAATCTGCAGAACGGTTACGATACAGGGCTGCCACGGGGCATCACCCTCACCTGCCTGTGGCTGACGAATAACCCTAACGGAAGGATACCACAGGCTATGCACCTCTCCATCGGGCTGCGTAATGGTAGACCCTTCAGCCCAGCGCCAATCCCCACCAAAGCGATCAAGCAGCAACACCGGCAGGCCTAGCAGACCGCCCAAATGCGCTATCATGGTGTCTACAGTTATCACCACATCCAGCCCTGCCATAACACGGGATGTTTTCAACACATCACCTTGCGGTAATTCCGCCATTGGGAACAGGAACTGTTGCGCTTCCTCATTATTTTTTTGAAGCGACTGAAACTCAACAGTATTCAGCCGCCCCAATGGTGCGAGCATCTGCGGATTAATCGAACGCCTGCGATCAAACTGATACGTTGAGCTACCTGCCCAACACAGCCCAACATTCAAAGCGGCTTTCTTGTTAGATGCAGATTTTTGAATACCTGCAATATCAGGCTGCCATGCAAACGGCGCTTCCATACCCAATACATCTGGCAAACTCATAAGGCCACAAGCTGCTACGGCTTTTGGCACATGCTGGCTTGTGCATATTGTGACATGTGGCAGGCGTGCCAGATCCATCTGTTGCACAAAACTGCGTATGCTTTGCGGCACATACAGCAAAACCGGAACACGCTGAGCCGCTGGAACAACATAACGTAGAAACTGCAACACATCGCCCAATCCCTGCTCTGCGTAGAGCAGCACGGGTTTTTCCTGTGGAGCACCATCCCACTGAGGCAACCCAGCGGCACAAGCCGGAGGGGCAACAAGGAGCTGGCGTGCTTCAAACAGTTCCCAACCCTTAGCAAAGCGGCCTTCGGCCAAATACAACACGCCACGGTTCATACGTGCTCGGGCGGCATCCGTGCTGTTACCGGCCTGTTTTTCTACCTTGCAAAACAATGCTTCCGCCTGCCTTCTTTCGCCCAGATCAGCAAAAACCGTGGCGTAATTGAGCATCAAACGGGCATCATTCTGCTGTAGTACACATGCTGCTTGCAATTCCTGTGCAGCTTCTTGCAAGCGGCCCAGCGCCATCTGCACTAACCCCAGATTACTACGTGTTTCTGCTGCTTTGGGCTCTAGCTGCGCAGACTTTGCCAGAACGTCTCGGGCCTCCTCATAACTACGCGTGGCAAACAACGCCGCTCCATGATTAGCCAGAGCAGGTGCAGATGTTGGCAGTTTGGCTGCCACAACCCGAAAATAAGGTTCGGCTTCTGCCGCCTTGCCTGCTCCGTGCAGGATCATGCCGTGCAGATTTTGTGCAAACAGGTTTTGTGTATCCAACTGCAAGGCCTTGCCGGAAACCTCTATCGCTTTTTCCAACAGCCCATGACGCGACAAAAAAGCAGCCAACGCCAAATGCCGTTCCTGCTCCAATGGCCTTAACCTTATAGCCGTGCGCAAAGCACGTTCAGCCTCGGCAATGCGCTGCTGTGCTTCCAAAACAGAGGCCATGGCATCATGCGCGCGTGGGTCTCTTGGTGATTCTAGAATGGCTACATGAATGGCCGCTCGCGCTGCCTCCACCTGCCCCTCCGCCAACAAAGCCAAACCTAACGTAATATGAAAATGCGGTTCTGCCTGTAACTGCACAGCCTTGGCAGCCAAGGCCACTGCGGCACGGTTATCTCCTCCCGCGCGCGCTACACAGGCTAGGCCATGCAGTGCGCCAGCATGGTACGGATTCTGCTGCAAACAGTTTTGCAGAACACGTAACGCCTGCTCCGCATTGCCCTGCGCCAACAATACCAGTGCAGATTCCACCTGCGTATCCATCTGCATGGGTATAACTGGCTCCTTATTTGTAATCTGATATGCCTCACAAAGTGCATTCCGTGCGCGGCGTGTATGCTTTACCATATGCACCATGAATAAAGCCTATCTTTCCCTTGAACGCCACTTTGCCCGCCTTTCCTCCCTAAATGATGCCATTGGCATACTCTGCTGGGATAAGGAGGTGATCATGCCCTCCGGTGCGGCAGAACGCCGGGCAGAAAATCTGGCCATGCTGGAAGGCCTGAGCCACGAAATTCTAACAGCCCCAGTTGTTGCAGAACTTCTGGAACAGGCAGAACCGGGTGATGATATCTGGCGCCGTGCCAATCTGGAAGAAATGCGCCGCCTGCATGCCCATGCTACGGCCCTCCCCGGAGAACTAGTAGAAGCCAGCACGCAGGCCACGGCCCGATGCGAAATGGTATGGCGCACCGCGCGCGAGAATGGTGATTTTGCAGCCATTCTGCCCACACTCTCCGAAGTGCTGCGCCTCACGCGTGAAGTTGCGGTTGCTACAGGGGCAAAGCTAGGCCTTTCCCCCTACGATGCGCTGTTGGACACGTTTGACCCCGGCACCCGGCAAACAGACATAGACCCGGTTTTTACACAGCTTGCTGCAGGCCTACCTGAACTGATTGGCACAGTTCTGGAAAAACAGAACAGCCTGCCCGCCGCGACACCACTGCCCGGACCATTTTCCGTGCCGCAGCAGGAAGCGCTAGGCCGCCAGCTTATGCAGCAGCTTGGGTTTGATGTGACACGCGGACGGCTGGATGTCAGCACGCACCCGTTCTGCGGTGGAGCAACGCATGATGTGCGGCTAACCACACGTTATGATGAAAGTGATTTCATTCCCGCCATGATGGGCGTGCTGCATGAAACAGGCCACGCCCTGTATGATATGGGCCTGCCAGAAACATGGCTCTCCCAACCTGTCGGGCAGGCTGGCGGCATGACGCTGCATGAAAGCCAATCCCTGCTGATGGAAATGCAGGTGTGCCGCTCCAATGCTTTTGCTGGCTGGCTAGTCCCCAAACTTCAGGCAGCTTTTGATGTGCCCGCAGGCACTGCTGGCTGGGATGCTCAGAACATTCATCGCCTTCTCACCCACGTACAACCCGGCTTTATTCGGGTTGATGCTGATGAAGTCACTTATCCGGCCCATATTTTAGTGCGTTATGAACTGGAAAAAGCACTGATTTCCGGTGATTTGCCTCTGGCTGATCTGCCTGCTGCATTTAATGAGCGCATCCACGCGCTTCTGGGCCTGCATGTGCCGGATGATGGACGCGGCTGCTTGCAGGATATTCACTGGCCGGAGGGGCTGTTCGGTTACTTCCCGTGCTACACTCTTGGCGCCTTAACAGCAGCGCAACTGCGAGAAGCCGCTTGCAAACAGTTACCACAGATTATGCCTGCCATTGCAAAAGGTGATTTTACGCCACTATTGGGTTGGTTGCGTGAAAACGTACATGGCCGTGCACGCAGCGCCTCCATGCCGCAAATTGTGCAAGACGCCACAGGACGCAAGCTGGATGCCTCCACCTATCTGGCCCATATCCACCGGCGTTATGTGGAACGCGCGGAAGACGCATAATCGCAAACGCCCCTCTTGCTTCACAACTGAATGTGGCAGAGGGGCAGCCGCCCCGCACAGAACGCGTTTGCACAAACGCCGTGCAGACCCGAAACTGCCGCATTCATTTTTCACCCGTTTGCAAGATTTCTGACCGGACGCCCCTGATGAAGCATTCTTTCCTGCGTTCTGTTCTGCCGCGCCGCACGGTTTGCCGTGTTATGCTGGCGGCTGCCCTGTTCTCTCCTTTTATGGGGCACCCTGCATGGGCTGTGCATATGCCTAAAGTGCCGGAACTTCCTGCTTCCGCACTGGTGCCCTTCATGCAGTCCAATCAGCAGATATGGGATGCCATTTTACCCTTGCCGGATGGCCGAATGTTGCTGGAAGCCCCTGCATGGGTTGGCAATACTGGCCCGCAGTTATGGGTGCGGCAGACAGATGGCAACCTTGCCCCATACCCTGATGCTGACTGGAACAACCGTGAGGCAGCAAACGATACCCATTTTGTAGCTCTTGCAGGCATGACACGCACCGCAGATGGCAGCATCTGGGTGCTGGATAGCGGCGTGCCAAACCGAGAAAAACCACCTGTTGCGGCCCCGCGCCTGATCCAGATTGATCCAACCACCAACACAGTTACCCATATTGTGCCAGTAGAAGCCAATCTGCTGCACCAAGGCAGTATTCTTTCCGGCATTGCCGTGCATGGTTCTACAGCTTATGTGCCAGATTCTGGTGTAGCGGGACTGTTACTTATTGATATTCCATCGGCATCCGGGCGGCGTTTTCTGGACCATCACCCGGCCCTTACTGCCACCAAACCCATCCAGACCCCTACAGGCCCGCTTTTGAATGCGAATGGTCAGGCCATTGCCGTAGATACCAGCATGATTGCCGTAAGCCCGGATGGCACATGGATTGTTATGCAACCGCCTGCAGGTTTTCTGTATCGTGTGTCCACCTCCTTATTCACGGACCCGGACGTTACTCCGGCAGCATTTGAGGAAGGCGTGACACAGTGGTATAAAACCCCCGCATTGGGCGGCCTGACCATTGATAATGAGGGCACGCTTTATTGGTCTGATATCACCACAGGCAGCATCCTCAGCTACACAGTTGGGCGCATTCCGCGCCGATTGGTTACGGATGAACGCCTGAAATGGCCCACCACCCCCGGTCTGGATGGGCATGGGCATTTGTATGTAGCGGCTAGTCAGCTTGATCACAGCGTGGGTTTTGGGGCAGCCTCGCCTTCTATTTCATGGCCTATTACGGTGTATCAGCTTACGCTACCTACAACGCCTCCACCGCAATAAGGCTACAGGCTTTCTCCCTAAAAAGGACACTTCGCGGCGTTCGCCATTCAGGATATAAGTTTCTCCATGCGCTATATTTCCACTCGCGGGAATGCTCCCGTCCTTTCCTTTGCCGATGTTCTGCTTACCGGTCTTGCCGAGGATGGCGGCCTGTATCTGCCCGAAACATGGCCCGAATTCTCGCTGTCTGATTGGGAAAGCCTGCGTGGCCTGCCCTATCCAGAACTGGCTACCCGTGTTCTGGCCCCGTTTGCGGCACCGGATATTGATCTGGAAACACTGCGCGGCCTGTGTGCCAAGGCCTATGCCAACTTTGACCACCCAGCCATTGTGCCACTCACTCAAGTAGAAGATGGCCTGTTTGTGCAGGAACTGTTCCACGGCCCCACGCTGGCGTTCAAAGACATGGCCATGCAGGTGCTTGGCCAGCTTTTTGAACACGTGCTGACCCAGTGGAATGACCACGTAACCATTGTAGGCGCCACATCTGGTGATACAGGCTCTGCCGCTATTGAAGCCTGCCGTGGGCGGGACCGTCTATCTGTTGTCATCCTCCATCCTAAAGGCCGCACATCTGAAGTGCAGCGCCGCCAGATGACAACCGTGCTGGATTCCAACATCACCAATCTGGCCGTTGAAGGCACGTTTGATGACTGTCAGGACTTGGTAAAGGCTTTGTTTGCTGATCTGCCTTTCCGCCGGGAAATGCACCTTTCCGCCGTAAATTCCATCAACTGGGCACGTATTGCCGCTCAGATTCCCTACTATGTTTATGCGGCACTGAACTTTGGTGCTCCAGAGCGTGAAGTTTCCTTTGCTGTGCCTACAGGCAACTTTGGCAACATTCTTGCTGCTTGGGCTGCACGCAAAATGGGGCTGCCTATCAAACATCTGTGCGTTGGCTCCAACCGGAACGATATTCTCACCCGGTTCCTGAATGCCAATGACATGACAATCAAAGGTGTGGTGCCTAGCCTTTCACCTTCCATGGACATTCAGGTTTCTTCCAACTTTGAACGTCTGCTATTTGAACTTCTGGGCCGTGATTCTGCTGCCTGCGCACGTATCATGACCGGCTTCCGTGCCACGGGGCATATGGATGTGCCTGAAGAAGTGTGGGAAAATGCCCGCACCGTCTTCTCCGGCCTTGCGCTGGATGATGAACAGACGGAAGCAGAAATTCGCAACCTGCACCAGAAATCCAATTATCTGGCAGACCCTCACAGCGCCATTGGTATTGCCGCGGGCCGCAAGTTCCGGCAGCCCGGCGTGCCTATGATTGCAGAAGCCACAGCGCATCCGGCCAAGTTCCCCGATGCCATGGTGGCAGCTACGGGTATTCATCCGGCATTGCCTGTGCATCTGGAAGATCTGTTTGAGCGGGAAGAACGTTATCGTACTGTTCCGGCAACCGAAGGCGCACTTAAAGATGCTGTGCGCGCTGCGGTACTGGCAAACGCTCCCTAACACCCCACATCTTACTTTCCCGTGTCAGGCCGCCTTGCCCGGCGGCCTTTCTTTTTCAGGACAAGAATGACAGATCCCATCAACATTACCCGCCTGCCCTCCGGCCTGACTGTTGTGACAGAACGCATGGAACGGGTGGAAACAGTTTCTTTCGGGGCCTATGTGGCCACAGGCACACGCCACGAAACGGCAGAAGAAAACGGTGTTTCCCACTTTTTGGAACACATGGCCTTTAAAGGCACAACCAGCCGCTCCGCCCTGCGCATTGCCGAGGAAATCGAAAATGTTGGCGGGCATATCAATGCCTACACCGCGCGGGAGCAGACCGTTTATTACGTCAAGCTCCTTAAGGAAAATCTGGGGCTGGGCGTTGATATCATTGGTGATATCCTCACCAACTCCACGTTTGATCCTGCTGAAATGGAGCGCGAACGCGGGGTTATTCTGCAAGAAATCGGGCAGGCAAATGATACGCCTGACGATGTGGTTTTTGATCATTTTCAGGAAACAGCTTTTCCTAACCAGCCTATGGGCCGCCCAACATTGGGCACGGAAAACCTGATCAGGGAAATGAGCCGCGAAACCCTGATGCGCTACATGAAAGCGCATTACACCACAGACAACATGATTGTGGCCGCCGCAGGCAACTTGCACCATGAAGATGTTGTGCAGCGCGTGCAGCAACATTTTGCCAATCTGTCTTCCTCTTCTGCACCAGCCACACTCTCTGCCCGTTATGGCGGTGGTGAATTCCGACAGGTGAAGGAACTGGATCAGGCACATGTTGTGCTGGGCTTCCCCTCCTTTGGGTATGGAGACCCGGATTACTTCCCCGCTCTTTTGCTTTCCACCGTGCTAGGTGGCGGCATGTCTTCCCGCCTGTTTCAGGAAATTCGGGAAAAGCGTGGGCTTGTTTACTCTGTCTATTCCTTCAACGCACCGTTCACCGATGGTGGCATCTTCGGCATTTACGCAGGCACAGGTGCCAAGGAATGTGCGGAACTGGTGCCCGTAACGCTGGAAGAACTGAATAAAATTCAGCGCTGTGTGACGGAAGAAGAATTGGTGCGCGCACGGGCACAGCTTAAAGCGTCGCTTTTGATGTCCCTGGAAAGCACTGGTAGCCGATGCGAGCAGATTGCCCGACAGTTACAGATTTTTGGCCGGATTATTCCTACAGCAGAAACCGTTAGCAAAATTGAAGCTGTAAACGCTGGGGATATTTGCCGTGCGGCATCGCGCATCTTTACAGGCACGCCCACGCTTGCAGCCCTTGGCCCGATTGAGCACATTCCTTCCTTGCAGATCATTACGGAGAAACTGGCAGCATGACGGAACAAACCCTAGACCGTATTTCTGATCTGGTTGCCCGCGCACGTAAGGCTGGAGCAGATGCAGCAGACGCCGTATTTGTCCGCAGCGTGGCGGCTGGTGCCGGTGTCCGCAATGGCGTGACAGAAGAACTGGAACGATCTGAAACCACGGATCTGGGGCTTCGTGTTTTTGCTGGCAAAAAAAGTGCCATTCTTTCTACCACCACGCCTGAGCCTTCACGCTTTGATGCGCTGATAGAACAAGCCATGGCCATGGCCCGCGTGCTGCCAGAAGATCAATACGCTGGCCTCAACCCACTGGCCCAGCAAGGCCGCTTTACCCAGAATGATCTGGAACTAGCGGATTCGGCAGAACCTACGACTGAAGAACTGCTGGCCCGCGCACGCGCTGGAGAAGAAGCGGCTCTGGCCATAAAAGGCGTTACCAACAGCGCTGGCAGCAGCGCCTCTTGCGGGCGCACAGAAGTATATTTGGTGACATCTGCCGGATTTTCCGGGAGCTATACCCGCACACAGCACTCCAACTCTGTATGCGTGCTGGCGGGTTCCGGCGATGGCATGCAGCGTGATTACGATTACCACGGCACAGTCTGGCTGCGTGATCTGAAAGATGCGGCAGAACTTGGCAAAAGTGCTGGGGAAAAAGCCATTGCACGCCTTAACCCCATTAAACCCCGCACTGGCCGTTATCCCGTTGTGTTTCACCCACGGGTAGCAGGTAGCTTTCTGGGCCACTTTGCTGGGGCCATTACGGGCACGGCTATTGCACGCGGCACATCCTTTTTGAAGGATAAACTCGGGCAATCCATCTTTGCCAAAGATGTAACCATTACGGATGATCCAACCCGTAAAAAGGGCCTGCGCTCCCGCCCGTTTGATGGCGAAGGCATGCAGGTTGCACCATTGCATCTGGTAGAACATGGCGCTTTGCAAAGCTGGATTCTGGATAGCCGAAGCGCCCGCCAACTTGGGCTGCAAAGTAATGCCCATGCTGCGCGCGGAACATCTGGCCCTCCCGGCCCTTCTGCTACCAATCTGTTTTTTGAGCCCGGCACACTCTCCCCCACCGAACTGATGGCAGATATTAAGGAAGGACTCTACATTACTGAAATGATGGGCTCTTCCATCAATGGCCTTACCGGTGATTACAGCCGTGGCGCTTCCGGGTTTATGATTCGTGATGGCAAGATTGCAGAATCCGCTGCCGAGTTCACCTTGGCGGGCAACCTTCTGGATATTTTTGCGTCCATTACGTTAGCTAATGATCTGGACTTCCGTTTTGGCACGGACGCCCCCACATTACGTACAGATGCCCTAAGCATTGCCGGGGCATAACCTCTTAGCCGGAGACTATTCTTTCTGTGAAACCCCGCATTCTTGCACCTGTTCTCACTGCCTTCCTGAGCATCGGCCTTATTGCGGGGCCTTTGGCCCTGCATGCTGATGCCCGCCCCGGCCAAGGTGGCTCTATGGGCAGCCGTGGCAGCAGAACATGGAGCGCCCCTCCGCCCACACGTACGGCACCTTATAGTGCGGCCCCGATGGAACGCTCCATTACGCCGCGCACGGCGCCTTCCCCTAACTCTGGGCCGCAAACCACACCGTTTGCACGCCCAGCAGCCCCCTTTGCTCAATCTGGTGTTCGACACCCATTCCTAACCGGGTTTGCTGGTGGGTTTTTGGGGGCCGGTTTGTTTGGCCTGCTGAGTGGGCACGGCTTTTTTGGCGGCATGCACAGCTTTTTCAGCCTGATTGGGTTGATGATCCAGATAGCCTTTGTTGTCATGATCATCATGTGGCTGGTGCGTCGCTTTACTGGCAATAAAAGCTCTGGTGGCAGCAGTTTTTCCATGGGGGCTGGCGGTGTGGCCAATTCACCAGGTGTAACGCCGGGGGCTATGCCTTCTGCCGGTGGGAATGCTTCTTTGCAAATTAACACTGCAGATTATCAGGCCTTCCAGCAAACGCTGATGGATATTCAGACAGCGTGGAACCAGCAGAATATTCCGACCATGCAGCAAATGGCCACACCGGAAATGGTGTCCTATTTCAACGAGCAGCTTTCTGCCCTTGCCAGCCAAGGGGCGCGTAACGTTGTTTCGGATGTGCATTTTATTCAGGGGGATTTGGCCGAGGCATGGCGCGAAAACGGTATGGATTTTGCCACTGTTGCCATGCGCTATAGCCTGATTGACCTTACAACCAATGCTACGGGGCAAGTTATTCAGGGTAGCTCTACCGAACCGGTGAACATTACCGAGTTGTGGACCTTTACCCGGCCTTCTCGCGGGGGGCGCTGGCTTCTTTCGGCCATACAGCAAACCCGCCAGTAAGCACTGGCATTTTATAGCCCCGCCCTTTAACCTCAAAGGGCGGGGTTTTTTATTGCCTGCCTGACATTAACGGGAGGATAGGCTGTTATGCTGCTGCTTGAAATTTTGACTGCATGCAGTGTTACGTTAGCAATCTGCTTTGGGGTGTTTTTTCTATTCTGGCAGAAACGTAAACTGGTAGAGCTGGAAGCTGATCTCACCCGTTTGCGCACACAGGGCATAGATATCAGCAAAGATACGCTTCTAAACGCACAAAGCCCTGCACAGAAGCAAGGCTAAGCGTTTATCTCAACGTAGCTATATGCGTGGTGAGCGGGTATTATTTGGCTTTAACAGTTAAAGCTTACGGGTGAACCAAAGTTAGCCCGAACATGATGGTCACTAATACCATCATAAACCCCAGCATGGTGCGCACACGTTCTTTTTGCCGTTTGTGCTTTTCTGTCTGCTCAAGCAGACCATCCTGCTGTGCATTCATACCACTTACACCCATGCCTGAAGGAAGTGGTCTGCCAGCAGACCACAAAAAAGAAAGAACAGGTAAGCCAGAGAAAAGCGGAATGAAATACGGGCCGCTTTATCCCCTTTAAGGCTTACACCCTGCGCATCCTGCGGTTCCAGCAAGACGCGCACAGCACATGCAATAAACCCCAGGCCAAGCACTAAAGCCGTAGTTGTATACAACCAACCGCACAGATGCATAAAGGATGGCACCAAAGAAACAGCCAGAAGCACCAGCGTGTAAATAAAGATCTGCCAACGTGTATGCCGTGCACCACGCACCACCGGCAGCATAGGAATACCCGCACGCCCGTAATCCTTGCAGGCATACAGAGAGAGCGACCAGAAATGCGGAGGTGTCCAGAAAAAGACAATCCCAAACATTACAACAGGCAGAATGGCCATGTGGCCTGTTGCCGCTGCCCACCCGATCATGGGTGGGAAAGCCCCTGCAGCACCACCAATCACAATATTCTGCGGTGTGGAGCGCTTAAGCCACATTGTGTAGATAACGGCGTAAAAGAAAATGGAAAATGCCAGAATGCCTGCAGCCAACGTGTTGGTTGCCATCCACATCAAACATACAGAAAGGCAGGAAAGCCCTACCCCGTAAGCCAATGCTTCATTTTCTGGGATGCGCCCTCCCGGAATAGGGCGTGTAATGGTACGCTGCATCACGGCATCAATATCGCGGTCATACCACATATTGATGGCACCAGCCGCGCCAGAGGCCATACAGATGCAAAAGATGGTTACTAATGCCACAAAGAAATTCATGTGGCCGGGTGCGACAATCATGCCGGCCGCACCGGTAAAAACAACCAGCGAAATCACGCGTGGCTTTAGCAGCTGAATCCAATCCCGCGCACGAGTACCAACCTGATCGGCCTTAAACCGTGGACGACGTTCTGCTGCTGCTTCAAGGGAAGCTGTTGCCACGCTGTCACTCATGCCCGGTATCCCTTGGAAGCCTGAACAGAAACTGCGGCCCAATGTGATGTTGTCTGCTGGTTACGCCGAAAGCTCACCACAACTGCGCCAACAAAGCACAGGGCTGCCAAACAAAAAAACGCCCCACTTGCCATTTGAGCACCCGGCACAAACACCAGCGCCGTAGCTATGGCTGTGCAGGCAAAATGCAGATACGCCATAAGTTGCGGATACCAATATCCGCATTCTTCACCACGCCACAGATAGAAACCGCCGCATACAACATACAGCGCACCAAGCTGAAGCGCAGAATGCAGGCCACTTCCTTGCACAAGTTGCACAAGCCAACCACCGGAAACCACGCTCATAAAGCCCAAGCCCCAAAGCAACGGCACACGCAGCGAGGTACGGGCATTCCACGTACCTGCCAACCACAGCACTGCCAGACAGGTGGCGGCAAAGGAACACAGAGCCAGCATGGCGCTGCCAACCTGCATCGCGCCAGCACTTTCAGTGCCCTGCATGAAAACGCTTTTGGTCCACGCCACAACGCCAGAAGCCGCAGCGGCAGCCATAATGGATGCAACAGGTTTTTCAGAAAACTTGCCAACGCGGGCGCTAATTTCAAACACCACACCAAAGCCCGCGAGCAACACAACCAACCCCACGGGGCCAGCAAAACTTTCTACATTTACCGCAGCGGTATCATGCCAGTGTTTAACAATCTGCCCGGCCATAACGGGCACCGTAAGTAGCATAACAGCGGCTGCCAGCATTTCTCCCCACACAAAAGGAGAGAATGGCTTGCGTTCTTCCATATCGGCGCGGCTATCAAACACCGTTGCCAACAAAGCCATGCATGTCATCAACGTGCCAACACACCACAACAAGGTGGCAGTTTTAAGCTCTGCTCCGGTAACCGTCAGGGCAGCTCCGGCAAATACACACAGAAAGCCCGCATCATTCAACCGTGGCAGCAATACGCCCGAACGCTGCACTGCGCGCGGCAGCCACAAAGAGCCAAAGCCACCCAGCAAAGCCGGAACAACAACATATAAAAGCATAAGAACAGGATGAGCCTGCACCACAGCATGCCATCCGGCCGTGGCTGGCATCATGCCCATTTCAGAAAGTGTAGAAGCACCTCCGCCAGCTAATGCTGCCAAAGCAGCCAGCACCACATAAGCGGCCCCTGTACCATTTCCTTTTCTGGCAACACGCATGCCATTTCCAGATGTCTCATTCTGTTGGCTCTGGTTATGGGCGACCATCATGCTCCAATTTCCAATTTCTTACTGGCATCATGCAGCCCTGCGCCCTTGGCGCGTGGCACGGCATAAAACTGTTCCATCGTATTTACGTTACATACGCGCAAATGCCATTTTCTGCCACGCAGAAGAAACGCCCCTGCCTTGGCAGGAGCGCACAGGTTATGCAGGCAGATTTTCTAGCGTAACCAAAGTAAACAACCCTAATGGCGGAACAGGCTGAATGAAGGCACGCCGCATATCTTCGGCTGGCAAAAGCGATTCCATTGCGAAATCAGGATGCCACCCTAAGGAGTGAGAGGCCCGGCCCAGCGCATGTTCCACTGCGCCTCGCACACCACCCGGTGCCAGAAAATGGTTTACGAACAGGATATAGCCACCGGGGCGCACAACGCGTTTGAGTTCATGCAATAACTGGCGTGGATGCGGCACCACAGAAGCTACAAACATGGCCACGGCGATATCGAAGGAAGCATCTTCAAACTGCGTATCTTCGGCATCCATTTCCAGCAGACCGTTAACGTTGGTCAACTTATCACGCTGCACACGCTCACGCGCCTTGGCCAGCATATCGGCAGAAAGATCAATGCCGGTAATCTGCTTTTCTGGCCGGTAATGAGGCAGCGCCAAGCCGGTGCCTACCCCCACTTCCAGCACATCTGTACCGGGCAGACCGTTTACGGCTTCTACAGCACGCAAACGCCCAAACCGGGAGATGCCGCCAAAAACAACATCATACACATTTGCCCACCGGCGATAGGCGGCTTTGACAGCCTCCGCATCCAGTGCCGAGCGGGAAGGAGAAGGCGCGGGACTATCCCCCCCGCCGGAAGGATAATTTTGGAGAACGTCACTCATGTCCTCTCTCTGCCTGCTGGTGGACATTTCTTCAAGAGCCACAAACGGTCTTCCTCTTCTGCGCAAGGCACGCGTCACAAAAGCGCCCTTGTGTAAGGGCATATACTCCTTTTACGCTGCAACTGTGCAATAGATAGTGTTAAATAGAACTATGTTTGAAATTCTTCTTGCCATCGTCGCCATTGCCATATGGGCCAGTATTTTCATCTACTACTTCCGAGACCCGATATATGAATGGCTGGACAACCGCTTTGGGAAAGACACGCCTTTGGCTGATCCGGAAGCACCCACCAAACAAAATGAGCCCCCTACGCAAAAACCAAGCAAAGGCTGAAGGTTACGCTGCGTTTAGCTTACGCTCTATACAGTCCCAGATTGCGCCTGCACCATTGATACCATCAAAACGTTCCAGCTCCTGAAGGCCAGTGGGAGACGTTACGTTAATTTCTGTCAAATACTGGCCAATCACGTCTATTCCCACAAAAATCAGACCGTGTTCTTTCAGAAACGGGCCAATAGCTGTGCAAATTTCACGGTCATGCTCACTCAGCCCAATCTGTTTGGCCACACCGCCAACATGCATGTTTGACCGGTGATCTTCCCCCGATGGCACACGGTTGATTGCGCCTATGGGTTCCCCATCCACCAGAATAATACGCTTATCGCCAGCCGTTACGGCAGGTTCGTAGCGCTGAATCATCAACGGCTCGCGCGAACGCGCAAAATGCATTTCAAGCAAGGCATTCAGATTCTGGTCATCTTCACGGATACGGAAAACCCCGCTCCCGCCATTCCCGAAAAGTGGCTTCACAATAATATCGTGCCATTTTGCCCGGAAAGCCCGAATCTGTTCGATATCCCACGTCACCAAGGTTGGCGGCATTAAATTTGGAAAGTGAGTCACCAAAAGTTTTTCAGGGCTGTCACGCACCCAGCGCGGATCATTCACCACCAAAGCTTTGCCCGGACCAATACCATGCACGTGGTCCAGCATGTGCGTGGCTGTAATATATGCCATGTCAAAAGGTGGGTCCTGACGCATCAGCACCACATCCATATCCCCCAATGACTGGCGCGTTGGCGCACCAAATGTGGCATGGTTTCCTTCTTCCCGCCGGACTGTTACAGGGCGCATCAAAGCCGTTACGCGGGTTTTGGAAGACTGCTCTGGTTCCACCGCTCCTTCACCCAATGCCAGCGAATTCACCTCGTACACATACAGGGCGTGCCCGCGTTTCTGAGCTTCCAGCATAAGCGCAAAGGTTGAATCCCCATGGATATTAACGTGCTCCAGAGGGTCCATCTGAACCGCAACCTGTAAGGATGATGCCATTGAGGTATGTTTCCTGTTATTCTTGGCTATATAAACTGTAGCCAGAGTATCCTGCCTTGCCTGCCCGGTGCAAACAACACTGGGCCATAGCCATCTGACTTAACGTTTATTGGCAGGCAATATTGCAGTATCTTCCCGCATCTCCGCGTTCCCCAAGCAGCGCAATCTTATATGATAAACCGCGTAACTATCGGCCACGGCGCTATGGCGACTGCGTGAAATATCTGGATATTGAGCAAGAATATCAAAAAGCGTAGAGTCAGGTTGATCATGCCGCCTGCGGCTACGCAACAAATAGCCCTCTGCTCCACACGTAGAGTGCGGAAACGCAAAAAACTGCCATCTCGGTTCAACCGCCAGCACTTTGCGATTCTGGACATAAAAAGAAAGCTCACCTGCAAGCCCGTATTCATCTGCAATCAGCAAAGTGTCTGGCGGAATCTGCTTTTCTACGCTCTCCACAAATTCGGGCCAGCCGCCCATTTGCCGCAACGTCATGTCAAAATGGGGCGAAAGATGTACGGGGGCCCACAAAGCCTGCCCGACCACCACAATAAACATGGCTACACCAAGCGCGCAGGCTGCTTTCCACCACCGATACGGTACACACACCACAGATAAGGCAAGTGCTGGATACAACACAACAGGCCAGTTTGCCTGCACGCGCGCACCTATAGCGTGCTGCACAAAAACAGCCACAGGCAGCAAAATCATACACAGCAATAGCTGGGCGAATTGATCCCGCAGCCTAAGCAAATATTTTACGGCTACCACGAACAGTACAAAGATAAGCGGAGATGCCAAACCAATCTGGCCGCCCAGCAATTCCCCCATAAAGGTGAACATACGGGCGGGCTGCCAATCCCCTGCCCTGCCACCTTGTTTGAGAAAGCTGACCCAGTGATGCGTTGCATTCCACTCCACCACAGGGACCATGCATATCACCGCCACCATAGCACCAAGCCAAGGCCACGGCGTGCGTAACCATTGCCTTCCTGCGCGCGTTGCCAGCAACCACATACCTAAACCAGCTACAGGTAAAAGCGCCGTATATTTGCTATCAAACCCCAGTCCGGCAGAAAGCCCCACCAGCAACCAAAATGCTGGATGCTTGCCAGAAAGCAGGTTGCTCACGCTCCACAACAGCAGAGCCATAAAAAACACCAGCGGGGTATCTGGTGTCATGATCAGTGTGCCCAGCCCCACGGCTAATGTGCTGTTTAATACAATGCCGGGTTTAAGAGCCGTTACGAACCCGCTGCTGGCACTTTCTGCAAACAGTTTCTGAGATTGCAGCCATTGCTGTGCAGTTTGCACCAATAAAACCGTGCCGATAGCCGCAGAAACTGGCCCCATAAAACGCAGGCCTTCTGCGGTATCACCCGCAAAAAACATGCCGATGCGCATCCACAGCGTCACCATGGGTGGGTGATCAAGATACCCCGCTGCCGGAGCCAATGCCCAGAGACGGTAATAGGCTTCATCAGGCGAAAGCGGAATCCATGCAGCCAGAATGAGCCGAAGTAATGTGAGTAGCCCCAGCGCTATCAGGCACATCCATACACCACGTATGTGGTTTGCTGTTTTTGCGATCACGAGCGCCAGACAACGGTTGAAGACATGGCGTAATTCCACACCACAGCAAGAATGGCACCTGCCAGACTTGCCTCATTAAGCATATGATTCTGGCCGTAAATCATGCGGGCAATGCCCACATCCGCCAAGGCGCCAACCGAACACACCAACATAAAGAGAACAAGCCCACGCATACATGCCCAACCGCGCAAGCGCCTGTCACGATACGTGAAATTGTTATCCAGAAAGAAATTCAGAATCATAGCGGCAACAGTGCCAATGGCCTGCGCCATAGCAAAGTGCGCCCCCACAAGCCGGGCGCACTGCATAACGGCAAGATTTGTGCCAACACCTGCCAGCCCGACCATACAAAAGGCAACAAACCGCAAAGGCACCCAGCCTTTGGCAAACTTGTCCAAAAGGAGTGCGGCAAACTGGAGCATAACCAACGCATCCAGCTTGCTTTCCCCCGCCACACGCGGGCGAAACCCGCAGGGCACCTCCTGCACGCGCAAAGGCTTGGCTGCAGAAAGCAACAAATCCAGTAAGATTTTAAAACCTGTACCAGATAAACGCGGCGCAATGGCAGCGAATGTTTCTTGCCTTAACGCAAAAAAACCACTCATCGGATCTGTCAGTTTTACTGGCAAGACGCGTTGTGCAAGCCAGATACCACCATCAGATAACGCATGCCGCCATGCATTGGCCAAACCGGCATTATTGCCACCCTCTACATGCCGACTCCCGACTGCAACATCACATGTATTGTTCAGAACAGCATCTATCAGTGCGCCAAGGCGTGATTCGTCATGCTGGAGATCTCCATCCATCACCGCCACAACCTGCGCGGATGAAGATAACGCACCTTCTATAACAGCGGATGAAAGGCCCCGGCGTCCTATACGGCAAATGCCACGCACACGAGCATTATTCCGTGCCAGATCTCTCACTCGCTGGCTGGTATGATCGGGCGAATTATCATCTACAAAGATAACTTCCCACTGCCTGCCCGCCAGCGCCTGCTCCAGAGCTTTTACAAGAGGCGCCACATTGGCCGATTCGTTATAGCATGGTACAACCACGCTAATATCCGGCCCCCTCGTAACGGTTTCAGTCGAAACCGTTTGATGGTCTGTCACGGGGCCTGCCCTTCCTCCTCAACCTGCACAGGCACGCCCCAACGCTCCAGACTTGTCCGGATGGTTTGCAGGGTTTGCACACGTATGACGTGCTGTGCCTCTGTTAGTTGGCGGGTCAGTTGATTTTCATGCGCGGCATCACGCGCAATCAAACGGACAAGAAAGTCTCCACCACCGCGAATCATGTGGCATTCGCGTACTTCTGGCCATTGAGCCAATTGTTGCTCAAAACTGCACAGAATGGCCTCTTTCTGGCTTTCCAGACCAATCAACGCAAAAAAGGTAATGGGCCACCCCAAAGCGGCAGCGTTGGGTTCTGCATGATAGCCGCGGATGATGCGTTCTTCTTCCAAACGCCGAACACGACGCAAGCACGGAGGAGCGGAAATACCGACACGGCGGGCCAGCTCCACATTGGTCATGCGGCCATCGTTCTGAAGCTCTGCCACAATGCGAAGATCAACTGCGTCCAGATCTGTCACGTTTCCTGATCCATCCTGCACAAGAGGCATGCACCCCAATTCAACTCGCGCGAGTATATGCCATGCACCACATCCGGCGGCAAACACCTAAAAGATGCACGCCCTTGCCCAAAACCCATGTGGCAGCCATATGCTTCCAACAGTTACGTACAGGCTGCCTTCACAACAGCGGCCTATATGCTTGATTTCCATATGCGGGAGCGCTGCCAATATGGCTGAAACCATTACAACTGATCTGCTCGTTATTGGCGCAGGACCGGCCGGGTATACTGCTGCTATCTATGCGGCACGCGCCAACCTTTCTCCTGTTCTGGTTGCCGGGCTGCAACCAGGTGGCCAGCTCACCATTACCACAGAAGTTGAAAACTACCCCGGTTTTGCCACAGCCATACAAGGCCCTTGGCTGATGGAACAAATGGCTGAACAGGCACAGAATGTGGGCACACGCATTGAATACGACATTATTACATCTGTTGATTTCAAAGCAGGATCACCATTCCGTCTGACAGGTGATTCGGGCACCATTTACAAAGCTCGTTCAGTTATTGTTGCTACAGGTGCACAGGCCCGCTGGCTGGGCCTGCCAAGTGAAAAACGCTTACAAGGTGCTGGTGTTTCTGCTTGCGCCACATGTGATGGCTTTTTCTACCGCGGGAAAAATGTAGTGGTTGTAGGTGGTGGCAATACTGCTGTTGAAGAAGCCCTGTATCTCACCCACCATGCCGCGCATGTTACTTTGGTGCACCGACGCGATAGCTTGCGGTCTGAAAAGATTTTGCAAGACAGACTTTTTGCCAACCCCAAGGTTTCCGTTATCTGGAACAGTGTTGTGGAAGATATTCTGGCCGATGGCACACCAGAAACAGTGTGCGGTGTACGGCTGAAAAATACGCAGGATGAGAGCGAACAGACCATTCCAACCGATGGTGTGTTTATTGCAATCGGCCACGCCCCCAATACAGGCATCTTTCGCGATCAGCTTACACTAGATGCTGAAGGGTATATTGAAACCACACCCGGCACCACGCGCACTTCTGTACCCGGAGTCTTTGCCGCGGGGGATGTGCAAGACAAAACATATCGCCAAGCCGTAACAGCCGCAGGAACTGGCTGCATGGCAGCGTTGGATGCAGAACGTTATCTTGCTGGTTTATCCTGATAACTTAACAGAAAACGGCTTCATCCCTTGACCAAGGGGGCCAATTCCTGCACGTAATACACCGCATAAAACACGGCTGTGTTTTTGTAACTTCATTCAATTTGCAGGAGGCATGCGTGGACTGGGACAAACTCCGGGTTTTCCATGCAGTGGCAGAAGCCGGTTCCTTTACCCACGCGGGGGATGTGCTCAACCTTAGCCAATCTGCCGTATCACGGCAGATTTCCGCGCTGGAAGACGTCCTTCAGGTTCCTCTCTTTCATCGGCACGCCCGCGGCCTGATCCTGACGGAACAGGGTGAAACACTTCATAAAACCGTGCGCGAAGTCTTTTCCAAACTGGAAATGACACAAACGCTGCTGACAGAAAGTAAGGAAAAGGCAGCCGGGCGGCTGCGCGTAACCACAACCACCGGCTTTGGTAACTGTTGGCTTATGCCGCGGCTTCATCGCTTTATGGCAGATAATCCCGAAATAGATATTTGCCTGATTCTGGAAGATAATGATCTTGATTTAGGCATGCGGGAGGCTGACGTAGCGGTGCGTATGCATGCACCCAGACAGCCAGACCTAATCCAACGCCATCTGGCGGATTTTAGCCTGCCAATTTTTGCTGCCCCTCTCTACATTGAGAAATACGGCATGCCGAAATCTCTGGAGGAAATCAAAGAACACCAGTTGGTGCTATTTGGTGAACATCATCCCCCAGTTGCGCATGTTAACTGGCTAGCGCAAGCCTGCCGCACCGATGACAGCACGCAGACTGCTCGGCTAGAAGTTAACAGCATGGCTGCTGTGGCCTCTGCTATTGCTGCAGGCTTGGGTATTGGGTCTATCCCAACTTACGCAGCAAAAGAATTTCCGGATCTGGTTCAGATCCTGCCGGAAATTACGACACCAACAGTAGATGCTTATTTTGTTTACCCGGAAGAGCTGCGCAGCTCTAAACGCGTTGCTGTTTTCCGTGATTTTCTTATGAGTGAATTAGGTATTCGGTAAACATCATCGCATTACCAAATATCACACAATAAAAAAGCCTGCCCTTATTCTCTGGGGCGGGCTTTTTTGTTTTTATGTGCTAAAATCTTTATCAATAGAAATATTCTAACGGCTTTAACGCTCAGTTTTTCCTGATAGATATATGTAATGTTTGTTATATTTATCTATTATCGCAACATTTTACTTTGATATTATGTAAAAACCAAACATTTCAGAAAATCATAGCACTGCATATTTCTTGCAACCTTAAGTGATGTTTCTGCGTTTACATAAAACGAGCGCACACCCTCAAGCAGAACAATAAACCCGAACGCACGATTACAGAGCCCCCAAATATTACCGTTTGTTTATTATTTGAAATGAGCAAAACTTCCTGCATTGCTTCCAATAATGTTCTTTTGTGGACAATTATGCGCTGAAATTGTGACTTCACCATTCACAAACTACAGTTAAAGGAGTATGGAGTGCAGATATTCACACCAAATTCCTATTGGATTTATCATGAGTGAGAACCAGGACTACTCTCCCCTTCTTGATCTGGTATCAGAGATCGTTTCCGCACACGTCTCTAACAACCAGACAGACCCTGCACTTATCCCGGGCATGATCCATGATATTTATCAGGCACTAAAAACTGCTGAACATCCGCAGAATGAGCCGGAAAAACTTCAGCCAGCAGTGCCGGTAAAGCGTTCTGTATTTCCAGATTACATCATCTGTCTGGAAGACGGGAAAAAGCTGAAAATGCTGAAGCGCCACCTGCAGAGCGCTTATGGCATGACGCCTGAACAGTACCGTGAACGTTGGGGCCTGCCCGCAGACTACCCGATGGTAGCGCCTAACTATGCAGAACGTCGTTCCACTCTTGCGCGTGAAATTGGCCTTGGCCGTAAAATTCATGCCGCTGGGGATGAAGAAGAACAGGGTGGCCGTGGCCGCCGTAGCAAGAAATCTCCTGCAGCATAAAATTTGTAGGAACTGATTGCTGAGAGCCCTTTTGGAAAAGGCCGATGACGCCGAAATAAGTATGGACGAGACCTCTACATTAACACGAGAATGACGGAAATCCGTTATTTCCTGATGCTATATGTGCGCTCAGTGAGGCTGATTTGGCGTCAGATTACGATTTTCCAAAAGGGCTCTAAAAAGGTCTGGCGGTATTTCTCTGGTTCATACCGTCAGACTTTTCTATCTTGACGTCTTCTTCATCATTACGGAATGTTCTGAGTATAATTGGAATGTTCTGAGTATAATTATTGTACACACAACAGCCGGGTGGGAGAGCTTAAGATGACCAGATCCGAGCTGATTACAGCCCTGATGCAGAAAAATCCGCATCTTCAGCTGAAAGAAGCAACACGACTTGTAAATATTGTATTTGGCACCATTACTAGCAGCCTTGCGGAAGGCAGCCGCGTAGAATTACGTGGGTTTGGTGCATTTTCTGTAAAAGAGCGTGACCCACGCATTGGCCGCAACCCCAAAACAGGGGGGCAGGTTCAGGTTGGCAAAAAGCTCGTTCCCTTTTTTAAAACAGGCAAAGAACTCCACCAGCGCCTGAACAAGCCTGTTACTGGCAACAAGCGCTCACGGTCATCAGTCTGACTGTTGCGTTATAAAGCTCTGCGCCAAGCGTAAGTCTTCTACAAAGCGTGCGTATTCACGCGCTTTCGCCTCTTCATTCGGCAGACGCAGTAAGTAGGATGGGTGAACCGTTACCAACCCGGAGCACTGCTCATCTAACTGGAAAATGCGAGAGCGCTCGCGCGAAATAGTAACAGGCCGCTTGAGAAGACTCTGTGCTGCTGTAACACCCAGCATAACAATCAGTTTGGGGTGTACCAGCCTACGCTCTGCATCCAGCCAGATTCGGCAGGCATCAACAGACTCCTGATCTGGCTTCTGGTGCAGACGTCTGTTGTTTCTCCAAGTGAAGCGGAAGTGCTTTACAGCGTTTGTCACGTAAACGTGGAGGGTTCTAAAAACCCCCTGGTTTTGAGGTCTTCTGTATGATTCTATTTCTTCTGCGTTGATTGAGGGAATGGCGATATGAAGCAGTCTGGTTTCTTTGATGTTGAAGAGCGTCTTGCCCGGCTGAGTGGGCTTGGCGATCAGCTCGAAGCGTTTTCCCGGACTGTGGATTTTGAAGCGTTCCGTCCTGATCTGGACAAGGCCCTGGCGTATTCCGATGGAAGCAAGGGCGGACGACCGCCATTTGATCCTGTGCTGATGTTCAAGATCCTGGTGATCCAGACGCTCAACAATTTGTCTGATGAGCGGACAGAGT
Source organism: Acetobacter ascendens (assembly GCF_001766235.1). Taxonomy (NCBI): domain Bacteria; kingdom Pseudomonadati; phylum Pseudomonadota; class Alphaproteobacteria; order Acetobacterales; family Acetobacteraceae; genus Acetobacter; species Acetobacter ascendens. The sequence goes on from NZ_CP015164.1 coordinate 1,387,237, forward strand.
ATCTGATCAACGACCGCCTGTCGTTCATGCGCTTTCTGGGATTGGGGCTGTCGGACCGCGTGCCGGATGCCAAAACGGTCTGGCTGTGTCAAAAGCGTTTGACACAGGCGGGTGCCATTGAAAGGCTGTTTGACCGATTTGACGCGACCCTGCGTAACGCCGGGTATTTGCCGATGTCAGGCCAGATCCTGGATGCCACGCTGGTAGCGGCTCCGAAGCAGCGAACACCAATGCAGAGAAAGCGGATCTGCGAGCGGGCCGTATTCCTGAAGACTGGCAGGACAAACCCGCAAAGCTGTCGCACAAGGATCGTCATGCGCGCTGGACACTGAAGTTCACGAAGGCGAAGCGGCAGGATGATGGAACCATGCCATCCAGCGATCTCGCCATCCCGTTCTTTGGCTATAAATCGCATGTTTCCATCGATCGGAAATACCGGTTCATCCGAAAATGGAAGACGACGGATGCCGCTGCCAGTGATGGCGCGCGATTGAGAGAGGGGCTGTTAGATAAAACCAATACGGCCTCAAGCGTTTGGGCTGATACAGCTTATCGCTCAAAAGCGAATGAGGACTTCATGGACAAAGAGGGTTTTGTCTCAAAGGTTCACAGAAAAAAGCCGCATCTCAAGCCTATGCCCCGATATATCCAGAAATCAAATGCTGGAAAGTCCGTGATCCGATCACGTGTCGAGCATGTCTTTGCCGATCAGAAGTCACAGACGGGGCTGTTTGTCCGGACTGTCGGTATCAGTCGAGCCACCATGAGGATCGGGCTCGCCAATATCGTCTACAATATGCGCCGCCTCCTCTTCCTCGAAAGATTGAACGCGAGCGCATAGCCATCCAGCGAGAGACAACTCCCAATCTGCTCAAAACGCAGACTGGACGCCATCGCAAAAACCGTCAATCAAATCGCCAAAATCCAGAAATTACCGGCCAAGCACATCAATCAAGGGTTCTTCGATCCCTCCACGTGATTGCGTGAAATACCAGCCTCTTCCAGCGCTCTATCAAACACTTTCCCCGCTGGCCCCACAAATGGACGGCCCGCCAGATCTTCCTGATCTCCCGGCTGTTCTCCAACAAACATAAGGGGCGTATTTTCTACCCCTTCCCCAAAAACCGTGCGGTTGGCAGGTTGCCATAAGGAACACGCTCTACAGTCCATGGCCTCTGCTGCTAGAGATGCTAAGGAAGGCGCTTGAGCAACATCCTCTAACGTCGGCACCAACATTGTGTTGGGATACCCCAACCATATGCCCTGCCCATCTTTCTGCCACATCTCAGCAGATACATGCTCAGCTTCTGCCTCACCCGGCGCAAAATGCAGCTGGTTTCCATCCCACCACATCCGCCGATAAGGAGTGATAACCTCCCACGGTTGGGCATCTCGCTCTATGCAGAAGCGTCCATTGGCTTCCACAATATAATTCTGCGGCGTGTAATGCAGGCTTTTACTTTGGCGCTGAAAACTGAATGTCGAAAAAGCCAGACGAAACTGTTCGGTTTCTTGTTTAACGCTTTGCACAAGCTTCCGAAGCTGCTGGATATCTGGATCTTCCCGTAAATCTTCCATATCCAGCAAGTCGTGTGTAAAACGGTAAACAACACGATATAAAAGCTCAAAACGCTCTGGGGGGTGCGCTTGTAATGCCTCCAACACGGCCGTGACCAACTTGCGCGGAAGGTTAAGCGGCGCATCATTATCTGCGGAATCTGGCGCTTCCAATACCCAAGGTGTTTGCCCTTTGTCCGCAACACGCCAAGTTATACTCTCGGGGAGCACCTGCTTTTGCGTATAATGGCGCGTAGCAGCCCGCCATGTTGCCAGATCTACCTGATGTGCCAGAACAATCTCAACCATCTCCGGCTCCCCTTATTTTTTAATCCGTCAGGCGCGCTTACGGTTTAAACGTCTGCGCAGGCTGGCCAATACATCTGCCAAGTCCATAACACCCAGAACATGCAGCATACCGGCATAAAATATGCCCCCAGCCCCTACCATAACTGTCAGCCATATCAGCCGCATAAGAAAATGCGTCGGCAGCGGCAGCAAGGTTTCCATTCCAACAAGCAGCACCGCCATAACAGCGACACCCAGCCCTACTCGGCCAATACCACCCAATGTTTCTGGCGCAAGAAGCAGTGCATTTTTTTGCCGAAGTAAAAAAGCCAGCACAGCCACATTGATACAAGCAGCCAAACTACTCGCCAAAGGTGGCCCCATATGAACCAGCGGCTTCATGAACAGCAAATTGAGCACAAAATTAAGCAGCAGAACGCCAATACCAATATAAACCGGCGTACGCGTATCGCCCCGTGCAAAAAATGCCGGAGAAAGAACCTTCACCATCACAAAAGCGGGCAAACCAATAGCATAAGCCCGCAAGGATTGTGCTGAGAGCAATGCGTCATGCTCGGTGAACGATCCGTGCCCGAATAGCACAATCATGATCGGCCCAGCCAACACCAACAAACCAGCCACAGCCGGAAGTGTCAGCAACAGGACATATTCAATAGACCGGTTTTGTGCAGCATGAGCTGCATCTGTTTCTCCTGCAGCTAAATGGCGCGTAAGAACCGGCAAAAGCGTAGTACCCGCAGCAGCCCCTAAAACCCCTAAGGGCAACTGATTAATCCGGTCTGCAAAATACATAAGGGAAACACTGCCTGCGGGAAGCAGTGTGCCAATAATGGTATCAATGGTGAGGTTAATCTGCCCTACCCCGCTGCCGATAAGCCCCGGCACCATACGGCGCAGTAACAGGCGGATACGGGGTGTAAGGGCAGGCCACAAAGGCGTAAGGCCAAAATGCGCACGCTCACACGCCCAGAACAACAACCCCAGTTGCGCAACGCCTGATGCCGTTACCCCCCACGCCGCAGCGTAAGCAACATTTGGCAAAAAAGGAGATACCAGCAGAATGGCTGCAATACCCACCACATTGAAAGCCAAGTATGCAGCCGAGGCCACACCAAACCTATGTAAGCCGTTAAGAACACCCGCCAGCAAAGCCGCTGCGCAAATCAACACCAGATAAGGAAAGGTGATACGGCTTAAGCTGACCGCCAGGGCGTATCTATCTCCACTCTGTAAAAAGCCGGGAGCAATAACCTTAAGAACCTGCGGCATAAAAATTTCGCCCAGCACACATAAAAACAGCAGCCAGACCAGCATGACGCCTAATGCTCTGCGCGCAAAAAGCTGGGCTTCTTCTTTGCCTTCCCGTGTCAGCACAGAAGAAAACAAAGGCACAAATGCTGCGTTAAATGCTCCCTCTCCAAACAGGCGCCGAAACATGTTGGGCAGACGAAATGCAACTTGATAGGCATCCTGCAATGCCCCCGCCCCCATAAAGGCAGCCAGAAGCTGATCGCGAACAAGACCAAGAACACGGCTGAGCATTGTCCAGCCGCCAACGGTGAGGAAATTTTTGAGCATGACAGGATCAGTTCTTACTACGCCGCAGGAAACTGCGCGACACTAACGAAAGTGTCAGAAAAAGATACGGGAATATGATCCTTATGCGGCATATCTGGTTATGGCATAGGCACGACCGCCATAGCGCGATATGGTCTTATAATTAAGCTTATACTGGCCCCCAGCATACAAGATATGCTGAAGATAGAATGTTATTGCGGAACCCCCTGGGAGAACACACCGGAATATGCCCGATTCATTACCATCACAATTTCTTCCGGATTCACCACGCTGCTCTCTTATCAAACCAAGCCAGCGTTCTCGTCGGGGGCAGGAAATGGCGCGTACAGTTCTGGCGCTGTTTATTGTGGGAGTAGCCGTTTACACTATCCAAGGCTTTCTGCCCGCATTGGCGTGGGGAAGCGTTTTTGCCATTGCCACATGGCCGCTTTATACGCGCGCCTACAATAAATGGCCTCATGCAGCCTCTGGCACGCTTTTGCCCCTACTGTTTACGGCAGCCATGGCATTGCTATTTGTTATTCCACTTACGCTTGTAACGCTGGAAGCTGTAGGAGAAGCCCAGAGCGCGCTAGGATGGGTATCTCACGCCCGTGAGTATGGGGTGCCTGTACCCGATGCCATTCACCGCCTACCTTTTGGTAGCGCCGCCATAAGCAAATGGTGGGAAGCACATCTTTCAGACCCGCGTGATCTTTCTGGCATGTTGGGTAATTTGGATAGCAAAGGTGTGGCAGTTACGCGCGCGGTAGGTTCGCAGGTTGCGCATCGTGCCACATTGTTCTGCTTTTCCATCCTCACCCTGTTTTTTCTTTATAAAGATGGGCTTTCCATTATTCGCCAGTGCCGCGTAGTTTCATGCCGCGCTTTTGGTAAACGTGGAGAAAGCGTTGGCCGCCAGATTGTTGCTTCTATTCACGGCTCTGTTCAGGGGCTGGTGCTGGTAGGTATTGGGGAAGGTCTGCTGCTAGGCATTGTCTATGTATTTGCCCATGCACCACACCCCGCTCTATTCGGTGTAATTACAGCCGTAGCAGCCATGATTCCTTTTTGCGCCATGATAGCTGTCGGCTTAGTTTCCCTGCTTATTCTGGCGCAGGGCAGCTCCGTTGCTGCCATTACAACCTTTTGCATTGGCGCTGTGATTATTTTTACGGCTGACCATTTTATCCGCCCTGCCCTTATTGGCGGCAGCACCAAGCTGCCTTTCCTTTGGGTGCTTTTAGGTATTCTGGGCGGTGCAGAAACATGGGGCCTGATTGGCCTGTTTATTGGCCCGGCTGCTATGGCGGCGCTTAATCTGCTGTGGTGCCGGTGGGCATACGGAAACAACCCAAAAGCCAGTTAGGCTTTTGGGTTGTTCTGCAACACTGATTTTTCAGAGAAAATATCGGGCAGGCGGGATTCGAACCCACGACCCCCAGTCCCCCAGACTGATGCGCTACCAGACTGCGCTACTGCCCGTTAAGTGTGGAGTGGTGTTTAGCAGGAGGCTTTCTGCAACACAACCCACCCCTGACACAATTTTTTAAGAAACCAGCTTTTTACGGAACTCTTCCAGCTCCACCAGCACATCTGCCAGATCCTGACGGAGCTGATGGTTCTGTTCCACCAGTTCCGTCATATGCGGATGCGGCTCAACAGATGCAAATGTCACCACAGCGTCTGCCATTTCTGGTGACATATCTGCGGCACCCTGGATATCCTCAGCAACGGCTGTTGGCTCTGGCTCTGGCTCTGGCTCTGGCTCTGGCTCTGGCTCTGGCTCTGGCTCTGGCTCTGGCTCTGGCTCTGGCTCTGGCTCTGGCTCTGGCTCTGGCTCTGGCTCTGGCTCTGGCTGGATTGTGGATACATTATCATCCACAGCAACCACTTTTTCAGAAGAATTTTCTACAATTTTAGCTTCTTCTGGTGCAACTTCAGGTGGTTCAACAGCCTCTACGGCAGTTTCTGGCTGCTTTTTGGACCGATCTTGTTGAACTGTTTCTGGCGCAGAGGCTTCCGCGGCAGGCACGCCACCATTTTGTAGAATCCGCTGCACGCCCTTAACGGTATAACCCTGAGTGTAAAGCAAATCTGCAATATGGCGCAAAAGCTCTATATCAGCAGGCCGATAATACCGGCGGCCACCACCACGCTTTAATGGGCGCACCTGATGGAACTGTGTTTCCCACAACCGAAGCGTATGCTGCGGCACATGAAGTTCATCCGCTACTGCGCTGATTGTCCGAAACGCAAAAGGTCCTTTATCGGAAGGCACTGAATTCGTGCTTACATTTTCCGTTGCGGGAGGAGATGGCTCCCCCCCTGTTTCGGAAAAAGTCTGCGCTTCATCAGTCATGATCATGCTCCGCTTCTGCATCTAGCGTTTCGTGGTTTACTTCAGCGCGCAGAAGCTGACTCGGACGAAAGACCAAGACCGAACGCGGCAAAATCGGAACTTCCTCACCCGTTTTCGGATTACGGCCGCTCCGCTGGCCTTTTTTCCTAACCGAAAAAGTGCCAAATCCGCTGATTTTAACACTTTCGCCGCGTTCAAGAGCATCCATCACCGTCTCCAGAACATCTTCCAGAAGAACGGAGGATTCTTTACGAGACAGGCCAACCTGCTGATAGATCTGCTCTATCAAGGATGCACGAGTGACAGTTTCCATAAAAAATAAAGTAACACGCTTACACGCCGCGTCAATTCATTCACGCAGTTGTGCTTACAATATGTTCTAAAATTATAGCCTTACCAAAGCAGATCCCCATGTCAGGCCGCCACCCAAGGCTTCCATCAAAACCAGATCACCTTTTTGAATACGCCCATCGCGCACAGCCTCATCCAATGCCAAAGGCACAGATGCAGCCGATGTATTGGCATGCCGATCAACCGTTATCACCACCCGCTCAGCAGGCAGGTTCAGTTTTTTGGCAACGCCTTCGATAATACGGATATTGGCTTGATGCGGCACCAACCAATCTACATCTGCGTAAGAAAGACCTTCAGCTTCCAGCGCTTCATCTACAGAAGAAGAAAGCTTACCCACGGCATGGCGGAACACATCACGGCCGCTCATTTTCAGATGCCCGCTTTTGTCCGGCTGGCCTACAGCACCATCCACATACAACAGATCCCCTGCTGTACCATCGGAATGTAAATGCGTGGAAAGAATGCCGCGATCACCCGGCTCATCCGAAGCGGAGAGCACAACCGCACCAGCACCATCCCCAAACAGCACGCAGGTTGCACGGTCTTCCCAATCCATAATACGGGAATACACTTCAGAACCAATAACCAACGCGTTCCGAATCTGGCCGGAACGGATAAACGCATCTGCCGTAGAAAGAGCAAAAATAAAGCCAGAGCACGCAGCCGCAATATCAAAGCCAAAGCCCTGCTTCATACCCAATGCAGCCTGAATACGTACAGCCGTTGCTGGAAAAGCTTGATCTGGCGTAGCTGTTGCTACAAAAACCGCATCAATATCTTCAGCCGTCAGCCCCGCATAATCCAAGGCGCGCCGTGCGGCCTCTGCGCCCATGCTAGCTGCCGTATCATTCGGCCCAACAAGATGGCGGCGGGTGATACCTGTGCGGGTTTTGATCCATTCATCTGATGTTTCAAGACGTTCTGCCAGCTCTGCATTGCTGACAACCCGATCTGGCAGGAAACCGCCAAACCCTACCAGAAGCGAACGTTTCGCCATAAACCGTTCTTTCATTATCAGCCAACAGCATGCGGTAGCGACCCAACATGCCGCTACTGATCAGACAGTCTTGCACCAATCAGGAAACGGGAACCGCTGGCTCGCGCTCCTCCGCATTTTGCTGGGGAGAGAGAAGTGCACTCATATGGGAAAGACGATCACGAATACTGTCATTAAATCCGTGCGTCACCATATCCATTGCCACATCAACCGCTGCGGTAAAACCTTCTGCATCCGTGCCGCCGTGAGACTTAACAACCACACCATTCAGGCCTACAAAAACGGCCCCATTGTAACGGCGTGGATCAAGCCATTCTTTCATGCGTTCCAAGCCCGGACGCACAAGCAGATATCCAATTTTGGAAACAATACCACGCTTAAATACGCGCCGCAGGAGAGTGGTTGCCATTTTAAGCACCCCTTCCCCGGTTTTAAGCGCGACATTTCCGGTAAAACCATCAGTTACAACCACATCGGTTGTGCCTGCGGTAATATCATGCCCTTCCACAAACCCGTGGAACTGCGAAGCCAAAGGGCTTTCTCGCAGGGCTTCTGCTGCTACACGCAGCTTTTCATCACCCTTCAGCTCTTCCGAACCGATATTGAGCAACCCGATAGAGGGTGCAGGCAGCCCCAACACGGCCTTGGCAAAAGCTTCGCCCATTACGGCAAACTCTACAAGGTTGCGCCAGTCACACGCCACATTTGCACCCAAATCCAGCATAACCACATCACCCTTGATAGTCGGGCTGATGGCCGCCATGGCCGGACGGGAAATACCCGGAAGGGTTTTGACAACAATTTTGGCCAAAGCCAGCATGGCGCCGCTGTTACCAGCAGAAACCACACCACGGGCGCGGCCACTTGCCACGGCATCCATGGCAAGGCGCATGGACGATTGCCGCATCCGCAAAGCAGATGTTGGCTTCATATCCATTGGGATAGACTGATCCGTATGCCAGATGGTGCATATGGATGCAGCCTTAGGGTACTTTGCCAGCAAAGGCCGCAACTGGGCTTCATCCCCCAGCAGCAGCACCTTGATGCCTCGGTGCCGTTCAGCGGCGGCGGCGAGCCCGGCCACAACAACTTCCGGAGCCCCATCACCTCCCATTCCATCCACGGCAAGGCTGAACACCTCGTCCTGTTCAGAAAGGGAATTATCTGGAATCTCGGTCTTGTTCATGCCTGCTTCTCTGCCATACCGCAGATGCCTTGCTCCCACAGAACGCGCATCACGCTGTAATGCGCGCTTTACCGCAAACCCACGCTATTAAGCGCGGACAGCAACCTTAAGTGCCTTACCAGAAGCAACCACTTCACGACCATCGTAATGGCCACAATGGCTGCACACATGGTGCGGGCGCTTCAGTTCGCCACAGTTAGAGCATTCAGCAAAAGCTTCCACGTTCAGAGCTTCATGGCTGCGACGCATGCCACGACGTGAAGGCGAGGTTTTCTTCTTGGGTACAGCCATGAGCCCGAGCCCCCTCTTGAAAAACGGTTTAAAAACGCCTGGCAGCGTGGTTTTTCACCCTACCAGACAACAACACAGGTTTATCACCAGACTGAGCCGGGGCCTCTAGCAGACAGCAAGCATTTTCGCAAGCAATCCAGAAAGAAAACCGTAGCGCGCCTAGATCAGGCCTTCCCCGGTTTTAGCCAAGAGAGGGCTGCAAAGGGGTTCTGCTTTTCATCCTGCTCCCCTTCTTCCAGAAGCTTCTCTGCCTCTTCCTCACTCAGAACAAGACCCTCTGGTAGATCAATTTCTGGCGCATGTGGGTATGGGTCTAGATCAAGCGCAAACTGCTCTACAGCGGCTTCGCCCAGATCTATGTCCTGCCCTTCATACGGGATTTCATCAATAGCATCCAGATCTGGCTCATCCGGCTCTACAAACCATTCAGAAGGCACAAGCCGAACGTTGAATGCTCCTGCCAGAACATCCTCAAAGTTTTCAAGGCTCACAACGCAGGTCTGCGTATAATGAACAGCCAGCGCCCCTTCTGCCTCTACTACACTGTGTCTGTCCGCCTTAAGCAGATATCGACACCGGAAAAGTGTAATTTTTGGCAAACCAAGGCGACGGGCAATCGCTGCACATTCCTGCTCTGTGGCTTCCACCGTCACTGAAGTTTGCTGCCCTCCGATTCGGCGCAATGCCATTGGGCGGGAAAATTCTGGTTTTTCAGACATGGCAGCCTCCTGAGCTGGCAGAGGAAGATCGTTTACAGGTGCGCATACACTTACGGGTACAAACCCACCTGCAACGCTTTTTCTAATTGGGGCTTTTTGAAGGAAAGCTAAAGGGGGTAAAGTGCAAAAACGAACGGAAAAAACCATTCTGTAATTGACGCTTCGTATCAGTTTGAGGCATCCGACTGTTACATGGCCGCGATGTGCAGATGCCTTAAATGTTATACTTAGGGAAGCCCCAACCGAATGAAGCAGCCACGCCAGAACAAAATATCACGCCTGCGGAATACCTGCGGCGCGTTGGCGGCAGTGATAGCACTTTCTGGCTGTGCCGTATTTGGGCCAACCCCCACGCTGCGTGGTTCCCTAATTGAAGCGGATGATTATAACCAGCTTATCCCCGGCGCCAGCACACGGGCCGATGCGCTGGATTTGCTAGGCTCCCCCACCACCAAGGGAGCATTTGATGACAACACATGGATTTATATTTCCATGAGCACATATCTGATTCCCATGGATTTTCCCGGAATCGGTAAGCAGCAGGTTGTGGTGCTGAAGTTTGATGATGCAGGCAACCTTCAGAGCCTTCGCACACTGAACAAAAAAGATTCCCGCTCTGTGGCTATGATCAACAGCATCACCCCTACGCCGGGCACAAAAATCAACATCCTGCAGCAGATTCTGGGGAACGTGGGCCGCTACAACCCCATGCAAAACATGATGGGCGCTGGTTCGGCTGGCGGTGGCGCTGGTGGTATGGGCATGAACAATCAGGGCCCAGGCCACTTTGGTTCCGGCAACTCTTTGTAACCACCAATGGGTCTAGCGCGGCAGGAACAGCCTGACGCGCAGACCACCCATTGGAGAATCCAGCAATTCCATCTCGCCGCCATGCGCACGCACGATATCGCGTGAGATTGTCAGCCCCAGTCCAGTTCCGCCCCCACGCCCGCTCTCAAAAGCTCGTAGAACGCTATCACGGCGCTCCGGGGGGATACTTGGCCCATCATCATCTACCATCACCACAACGCCATCTGATCGGCCTTGAGCGCTTAAATTGATATGCTTCGCATAGCGTCGGGCATTATCCACCAAATTGGTTAATGCGCGCCGCATGGCATCTGGGCGCATATGCACCCGCAACCCTGGCGCCACACGCACCGAGAAAACATGCGCGCCAGCTCGCCGGGCCGCAGCAGCCACGTCTTCCAAAAAGGGTTCTATTTCGGTTTCCGCAACATTTTCGGCCCCTTCCCCACGTGCAAAGGCCAAGTAACTGGCAATCATGTGCTCCATTTCAGCCACGTCACCAATCATATCCTCAACATCGGGTTGAATATCTTCTGCACGCACCATGCCGGTACGGGGCATCATGTCCAAAGAAAGACGCAGGCGTGTTAGTGGCGTGCGCAAATCATGCGATACCCCCGCCAGAACTCCCGTACGCTGTGATACAAAGCGATAAATCCGGTCTTGCATGCGGTTAAAGGCCACAGCCGCTTTGCGCACTTCCTGCGCCCCTGCTGGACGAATAGGGCCAATATCACGCCCAAGTCCAAACTGCTCTGCCGCATGAGCCAGACGCCGAATAGCTCGCACCTGATTGCGCATAAACAGGCTGGCAATCACAAACAGCAGCAAAGAACTGCCAACCGCCCATGCCACAAACAGCCAGATCTGCCCCATATCCAGCCGCTTACGAGGCGCTTCTACATCCAGCACACCATCTGGCAACTGAATGGAAATTTTGACTGTATGGGGGTCTTCTCGCCAGTTTACGAAAAAAGGGTAGCTAATAGAGGCACGCAGCGCACGGGCCAGATCTTCATCCATAGGGCCCAACACGTGGGTAGAACCAAAACGCCTAAGCCGTGCATTGGAGTGCCACGATTCCACCAACTGCAAATGTTGCTGGGCCTGCTCTACAAACCACTGCCTGTCTGCCGGTTTTTTCAAACGCTCCAAGGCATTTAATGAGAGGACAATTTCTGATGTAACCGAATCTGAAAGACGGCGCGAGGCAACCTGTAGAAAATTTCCGTAAAACACTTCTAGCGCGATACCTTGCGTGATTAGCAAAGGGATCAACACAATCAGCAAAGACCGCGCCAGAAGTGAGCGTGGAAGTACGCGCCGCATGGATTTTTCCACCCTGCGTGACTTCCAGAATGAGGATGGAAAAAGTTTTAGCCCGCTGCGCCGCATGGTTTATGTCTTACAGCCCCGGTTTGAGCACATACCCACGCCCACGAATGGTATGCAGGTATCGTGGCTCTTTGGGGTCAGGCTCAATACGCCGCCTTAGGCGCGTCACCTGAACGTCAACGGCGCGCTCTCCAATTTCTGCCATGTCCAGCGCCTTGGCAATTTCCTCGCGCGAGAACACATCATTGGGCCTGCGTGCCAATACGGAAAGCAGAGCAGCCTCCCCTCCCGTAAGATGAATGGTGCCATTGGGGCCGCTTAGAATAAGCCGAACGGGATCAAATTCTTTGTCCCCCAACCGCACGATACGCAGATTATCCGTTGCCGGAGCAGGTTGATGCCGCCGCAAATGTGCTTTCAGGCGCAAAAGCAGTTCGCGTGGCTCAAAAGGTTTCCCGAGATAATCGTCAGCACCGGCTTCCAGCCCCGTAATGCGGTCTGCTGGCTCTCCGCGTGCTGTAAGAAGCAGGATCGGAAGTTCCTGCCCTTCATCACGGAGAGCGCGTGTCAATTCCAAGCCGTTTTCACCCGGCATGGTTACATCCAACACCATGGCATCTGGCTGAATGCCTTCTAGTGTCTGCCGTGCTTCTGCTGCGCTAGCCGCCACGCTTACCCGAAAACCATGCTCAAACAGATAGCGTTGCAGCAGCCGCCGCAACCGCGGATCATCATCCACCACAATAACATGCGGGGCGACATCTTCTTCCACACTCTCGCGCTCATGCTCCATGCCGCCCTCCTTTTTTGCCTGCTGCATCTTCATTCAATACAGACCGACTCTGCTCGGATAACATTCCACGCATTACGCGCCGAAACCCCTCCACGGCTGCGCCTCCTGCCTCCCGATACGCAGCCACAAGGCGCTGGCGCACAACAGCAAACAGTCTGGCCTCTGCTGCTTTGCCTGCCGGGCTTAAAAAAAGCAGACGTTGGCGCCTGTCCTGACGGCCTGGTTGGCTTTCCAGATACTGCCTTGCTTCTAGCTCATGCATGGTGCGGCCAAGACTTTGTTTTGTCACCCCCAACACAGCCTGAAGGCGACTAACAGGAATACCGGGGCTAAACGCCAAAACCTGCAACACCCGATAATGCGCGTGGCCCAAGCCATCTTCTTCCAGAACTGGCTCAACGGCCTGCGCCATATCGCGCGATGCCAGAAACATAAGGGTTTGCGCCAGACGCAACTGTTCTTCCCGCAGAAAGAGCAGATCTGCCCCTGCCGTTTCATGAGGTAAGGACATAGGTGTTTAGGCTCCCCGCAAAAGGCTTTTAGGCCCGCGCCATAAAGGGAAAACCACCCATACGGGCTTTGATGCGCCCAATGCGCAGAACATCTGCCAGACGCCTATCAACAAAGGCTGCCAAAGCGGCTTCATTATCGCCACGCGCCAGCCAGTACAACAGCACAGAGGTATACACACCGCCCAAGCTCAGGCGCTTGGTCACGTAAGTTAGCCCCGAGGAATCATCCTGTGCAGCCTGCCAGATGGTATTGATGGTGCGCATCATGCTCCGGCGCAGTGCTTTTCCCTCACATGGAGCCAGCAAAACAGAGAGACCTTTACGCGTGGCTGAACGGACAGACGCATCCACTGGAAGCCGATACAGCAGTGCTTGCCGCACACGCTGGCTTAAGCGAGGCTCTTCTTCCGTATTCCACATGGCTTCCAGCATATCTCTGTCACATAGATCGAACCATGCTTCCACAAGCTCTGCACTGCCACCCGGAAACAATAAATCAGCATCTGGGCCTGCCACTCGCAGCAGCACATCTATGCCCCATCCGCGCTCTCCAGCCACAGCAGCCATCTTGCGCAGGATCTCATCCCGCGCTGGGTCACGCTCCAAAGGCGCAGGCATAATGCCAGCAGCCAAAGTTGCCACTGCCAATGAGATAGCCTGACTTATCTTACCTGCACCCATGCTCATGCCCTACGCCCCATACCGTGTGATTTCTTTTGCAAACCCAAATTTGCTCATATCGGTCATCCGCATGGGATAGAGGATTCCATCCAGATGATCCATTTCGTGCTGCATGACATGTGCCCGAAAACCTGTGGCCATGCCTTCAACCTTCTGCCCATGCTGATCAAACCCGGCATACCATATCCGCTTGTATCGCGGCACTTCCCCTCGCAGATCAGGCAGGGAAAGGCAGCCTTCCGCCCGTAGCAGCTTTTCATCATCAACCGGCGTTAAAACCGGGTTGATCAAAACCTGAACAGGCAAAGGCGGATCATCCTCCCCTTCACTCCGGGCAAGCGGCACGCTGTAAATAAAAAGCCTTTGGGAAACAAAAACCTGCGGAGCCGCCAACCCTACACCACCGCTTTCTTCCAGAGTTTCGCGCATATCCGCTATCAGGCGCTGAATATCTGGGGCTGTGGGGTCTGGCACCTCCTGCGCGGGCTGCCTTAAAACCGGGTGCCCCATGCGGGCTATTGCAAGAACTGCCATTTTTCACCCCATTTCTATGAAGGTTGCACAATAAAAGCACTCAGAAGTGCATTTTAAACACGAAAGAACAAATTGTATCTTGTCTAAAGGCCGTGTTATAGAGGCCGCCAACAAAGGAATCGGCGCCCCGCAAGGCCGCGACGGTTCCGGTTCCGTATAATCTACAAAAAGCCGGGTTACCCGGATTTTTCTGAAACAGGGGTTAGAGACCAAGTGCACGTTCTCGTCCGTGACAACAATGTCGATCAGGCTCTTAAAGCGCTCAAGAAGAAAATGCAGCGTGAAGGAATCTTCCGTGAAATGAAGCTGCGTCGGCACTACGAAAAGCCGTCTGAGCGCAAGGCCCGTGAAGCGGCAGAAGCCGTGCGCCGTGCTCGTAAGATGGAACGTAAGCGTCTGGAACGCGAAGGCTTCTAAGCTTTTCCATCCTTCTATCCAAAAAAGGCCGGCATCCTACGGATGTTCCGGCCTTTTTTGTGTCTACTCTGCTTCATAACTTCCTGCCCATAAAAAAAAGCCGCCCCACCTCAAGTGGAACGGTCTTTTAACTTATAGCTTACGAAGAACGTTACTTCTGGAGTTTATCCAGCTCCCGCACAATGGCTTCACCCATAACGGATGTGCCAACACGGGCCATGCCTTCGCTCATGATGTCTGCTGTGCGCAAACCGCTTTCCAGAACGTTGGAAACCGCCTGCTCAATCATATTTGCTTCTTCCTGCTTGTTCAGGGAGTAACGAAGCAACATGGCAAAAGACAGAATTTGCGCAATTGGGTTTGCAATGCCCTGCCCGGCAATATCCGGCGCACTGCCATGAATAGGCTCATACAGCGCAGGGAATTTGCCATTTTCGCGTACAGCACCCAGCGTTGCAGAAGGCAGCATACCCAAGCTGCCTGTCAGCATGGATGCAAGATCAGACAGCAGATCACCAAACAGATTGCCGGTAACAATTACATCAAACTGACGCGGGTTACGCACCATCTGCATGGCGCAGTTATCGGCCAGCATGTGAGAGAGTTCTACATCCGGGAATTCTTTGGCATGCACATCTGTCACCACTTCCTTCCACAGAAGACCGCTTTCCATGACATTGCATTTTTCAACAGAACACACACGGTTAGACCGTTTGCGTGCCAGATCAAACGCCACACGCGCTACACGTTCAATTTCGGAGGTGGTGTAAACTTCTGTATTCACACCGCGCTTACTGCCATCCGGCAGGGTTTCAATACCGCGCGGGTTGCCAAAATAGATACCCCCCACTGTTTCACGCACGATCATAATATCCAGACCGCGCACCACATCCGGCTTAAGCGTGCTGGCATCTACCAGTGCATCAAACACTTTGGCGGGGCGTAGGTTGGCAAACAGCCCCAGTTCCTGCCGCAGCTTAAGAATGGCCACTTCCGGGCGCTTTTCAAACCCAACATGTGCCCACTTCGGATCACCTACTGAGCCAAACAGCACTGCATCCGCAGCCCATGCCTTCTCGATCACTTCATCACGGATAGGCTCACCGTATTCTGCCAGCGAAGCGCCACCGACCACATCTTCCGTAATATCGAAGGACAGACCACGACGGCTTTCCAGCCATGAAATAACGTGCCGGACTTCCCGCATGATTTCGGGGCCAATACCGTCACCCGGCAGAACAAGAAGTTTTATGGCTGTGTTCTGTTCAGTCATCATGCAGCTCCAGAATAATCAATCAATATGAATGGAAGGCATCCAGGGTTTTTCCCGGTTTTCCCGGTTTTCATACCCTTCGATATTTGTTTCATGCTGAAGTGTCTGGCCAATATCATCCAAACCTTCCAGCAACATATGCTTGCGGAACGGATCGATTTCAAAAGACACTTCCTGCCCATCAGGCCGCACAATAACCTGCCGGGGCAGATCAACCGTAAGGCGGGCATTGCTGCCCATGCTGGCATCTGCCATCAGCTCATCGCAAATTCCGCGCGGCAGACGGATCGGCAAAATGCCGTTCTTGAAGCAGTTATTGAAGAAGATATCTGCAAAAGAAGGCGCAATCACGCACCGGATACCAAAATCCAGCAGCGCCCAAGGCGCATGCTCGCGCGAGGAACCGCAGCCCAGATTATCATAGGTAATCAGGATTTCAGCTTTGCGCCATGGTTCCTTGTTCAGCACAAAATCCGGATTTTCTTTGCCATCGGGCAAATAGCGCATGGCATCAAAGGCATTTTTACCCAAACCTGTGCGCTGCGTGGTTTTAAGAAACCGTGCCGGAATAATTTTGTCTGTATCAATGTTGGCTTCTGGCAAAGCCGCCGCAATAGCCGACAGGGTTGTAAACTTTTCCATTATGCCAGCTCCCTTACATCAGTCAGGCACCCCGTCACAGCCGCAGCAGCAGCCATGGCAGGAGACACCAAATGCGTACGACCGCCCGGCCCCTGACGTCCTTCAAAATTACGGTTGGATGTAGAAGCGCAGCGCTGGCCCGGTGTCAGCCGATCCGGATTCATACCAAGGCACATGGAGCACCCAGCCTCACGCCATTCAAAGCCGGCATCCAGAAAAATCTGGTCCAGACCTTCTTCTTCCGCCTGCCGCTTTACGTTGCCCGAACCCGGCACAATCATGGCGCGCACGCCTTCAGCTACCTTACGACCAGCAGCTACCTGCGCTGCGGCACGCAAATCTTCAATACGGCTGTTGGTGCAAGACCCAATAAAAACAACATCAACCGGTGTGCCAGCAATTTTCTGCCCGGCTTCCAGCCCCATGTAGTCCAGCATACGCTGCATTTGGGTGCGCTTGGCTTCGTCTGTTTCATCAGCAGGGTTAGGCACGGTGGCCGTAATGGGCAGCACTGTTTCTGGGCTGGTGCCCCATGTCAGGCTGGGGCTGATATCTTCTGCCCGCAGCGTCACTTCCTTATCGAAATGCGCACCTTCATCAGAAGCCAGTGTTTTCCAATAGGCTACGGCCTTGTCAAACTCTTCACCTTTAGGGGCAAAGGGGCGGCCACGCACATATTCAAACGTGGTTTCATCTGGCGCAACCATGCCTGCACGCGCACCGGCCTCAATCGCCATGTTGCACAGCGTCATGCGGCCAGCCATGTCCAGCCCACGAATAGCGGAACCTGCAAATTCGATTACATGCCCTGTGCCACCTGCCGTGCCAATATGCCCGATAATAGCCAGCATGATATCTTTGGCAGAAACGCCAGCACCAAGCGCGCCATCTACCGTAACACGCATGTTTTTGGCCGGACGCTGCAGAATGGTCTGCGTGGCCATAACATGCTCAACTTCCGACGTGCCAATACCGAAAGCCAGCGAACCCAGTGCACCATGCGTAGAGGTATGGGAATCCCCGCACACAATAGTCATGCCAGGCAGAGAGATCCCCTGCTCTGGCCCAACAACGTGCACAATACCCTGATTGGCAGAAAGCAGCGGGAAATACGGAACCCCGAATTCCTTAACATTGCGTTCCAGCGTTTCAATCTGGTTGCGGCTATCGGCTTCTTCAATCGGCTGGGTACGGTCAGACGTAGGCACATTGTGGTCAACCACAGCCACGGTCTTTTCCGGGTGGCGCAGTTTACGCCCCGCCAGACGCAAGCCTTCAAACGCCTGCGGACTGGTGACTTCGTGCACAAGGTGCCGGTCAATATAAAGAATAGAGGTGCCGTCGGGCAGAGTTTCAACGACGTGATCATCCCAGATCTTGTCGAACAACGTACGCGGGCCCATGCCCTCCTCCTTTATATTTCTTACGCTACGAGCATCAGCTCACCTATTGGGCCAATGCTGTTGCGGTATGGCTATATATCAAAAAGACCCGACTGACATAGGCCAGCCGGGTTTAAAAAACCATATCAGACCGCAGTAAACGGTTATATGGTTTTAGCTGGCTGCCGGAGCAACCACTTCACGCGGGCGTTCTGCAATACGAGCAGACTTACCGCTGCGGCCACGCAAGTAGTACAGTTTTGCACGACGCACTTTACCACGACGCACAACCTTGATTTCTGCCACCGTAGGTGCGTACAGCGGGAACACACGTTCCACACCTTCACCATTGGAAATCTTACGCACGGTGAAGTTGCTGTTTAGGCCCTTGTTGGAACGGGCAATCACAACGCCTTCAAAAGCCTGCAGACGGGTACGTTCACCTTCCTGCACCTTAACGGAAACGCGCACCGTATCACCGGCTTCGAATTCCGGAACAGCGCGCTCTGCTGTCAGACGCTTAATTTCTGCAGCTTCATACTGCTGAATGATGTTCATGTCGGTATCCTTCCTCAAACCCCAAAATGGTCTGTCTGTGCGGCCCCGCCCACAGCTTCAGCCATGTTTCTTTCCTTGCGAGCCAGCCAGGCAGACCACAGATCCGGCCTTCTTTCCCGCGTTATTTCTTCTGCCTGCTTCTGCCTCCAGGCCGCGATGGCGGCATGATTGCCCGAAAGCAGGATTTCCGGCACAGCGCGCCCTTCCCACTCGGCAGGACGGGTATAGTGCGGATATTCAAGCAGCCCTTCGGAAAAACTTTCCTCTACACCACTTTCCTCACACCCCATCACGCCGGGTAGCAGGCGCACACACGCATCCAGCAACACCAGTGCGGCAGTTTCCCCACCCGAGAGAATATAATCTCCGATAGATACCTGCTCAACGCCATGCGCTTGCAGCACACGTTCGTCCACACCTTCAAACCGACCACACAGCAACAATACCCCAGAACCAGCCGCATAACGCCGCACATCCTGCTGCGTTAACGGGCGCCCGCGGGGTGTAAGATACACACGCGGCACATCTGATGGTGCCTGAGAGGCAGCAAAAGCGGCATCCACCACATCTGGGCGGATAACCATGCCAGCACCACCACCAAACGGTGTATCATCTACTGCACGATGCCGGCCCAGACCATGCTGCCGCAGATCTTCTGTCCGACATGTCCACAAGCCTTTTTCCAGCGCTCGCCCTGCAAGGGAAAGCCCCAGTGGGCCCGGAAACATTTCAGGAAACAGCGTGAGCACAGTGGCCTGCCAGTTCATGGCTGTACCTCTGTTTTCTGCCGTTTACCAACGCCGCGTCCTTCTTCGCCCGAAACCTCTTCGGGGCGCACCACAGTGATTATCCGTTGTTCCAGATGAACCTGCGGCACACAGGCCTGAGTAAATGGAACAAGGGAACCATCACTCAGTTCCAGACTGGCGCCAGCTCCATAATCATGCACCATCACAACACGACCAAGAGAAAGACCGTTTTCAAATGCTTCCATGCCAATCAGATCAGCATGGTAGAATTCTTCTTCCTCAGGTTCAGGCAAAGCCGTGCGCGGCACATACAGGCGAGTGTTCACCAATGCCTGCGCGGCATCACGATCAGCCAGCGGCGTGCCATTGGCATCCCGCAATTCAGCCACGCTATCCGCCCCACGCCAACTGAGGAACCATTTACGGCCCTTATCGTCCTGCAATGCCCCAGACTGCTCCAGCGTTTGTGGGTTTTCCGCATAAGTGCGCACATGCACAAGGCCGCGCACACCATGCGGTTTACCAACAACGCCCATCAGAATGAGGTTTGAGCACATGATAGTTTCAGGCTTTAGGCAGCAGCGGCTTCGACAGCTTTAGCGGCTTCAGCAGCGCGTGCCTGTGCCTTCTTCTTCGGAGCAGACTTTTTAGGCTGTTCACGATAAGCGGGCTTAGGTGTCAGACCTGCGTTACCAAGGAAGCGTGCCACGCGATCTGTTGGCTGAGCGCCTTCAGACAGCCAATGCTTGATGCGTTCTTCCGTCAGACGCACGCGTTCTGCGTGATCAGACGGCAGCATTGGATTGTAAGCGCCAACCTTTTCAATGAAACGGCCATCACGCGGGCTGCGGCTATCTGCCACAACGATGTGGTAGTACGGACGCTTCTTGGCACCTGCGCGGGCAAGACGAATTTTAAGACTCATTCGGAGTTACTCCAGACCCAAAAATAAAAAACCCGAAAAACTGCTTCTAGAAATAGACCGCCTTAGCGGAAAGGATTGCCACCAGGTCCACCCGGCGGCCCTCCCCCTCCCATTCCTTTCGGCATGAGCGCGGACATTCCCTGGCGCATGAGACCTTTCAAGCCCAGTTTGTTGAAGCGCTTCATCATGGAGGACATCATATCAAACTGCTTGAGCAGCTTGTTAACATCCTGAACTGTAGATCCAGACCCGGCAGCAATACGCTTTTTGCGCGATGCCTTGATAATGGCAGGCTTTTTGCGCTCTGCCTTGGTCATGGAAGAAATAATGGCAAGGTGCTTTTTTAGGATCGAGGTATCAAGATCCTTGTCCCCCAAAGCTTCCTTAACTTTACCCATACCCGGCAGCATACCCAGAATACCGGAAATAGAACCCAGTTTGTTGATCTGGCGGATCTGGGATGCATAGTCATCCAGATCGAACTTGCCCGCCATCATCTTCTGGGCGAGGCGCTCACCTTCTTCCTGATCAAGCGTATCGGCGGCTTTCTCAACAAGCCCGGCAATATCACCCAAACCAAGAATACGGCCTGCCACACGTTCTGGATAAAACTCATCCAGCCCGTCCAGCTTTTCACCCGTACCAATCAGCTTGATGGGGGCACCGGTAATGGCACGCATGGAAAGCGCTGCACCACCGCGGGAATCACCATCCATCCGGGTCATCACAACGCCGGTTACACCCACGGCCTCATTAAAGGCTTTGGCGGTATTTACGGCATCCTGCCCGGTCATGGCATCTACAACCAGCAGGGTTTCTGCCGGATGTGTGACATCACGAATCTGCCGCACCTCGTCCATCAACGCTTCGTCTATGGAAAGACGACCGGCGGTATCGAGGATAACGACATCGTAACCTTCAAGCCGCCCTGTATCGAGGGCACGCTTGGCAATTTCTACAGGTGTCTGCCCAGCCACAATCGGCAGGGACGTAACGCCAACCTGCTCCGCTAACTGTGCAAGCTGCAACTGTGCTGCGGGGCGCTGCGTATCCAGAGAAGCAAGCAGAACCTTTTTACGTTCACGCGTTTTAAGGCGAAGGGCCAACTTACCAGAGGTAGTGGTTTTACCAGACCCCTGCAAACCAACCATCAAAACGGGAACAGGTGGGGTGGAATTTAGATTAAGGGGAACAGCCCCTGCACCGCCAAGAGCATCAATAAGTGCATCATTGACGATTTTAGCGACAGCCTGACCGGGAGAAATGCTTTCCAGCACTTCATGCCCAACGGCACGTTCCTTAACTTTGTTAACGAAGTCTTTAACAACAGGCAGCGCAACGTCGGCGTCCAGCATAGCCAAACGGACTTCCCGCATTGCCTCCAGAACATCGGCTTCAGACAGCGCTCCCTGTTTAGCGAGGCCATCAAAAACGCCGGAAAGCTTGCCTGAAAGAGCTTCGAACAAAAGTATCACACCCCATAACAAGACGCGCCACTGCGCGAACACTCGCGGAGTGGCGGGCCTGATTTGTTGCAGGGGTTACGGGATACCCCTGCGAGAGTCAAGAACCTTCTGGTGGTTTACTTGCCAGATTTGTCTGCATCAGCCGCCGGGGTCGGATGCTCAACAGCATGAAGCTGATCCAGCAGATCATGAATCTTAACCTGACGCGCATGAATCTGGGCCAGCTGATCAGTTGTCAGCACATCATGGATACGGGAAGCTGTTTCCAGATGCTGAGATTCACGCTGGGCGCGCAGGGTAGCCATTTCCTGCTGCAGCGTTGCAACCTTGTCTTTATCCACCGGGCCGGGGGATGTCAGAGCATCTTCAATCTGGCGGTGGATTTTGTCGAAATCACCACGGAGATCCTGAGCCTGATCCTGACGGTGTGCTTCCTGCAGAATGGTCTGGATCTGCTTGCGCTGCTTTTTGGTGAGATCAATGCCATCCAGAGCATTCAGCCCTGCACCCGGAATGCCGGGGCCAAAGCCATTTCCATTAAATCCGTTACCCGGTTCTGCATGCGCGCTTACGCCTGCAACAGAAACACCTGCAGCCACAATTGCTGCCAGAAGGGTCTTTTTGATTTTCATAATATCTATGCTCCTTAAAGCTTGAACTGCTTCATACTTGGGGAAGATTCCAAACTTGCCAAGGGTTACGCCGCATATAAATCCTTGGGTATGCGGGTTGACATCAGGCCGTAGGCTTGCCTGCCAATTCCAGAAAACGGGCTGCATCGGCCACTTCCCGCTGTATACCGGCAATACGGTCCGTTATTTCCGTATCCTCACCCCACACAGCCATCTGCATACGTTCATCCAGCGTTGCACTAGCTACCAGCTCATCTACCGAACCAGCACCATTTACCAGCGCCAAACCCAATACAAGGCTCCCCAATGCTGGCACGGAAACAGCAAGCACGGCCAATTCCGCTGGGTTCAGCTTTTCCATGGCATTGTAGAGCTTCTGTAAAGACTCTTCGGGCTGCACAATCGGCATCACACCAGATGATGTGTGCAGAGTGACTTCATATTGCTTATGCAGCCACTCCAGCCACGGATCCCATTCCTTACGTTGGGCCTGTGCCAGCTTGCCTTCCCCCGGCTCCCGATAGCACAGCAGATCACTGCCCGCATAAGCCAGAAGGCTACGCAAAACCCCTTCCCGCTCTGCAGGAATACGCTCGATCATGGAGCCCGCAATGCCTGTAAGTGGCAAATCAGCAGGTGAAAAACGACCATCTGCATTTTGCCCAGCAGCCTGCCATTCTGCCGCTAGCGCATCCGCCAATGCGCGAGATTTCACACATAACGGAGTCTTACGTGGCAAACGAATGCTGCGCCCATCAAGCTGCACGGCAAACCCCTGCTCTTCCGGCACAACGTTTGCCTGCTTCCAGAACCGTTTGCGGCCAACAGGCGCATTGCCTGAAACATTATGTTCGGTAGATGCCATTTTCATTGGAACAGCCCCAAGCCACGCAACATGTTCATGACCTTTCCTTCCTTACCCGCTTTTTTCTGCGGTGCATCTGGCCCCGCCACGCCCTCACGCGCGGCAGAAAGCATGGAGGGGCAGTTATCTCCCTCTCCATCATTTCCGCCAATGCTTATGCCGTATCGGCCTTCATAGGCCGGGTCCATACGCGGCTTAGGGTCTGACACTGTGCCTGTAACCGCAACATCGGAAGAAGCCGAAGCTCCACCCAACAACACGCGAGGAGACAGATGCATATCCAGCGTCTGAGAGCCCAGCCCCACAGTGCCGTGCCCATGCAGAACCAGAAACGGTGTTTCCAGCCCCAGCATATCAATATTGGCGTTACCCTGCGCAAACTGCATATGGCTGCCAAAGCACCTTACGGGCATTTTGCCTTTAACAGGCACCTGCGGCCCCAAAAGCGTGCGAATAGCAGCACCACTTACGCTGCCATCCACAACCGAAACCCCAAGATGCCCGTCCAGGTTGTTGCGTCGTTCTTCTGGTGTTTCCCCTTGCGTGGAAACCGCGCCCACAAGCTGCACTTTACCAGAAAGAGATGAAGAAAGGCCAAGCCAGCGCTCAACAACAGGCAATGGCAAAAAGACAGGATGCGCTGCCAATTCAATCTGAGGCAAGGCGCCTGCCACGTCATACACCAAGCGTCCGGCCTGCTGGAAACCATTGCCTTCTGCCTGCACGGGCTCAAGTGTCAGCCTGCTGTTTTGCAATGTGGCATGCGTGCTAACATGCGCCCATGTCACGCCCTGCCAGTTTACGCTCTGTGCCTGTATATCCATGGCACCTCGTGCGCTACGCAGCACATCTGGCGCAGCGTGATGCCTTACAATAGATGCCGTATCGGCAATATCTATGTGACCATCCACTTTGAGATCATTGGCCGCGGGCAGATCACCACCCGGCACTACGTGTGCAAGCTGACCGTGCACATCCAGTGCAGAAGCTCCAGCGCTTAAGGTGCCTGTGCCGTGTATGCTGGATTCACCCTGCGTGAGCGTTAAATCCACCGGCACAATCTGCTGCGCAACGTGTTCGGGCGCAGCCAACTGCTGCATTGTTCCTACCGTGCCACGCAGGCTCAATACCTGCGCACCAACCTGACCATCAATCTGAGCCGTTACAGGGTCTGTGGGGCCAGCCGTATCTATTACCACCCGAGTTAATGCGGCCTGTGGCAGCCATGCACCTACATCCACATTTTCAGCACGCACGTGCAGGCTTTGCGGCGCAGGCTGCGCACCTTGCCCGCCAACAGCCATATCTACAGATACGTTCCGGCCATCAGGTAAATTTGCATGTGGGAAAAAGACATTCAGATCACGCAGTTGCGCAACAGAACCACCAATCTGCAACGCATAGACTTTTTGGCCCTGCGGATCTGTGATGGACCCATCTATATGCGCCATCCCGGCAGGATGACCATTAACGGTAAGGGAAATTCTCAGCTGCATTGGCAACTGGGCAGACATTGGCAACAAAGGCCCTGTTTGCCCTGTAAGCGCTAACTGCCCAACTCCTTTACGCAGCTTTATGTCAAAGTCAGGTGCGTTACCTGAAAGCCCCTTAACCTTACCCTCGGCAACCTGAAACGCGCCAGAACGATGATGCACTGCATCATGCCAAGCAACCTGTGCCTGCGTGAGTGATAGATCTGAAACCGTCAGATTCCAGTGCATTTTACCGGAGCTGGAAGACGAAGAGCCACTACTGCTCTGGCGCTCCTGCGGTGTGAAGTGCCAGTCTGCCCGCCCATCTGCCAGCCGTCGCAACTGCATCTGCGGGCTGATAAGGCTGACATCTTCAAACGCAATGCGATGAGAAAACAGTGGCAACAATGCCAGTCGGGCACGCACTTGCCCGATATCCAGCATGTTCACGCCATCTTCCGCCACGCTGGAAAGTTTTACATCCTTTGCTTCCACCCACGGAAAAGGCAGAATCCACACATGCAACTGGCCGATGGTCAGGTGGCGGCCTGTGCTGCTTTCCACTGCATCGGCCAACCGTGTTTTAAGCCAGTCTGCATCCTGCGTGGCAGATACAATCATGGCACCGCCCAGCGCCAGAACAGCGGCCCCCGCCAGCAGGCCGATTTTCCATTTCAGACGCATGTGCGTTTCTCCTGTTTCAACTTAAACCGTCCTTATCCTTGGCCACCACGGCGTAAGGGTGGCGGGGTAGTGCCCGGCACAAACCCAAGAGTTCGGAAGGTTTCACGCATATGAGGCGGCAATTCGGCACTGACGGTTAAGCGACCACCTGCTGGGTGCGGCATATCCAGCGTACGGGCATGCAGATGCAGCCTATCTGTAAAGCCAGAAGGATGTGTTGCCGCCCCACCATATTTGGGATCACCCAAAATAGGTGTGCTTAAAGATTCGCAATGCACACGGAGCTGATGCGTACGCCCGGTAAGCGGTGAAAGCTCCAGCCAAGAGAACTTACGCGCAGCCGAATCCAGCACTTCGTAAACAGAACGTGCAGATTGCGCATCGGCATCCTTACGGTCAGCCGCCACGGTTATGGAACCGGGACCAGCCCCCAAACGGGCCAATGGCTGATCTATCTCGCCCGAAAGGGGATCAGGCCGCCCGACTACAACAGCCCAGTAAATTTTTTTTACGTCTCGACCACGGAAAGAGGCCGCAAGCTTGGCCGCCACACCGGGGGTGCGCGCCAACAGCAGCAAGCCGGAGGTATCTTTATCAATCCGGTGCACCAGCCGCGGGCGCGGGTCGTCCTCCTCACGCAGGCCATCCAGCATCATATCAATATGCTTGGTAATGCCGGGGCCACCCTGCACAGCAAGCCCTGCGGGCTTGTTGAGAACAATAACGTGCTTGTCCTGATACACCACCATCTTGCGGATTTCGCGCGCCAGTTTTTCATCCAGCGGGCGGAGCACATCACGCGCAGGCTTGGCGGCCATGGGTATGGGGGGTACACGCACCGTTTGCCCCGACTCCAACCGGGTGGAGGCTTCTACCCTTTTGCCTTCAACACGAATCTGGCCCGTGCGGCACAGTTTTTGGAGAGCCCCCTGCGTAAGATGCGGGTAATGGCGGCGAAAATAGCGATCCAGACGAATACCAGCTTCGTCTTCGCTTACGGTACGATTGACAACACTCATGCGCCGATATTCACGACTAACGCCGATCCCGCAAGCGGGACCATGTTTCTAGCCTGTGACGAACCTCCCGTTCATAGCCTCTGCCCGTTGGATTATAGAAGTTCTGCCGCTTCATGCCGTCGGGAAAATAATTCTGCCCAGAAAAGCCTTCTTCCGCATCATGATCATACTGGTAGCCCTTACCGTAACCGATATCCTGCATCAGCTTGGTGGGGGCGTTTAGAATATGTGCTGGTGGAATCAGGCTGCCTGTAGCTTTGGCAGCGCGGCGGGCTGCGCCATAGGCTTTATAAACCGCGTTGGATTTTGGGGCGGTAGCCAGATGCACCACCAGTTGTGCCAAGGCCAACTCGCCCTCCGGCGAACCCAAACGCTCATATGTTTCCCACGCGGCCACGGCCAATGGCAGGGCGTGCGGGTCTGCCATACCAACATCTTCTGCGGCAAAGCGTGTCATACGGCGGGCCAGATAACGTGGATCTTCCCCACCTTCCAGCATACGGGCAAACCAGTAAAGGGCGGCATCCGGGTCTGATCCGCGCATGGATTTATGCAGAGCTGAAATCAGGTTGTAATGCTCTTCCCTATCGCGATCATACAAAATGGCGCGTTTTGCCAACAGGCGGGAAAGAGCCTGCGCATCCAGTGGCTTTTCTGTTTTCAGGCTTAAAAGCTGCTCCACCATGTTCAGCAGATAGCGACCATCACCATCTGCCATGGCGCGAAGGGTCACACGTCCATCTTCCGTCAGTGGTAAGGGCCTGCCGGTTTCTTCCTCCGCCCTTACCAGAAGCGCTTCACAAGCTGGGTCATCCAACCGGTTGAGAACCATAACCTGACAGCGTGAAAGCAAAGCCGAGTTGAGCGCAAAAGAAGGATTCTCGGTTGTGGCACCAACCAGCACAACAGTGCCATCTTCTACAACCGGCAAAAAGCCATCCTGCTGCGCGCGGTTGAAGCGATGGATTTCATCTACAAACAGCAGCGTGCCGCCACCCACTTCCGCCTGCCTGCGCGCGTTCTCGAAGGCTTTTTTCAGATCCGCCACGCCAGAAAACACAGCAGAAAGCTGCACAAACTTTAGCCCGGCAGCCTGCGCCAAAAGGCGGGCGATAGTGGTTTTACCAACACCCGGCCCTCCCCACAGAATTAAACTGGCAAGAGAACCACGTTCCAGCATGCGTGTGAGCGCACCCTCTGGCCCCAGCAGATGCGCCTGCCCTACCACATCTTCCAACCGCTGCGGGCGCAAACGGTCTGCCAACGGCTGCATGGGCGCTGGCTTTTTACGTGCGTCCGCATTTCTTCCCTGCGGCTGCTCGGGAGGAAGCCCAAAAAGATCATCACCCATTATCGGGGGTTCACGCTCTGCGGCCATAGCCTGCGTGCCTCACTTCAATCTGTCTCAATCTGTGTGAATATATCGGCCTGCACGGCAGCTTTTTCCAGAAGAAGCACGGAAAAAGCTGCTTTCAACACAGTTTAGTTGTCCTCGGCAGGCAGGACGAAAGTGCTTGCCGGAATGTCTGCGCCCGCATGCACATCAAACAAGGTTACGCGGGTTTCGCGCCCCTGCGCGTCCAGCACACTCCATGACCGCAGAGCAACTGGTGTTTCATAAAAAACCAGTGTCAGGCTGCCATCACCGGGGGAGGATGTGCGCACAAGTGTGACCTGCACCAACCCGTTATCATGCTGAAAACCCGTAACTGTTACATCATCTGTCAGACTAACATGGGGACGCAGCAAAAGGCCCAACGGCGTGCGCTCAATAGGAATAACCGTGGTTTGGTCTAGCTGATTATCCCGGAACACAACCTTGCCTCCGTTGGCTACCAAAAGCAGCGGTGAAGGCGGATCATACGCCAGACGCATCTGGCCGGGGCGCTTCATCCACACGGTGCCAGTTGTGCGCTTTCCTTCTGCGTCAAGCTGCTGAATACGGGCCTGAAAGGTTTTGGACTGGTTAAGCGCCTGCTCAATCCGCTTCAGCCATACTTTATCGGATGCAGAAAGCGCCACAGCAGCCGGTGCGGAAGAAGATGCCACGGGAATAGGCGTTTCACCGGCATCGTCCTGTGCATAAGCCTGGCTGCCAGCCAGAACCAACCCCATAGCCGCTGGAAGAACAGCCCGGAAAATGGATTTCATGAACGTGGTTTCTTTCATCTGAAGCATGCAGGCTTATACAGCTATCAACCCGGCAACCAGCGCCAGCGCTACGGCCAAGCCAATTTCTCGATTAGCCCGAAATTGGGCCAGACACAAAGCGGGGCTTGTGGGGTCTACCTTACGAGCCTGCTGCCACAACAATATGGCAGGCAACACCAAAGCCACCCAGAACAACGGGCCAGCACCTGCAAAAACAGCCGCCACAGCCAGCAAAACAAGCATCAGCCCGTAACAGGTGCCAATAAACCCACGCGCCCGCCCCACCATAAGGCGAGATGTGGATTTCACACCAATACGGGCATCATCTTCCATATCCTGAAAGCCGTAAATGGTATCAAACCCCAGTTGCCATACAATGGTTGCCGCATACAAAGCCGCCTGCGCCCAAGATAAATGTCCGGCAGCCGCCGCATACCCCATGGGCGCGCCAAACCCGAAGGTAAACCCCATGACAAGCTGGGGCCACCATGTAAACCGCTTGGCCAATGGGTAAAGCGCCACCAACAGCAGGGATGACACACCCAAAACCCATGAAAGGCTATTTAACTGCACCAGAACAGCCAAGCCAGCTAGCAGAAGCAGCACCAAAAACAGTGTGGCCTGCTTCATGCTTAACGCGCCAGATGCTAGTGGCCGCCCAGCCGTGCGCGCCACCTGCCGGTCTATGTCCCTGTCCCACATATCATTCACAACGCAGCCTGCGGCACGCATAACAAGGCTACCAATACCAAACAGCACAATCAGCCGAATACGCTCTGAAGTAGCAACTCCTTGAGGCAGCAAAATACCCCATATGCCCGGCAGCCATAAAAGCCACGTGCCTATGGGCCTATCTAACCGCGCAAGCAAAGCATAGGCCTGCAATGCCGGAGGCAGATGGTCAATCCACCCTGTAATGCGGATATCTGTATGGCTGGAAGAAACTGACACGGCTGTTCACGTATCCTGTTCAGAAAGGCATATGGTGTTAAGGGCTGGTGTTCTATGCCACAAAGCTGAAACCACTTACACCTTTCAGCTCAGACAGACCCGGTAACCATGGTTGTAACAGATGCCACTGCGCACCTTCCGCGCCTTTATAATGCTCCAGAAATACTGGGGGACGCTCAAACAGGCCTAACGCTACAAATTGCGCCAGATCAGGCCCGCTATCTGGGCACTGTGCTGCGCAAAAAAGCCGGAGACCACGTACGTATCTTCAATGCAGAAAGTGGGGAGTGGCTGGCACGCATTACGGAAATCCGGAAGGATAAAGGCTTTTTTGAGCTGGAACGCCAGCTCCGCCCCCCCACGCAGCAACCTGCCTTGATTTTGGCCTTTGCCTTGCTCAAGCGCGATGCCACAGATCTGGTTTTACGTATGGGCACAGAACTGGGTGTTACGCACTTTGTGCCCCTTATAACCGAACGCACCAATACACACCGCATCAACCCAGACCGTCTGCACGCCATTGCCACTGAAGCCACAGAGCAATGTGAGCGCTTTGATGTGCCAGAAATAGAGTCTCCGCGGTCATTCACAGATTTTCTGGCAAGCTGGCCGCAAGAACATCGGCTGTTTGCCGCCGTAGAGCGTGGAGAGAACCGGGCAATACATACCCCCACCTTGCTGCCCAATGCGCATGCAGGTGATGGTTTTTTGGTTGGCCCTGAAGGTGGCCTAAGTGATAGGGAATGCCAGATGATGCTAAAATATTCTTGCATCACCCCAATATCCTTAGGCCCATTGGTGCTGCGGGCTGATACAGCCGTGGCTGCCGGGCTTGCTCTTCTCGGCTGCGGCTTGCGTTCGGCTGCTGTTTTGTCACAATAACGCTTCATATCTTCGCTTTGCTGGCGCAGAGTGCGATTTCTCTGTTTTTCAAGGATCTGTGATACCCCATGTCCAACCCCGGCGCATCAGATGAAACCCCTGCCCGCACCGTTGCACAGCTGGCCGAAGTGCTTGCGCAGGGATGCAAGCCGCGTGCCGCATGGCGGATTGGCACGGAACACGAAAAATTCGGCTTTCTGCGCCCAGAAGCCGTAAAGGAAGGGCAGAAAGCCTATTCTGCCCCACTTTATGCCCCCAATGGCATTGAAGCCCTGCTCAAAGGTCTGCAGAAGTTTGAGCCAGATGATTGGACATCTGTTCTCGACAATAACAACATCATCGGCCTGAAGGGGCGTGGCGATGCCGCTGGTGCCGCTATCTCCCTTGAGCCTGCTGGGCAGTTTGAACTTTCTGGCGCCCCTTTGCGCACCCTGCACGAAACAGCAGAAGAACTGACAGCGCATTTTGATGCCGTGCGCCCGATTGCGCGTGAACTGGGGCTGGGCTTTGCACCTTTGGGCTTTCACCCCACGGCCACGCGGGCAGAACTACCGTGGATGCCCAAATCCCGCTACGCCATTATGCGCGAATACATGCCCAAAGTTGGCTCAATGGGCTTGGACATGATGCAGCGTACCTGCACCGTGCAGGTTAATCTGGATTTTGGGTCTGAGCAGGACATGGTGCGCAAAATGCGTGTTTCCATGGCGCTGCAACCTGTAGCCACAGCCCTGTTTGCCAATTCTCCTTTTGTGGAAGGCAAGCCCAACAACATCCTCTCCAACCGCGCACAGGTTTGGACAGATACGGATAACGCACGTTCTGGCATGCCTGCTTGTGTGTTTGAAGATGACTTCAGCTTTGAACGCTACGTGGAATGGGTGCTGGATGTGCCCATGTATTTCATTATGCGTGATGGCAAAATGCGCAATGTGGCCGGCCGCTCCTTCCGCGCATGGATGAATGGTGAACGGCAGGACGGGCTGGAAGATGTAACCCCCACCATTGGGGATTTTGAAGACCATATTACAACAGCCTTCCCCGATGTGCGGCTCAAGCAATTTTTGGAAATGCGCGGCGCAGATGCAGGCTCACCAGAAATGATGCTGGCTCTTTCCACTTTGTGGACGGGTGTTTTGTATGATGATGCTGCGCTAGAATCCGCTTGGGGACTCGTAAAATCCCACCCTTGGGAAGACTACGTAAAGCTGCGCGAGATTGTGCCACTTATGGGGCTGGATACGCCTTGGGGTGAAGGCACTGTGCGCGATCTGGCCGCACAGATGATTGCCATTGCCATGGACGGCCTACAGGGCCGGGACATGACGGATGAAAGCGGACAGACAGAATGGGTTTATCTTGCCCCCCTCACCTCTTTGGTGGCAGGCGCACCCACACAGGCTGAACGTTGGCTGGAACGTTATTATGGCGCGTGGATGGGGGATGTCAGCCGCATCTTCCTTGAAGCGGAAGTCTGAACAACCGCACATAATGCGACCAATAAAAAAAGCAGCCTCAGGCTGCTTTTTTTGTATTCAGAAACAAACGGCTTGCACTTAGCGTGGCAGCAAACAGCGCCACGCATCCGGCCATAAGCAAGCACTTTTGTGTGGCCCCTTGTGCAAACCACGTAAAAAAGGCCGCAACCCCCATAGCCCCCAAAGTCTGCCCAGCTTGGCGTGCAACCTGCACCATGCCACTGGCACCACCAGCCCGTGTATGAGGCGCAGCCACCATCATGGCCCGATTATTAGGGGGCTGAAAAAAACCAAACCCCCAACCCGCTACGCCTGTGCGCCATGCAATATCCCACACAGAAGGATGAGCAGGCAGAAGCCACAGCAAAAAGAAACCCAGTGCCGTTGTGCTCAACCCAATGGAAGACAGCACACCTGCAGAAACCTTATCTGCCACGCGCCGGATCAATGGCGCTGCACACATAATACCCAACGGCCACGGCGTAATAAGCAAACCCGTGGCGGCCGAACTAAGGCCAAGAGTGTTGTGCAACGTAAACGGCATAGAAATGATGTAAAAATTAGAGGCCACAAAGCCACAGAACCCGGTGATAAAGGCCACTGCGAATTCTGGATTTTTCAGCAGATCAACAGGCAAAATGGGCTGAGGAGCTTCTGCCTCACGCCGCACCAGCAGCACTCCGGCGGCAAGCCCTGCCAACAGTAATGCACAAGAAATGGCTGTATTTTGGGAATGTGCCAGCCCATCTCCCCCCATTACGGAGGCCCCAAAAGCCAGCATGCACAATATACTGCCTGTAATATCCAACGAGCCAGAAGTGCGTGGCACTTTAGGTAACGCATAAAAGGCCATGCCCAGAGCCAAAGCCCCAAATGGCAGGTTAATCCAGAACAGCCACGGCCAAGACCCTATGGTGAGAATAGCCGCAGCAGCCGTTGGCCCCAAGGCCACCCCAAGCGCCACCACAACACCATTGAGAGCAATACCGCGCCCAATTTCTGCATGAGGGTAAATAAACTGCACCAGCGCGATATTCACACTCATAATGCAGGCGCCGCCAATACCCTGCAACACACGCGCACCTGCCAAAATAGGCAAGCTGGTGGCCGTGGCGCAGAACAGGGATGACACCATGAAAATGATGATTCCAACCTGACAAAGCCGGGCAAACCCCACCCGGCTACCCAACGCTGCCAGCGGTAGCAGAGAAACCAGACTGGCCATCTGATAGGCATTTACAACCCAGATGGACGAAGATGAGGAAGCGTTTAAATCCCGCGCAATATCGGGCAGCGCAACGTTTGCAATGGCGTAATCCAGCAATGCCAGAAAAACAGAAAGCGCCACAGCCAGCATGGCCATATTGCGGGCCGCTCCATGAAGCCCATCCACCACGGGTGCAGACTGAGAAGTGGGGAGCTGTGTCATGGAGCAAAACGTCCTTCTGTCTGCAAAGCGTTACATGCCTGCTTTTTCTGGAAATCCAGAACGCACACAGGCCTGTTTCTGCCACCCACCTTGCACAGCCAATGTATGGGCCGTAACCGCGCACGCCAATTTATACGCCATAGGCAAAACAATATGGGCACTACCTGATGCAGTGCCCACACAAAAAACCTATGCTCATCTCCTTTACCGCCAGAGCACCCCTGTCATCACTGGCAATAGTGCTCTGGGAGGAAGACGAAACCGCACTTACCAGATCAGGAATCTGCGTAAGGGTTTTTGGTGCCGCGCGTTTGCAAGCGAATAGGCACACCCGGCAGATCAAACGTTTCACGCAGGCCGTTTACAAGGTAGCGCTTGTAATCATCCGGCAGTTGCTCAGTCCGTGTGCCGAAAATAACAAACGTTGGCGGGCGAGATTTAACCTGCGTGATATACCGCAGTTTCAGCCTGCGCCCCTGCACCAATGGCGGCTGATGGCGTTCCAGCATTTCCTCAAACCAACGGTTGAGGGCACCTGTGGGCACACGTGCGTTCCAGACTGTCCATGCATCACGCACTGCTGGCAGCAGCTTGTGAATGGAAGCGCCGGTAAGTGCGGAAAAAGTAACAACTGGTACGCCACGCATCTGGGCCAGAGAAATGCTCAAACGGTCCAGAATCGCATTGCGCGTGGCTGTCCGATCCTGCACGGCATCCCATTTGTTCAGGGCCAATACGCAGGCACGGCCTTCACGCTCAATCAAACGGGCAATCTGCAAATCCTGCTCATGCACGCCCAATGTGGCATCCAGCACCAGCACGGCCACTTCTGCCATTTTCAGTGCTTCAATAGCAGCCGAAACGGACATTTTTTCCAGAGATTCATCGATGCGCGCTTTTTTGCGCAAACCAGCCGTATCTACAATTTCAAACGTATCATCGCCATCTTTCAACGTAACGGCAATGGAATCACGCGTAAGTCCTGCTTCTGGGCCGGTAATCATACGCTCTTCACCCAACAGGGCATTCATGAGCGTAGATTTGCCAGCATTGGGGCGGCCCACAATAGCCACACGCAACGGGCCTGTTGGGCGCGGAGGTTCTTCCCCTTCTTCCACAGCAAAATCATCTGCTGCTTCAATTTCAGGTTCTGCCTCATGTTCCGGCTCTGCGGGCAGCCTATCGGCAATTTCCCACATCAGATCCGTCACACCTTCACCGTGTTCGGCAGAAAGTGCCAGAGGTTCACCCAAACCCAGAGCATAGGCTTCCATTGCGGAAGCTGCGCCAAGGCGCCCTTCGGATTTATTGGCAATCAACAACACAGGGTGGTTCTGACGCCGGATCCACTGTGCAAAATGCTCATCGGCTGGCGTAATACCGGCACGTGCATCTACGCAAAACAGCACCAGATCTGCTTCACGCACAGCACTTTCAGAAGAAAAGCGCATCCGCCCAAATAGGCTTTCGGGGGCTGCTTCTTCCAACCCTGCTGTATCAATCAACCGCACGTAGCGTCCACGAATAAGGGCCACACCTTCCTTGCGGTCTCGAGTTACACCGGGCGTATCTGCCACAAGTGCCTGCCTGCGCCCAACAAGGCGGTTAAACAGCGTGGATTTACCAACGTTTGGCCGACCTGCAATAACAACAACAGGCATATCCCCCGTAGGAAGCGGCGGAGGTGGGCGCATGGATTTGCGGCGATCAGCCATAAGAGCAAAGGTTCCCGTCGTTTGTCACGATCAGCATCTGGTTATCTACGATAATTGGCGGCACGAAAGAAACGGCATCCATGCTGTCTACTGATATAATTGCACCTGTTGTCGGGTTAATCCGCACCATACCATTTTCTGGCAGAGAGCTCAGACAAACCAGTTCGCTGCCCACCAGCATGGGGCCAAACCAGGTTACGATATCTTTGTGCACATCCACCCGCCGGAAGCGGCGTAGCTGTGTAATCCAGCGTACATGGCCAGAAAGACGGTCAATACATGCAATCTGCTGGTCTAGCGAGACCACAAAAAGCCAATCCCCCACGCATAGCAGGTTGTTCTGGCTGGCAACCGAGCGTTCCCACACACGGCGGCCTGTGCGGATATCAATGGCAGCCAACACCTGCGCCATGCTTACGGCATACACAATGCTATCAACAATAACAGGCAACCCACGCACACAGGACAGATCCAGCGTGCTGGCCTGACTGTTGACGTTACCCATCATGTCACTCCAGACAACCTCACCACTTTCCACTCGGAAAGCAACAAGATCGCCCCCACCAAACCCGGCCACCACAATGCCGTTATCTACAGCAGGGGCAGGCTGGCCAAACACGGTGGTTTCAACAGATGTGGCCGTATACGTCCACAACTGGCGGCCTGTGGCGGAATCCAACGCGAAAAACCGCTCATCAATTGTGCCAAAGAAAACACGCCCGCCAGCAACTGTTGGAGCAGAACGCCCCGGTGCGCCATTGGTGGTTTTCCACTTTACCTTACCGGTTGCGGCGTCCACCGCCATGGTCTGGGAAATGCCGTCTACAATGTAGACCACACCGCCATCTACAGCCAAACCGCCACCCATATTGGCAGAGTAAGATTTTCTGGGGCGTGGATTATACGTCCAGATATGACGCATGCCGGGCCAGGAAAAAGCACGCACAACGCCTTGGGCATCCATAACAAACAGGCGGCCATCCTGCACAACAGGTGGTGCAGGAATAAGCCCGCGGCCCAAAGTGCCCAGTGCAGCCCATGCCATGAAATCTGGCTGGGAGATACCGGCCCCGATATCCTTGCTCCACCTTTTATGCAGCCCGCCCCAAGCATAATTGCTGCCGGTATGGGCCGAAACACGCCCACAAATAGGCCATTCCGAAACACTAATGGTAGGTGGGATTGTAATGGGCGTATGATCGTCCGGGTCAACCATCAGCCCAGAGCCGGAAGACAGAATATCCGTGCGGTGCCCGGCCAGAATGGGCTTTCTGTCACTCTCAAACATGGTGCACCCGGCCAGCGCAGGGGCCAATGCGGCGCCTCCTAGCAGGGCTCGGCGTGAAAGTCCGGAACGTCTGGTTGCGCTGGATTTCTTGTTGCTGCTCATTCTATTAGCCTGCTGTCGGATCAAGGGCCTGCATCATATCCTGCGCCCGGTTGCGTACGCCCTGAGGAACATCCTGCGCAGCCTGTAGCGCTGCAAATTTCTGCCGGGCCTCTGCCACATGCCCTTCGCGCACATCCAGAACAGCCAAGGCTTCCATGGCCAGACCATTCCACGGCTTGCCTTTGCCTGTAAGCAGCGCAAGACGGGAGCGCAGTGTAGCGGGCTCTCCGGTATCCAACTGTTTTTGGCACCACAGCAAGGTTGCCAGATCACGCAGCGCAGAATCTGCGTTGGGGTCTTTCTGCACGGCATCCCATGCAGCCAGTGCACCTTTTACATCACCCCGCGCCGCCTGCACGCCACCTTCCTGCAAACGGGCCAGAACAGCCACGCCTTTTGCATCGGAAGATGCCAATTTCTGTAACGAGGCCAAACCCGCCTGCGCGGTAGTGGTGAGATCTACCGTGCCTGATGAAGGAGTTGAGGGCAGATGATCTGTCTGCCGCAAGGCCGTAAGATACGTTCCTGTAGCTTCCAATGCCTGAGATTTCTGGCTGGAAACATGCCAAGACCACGCACCAATGCCCGCAAGCACGGCCACAATCAGCCCAATACCCGCACCGGCATAGCGTTTTGCGGCCATACGCAGACGCTCGGCCTGCATTTCCTCATCAACTTCCTTGAAAAGATCCTCTGCCACGGTCTGGCCTGTTCCTGTCTGCTGGCGTTCTGCCTGACGGCTTTGTGTTACCGTCTATCTGCCCCAGCCGGGGGTATCATACAAGTCATGCAGGCAATCAGCCTGATGGCGGCTCATTTCCTGCTGTCCCAGAAAACAGCCGCCCTGCCGAAAATTTTAATGCTCTGCCTTCTGTAATTTGGCCCCTCCGGCCTTAAGGGCCGTGGTCAATTTGGTGAAATTACCGGCAATACGCTTTTGCACGGTGCTGCTGCCTTCATGGATATGGGCAATTTTTTCACGCGCTTCGTTGCTGATAGCCGTTTCTTCTTTAACAGCAGCCTTGGCCACACAGCTGTTATAGGTGCGTGCTGCTTTTTCGTAAGCACTTACCTTATCAACACTGGCGTTATATTTATCAACGGAAGACACTTCCACAGAAGGTGCTACAGGTTCTGCACCGCAGGCGCTGGCTGTCCACATCTTGTCTGCGGCCTGCGCAGGCATGGCAACACTGCTGCACAACTGGGCGGCTGTAAGCCCGGCGATAAGATAAAAACCTTTCCTAATCATTCCTGTATCCCCGATTCAGAGCAGAGATATTTCTTCTGCCCAGTTTATAACTTTACCATCAGCAAACGCTTCTTGCACAGGCAGCGCAAATGTCCACACCTGCGCGCACTGGGTTGGAAAAAAAACCGTAAGACAGTATAGGCGCGATAATGCGCATTCTTTTCATCACGGCTACACGTCTGGGCGATGCCGTGCTTTCTACGGGCCTGCTGGCATATCTGCACCAACGCTGGCCAGATGCGCGGTTCACCATTGCATGTGGGCCTGTTGCTGCTGGACTGTTTAGCGCATTTCCCGGACTCGAACGCACCATTGTAATGGAAAAGCGCCCCTATGATCAGCATTGGCTTGATCTGTGGAAAGCCTGCGTGCCTTTAAAATGGGACATCACGGTAGATCTGCGCGGTTCAGCCGTCACATTTCTTCTACGTTCGGGCCGCCGGTTTATTATGCGCGGCGGGCGGCGGGCTGGCGCGCGCATTACGCATTTGGGAAATGTTCTGAACCTTTCTCCGCCTCCACTCCCGACTGTTTGGGTCAGCCCGGCTGATCGCGCAAAAGCACAGCAGATTATTCCTGACACCTCGCCCATTATCGCCTTCGGCCCTACAGCAAACTGGACAGGTAAAATTTGGCCAACAGAGCGTTACCTGCCCCTGTGGCAACGTCTATATGCTGCATACCCCCAGATTCGGCCTGCCATTTTCTATGGTCCGGGTGAGCAGGAAGCAGCACTCGCCCGCCCTGTTCTGGCGGCACTGCCCCAGGCTATTGATGCCGGGGGCCATTTTTCCCTTACGGAAGTGGCCGCCATGCTGGCCCGTTGCCGCCTATATATCGGCAATGATTCGGGCCTGATGCATCTGGCTGCCGCAGCAGGCACGCCCACTTTGGGACTTTTTGGGCCATCTCGCGCATCGGAATATGCACCCTCTGGCAAAAACGCACGCTGGATTGCGGCCCCCGGCCCAGAAGGTGAAGCCCCCATAGCTGGGCTGGATGTTGCAGATATAGCCACAGCAGCGCTCTCCCTTCTCAAGGAAACCGGCATATGATGGATGGCACCGCCCACCGGAAAACTACGCAGCCCTTGAAAGTTGCACACATTATGGCCGGAGCCCCTACTGGTGGGGCAGAGCTGTTTTTTGAACGCCTGTGTATTGCACAAGCTGCGGCGGGGCTTTCTGTGCTGCCTATTATCCGCACAAACCCGGAACGCGCCCAACGTTTACATGCAGGCAGCCTTGCGCCCGTTGAACTGCCTTTTGGCAACATGCTGGATATACGCACCCGCATGGGCCTTCGTTCTGCCCTTAAAGAGTTCTCTCCCCGTGTGGCCGTTGCATGGATGAACCGTGCCGCACGTTTTACCCCTCAAGGTAACTGGGTGCTGGCTGGGCGGCTGGGGGGATTTTATGATCTTTCCTATTATCGCCGCTGTTCTCATCTTATTGGCAATACACATGGGCTGGTGCGCTGGATGCGTGAGCAAGGTTGGCCGGCCAATGCTGTGCATTACCTGCCCAATTTTGCCACGGATTTGGCCGCCACCCCGCCCGTTTGGCCCGATTTTTTGCAGCACGGTACCCCTTTCCTGCTGGCGTTAGGGCGGCTGCATAAGAACAAAGCTTTTGATGTTCTTATCCGTGCCATGAAGCATGTGCCACACATCCCGCTTGTTATTGCCGGAGAGGGGCCAGAACGCGCAGCGCTGGAAGCACTTGCCCAGCAGGAAGGTGTAGCCGAACGTATATTTATGCCCGGCTGGGCCAACCAACCCGGAGGCTTGCTACGCGCCTGCTCCGTCATGATATGCCCTTCCCGGCACGAGCCATTGGGCAATGTTGTGATTGAAGGATTTTCTGCCTGCAAACCGGTGATTGCCACAGCCTCGCAAGGCCCTAGTGAACTCATCCGTAATGGTGAAAACGGCCTTCTCGCTCCGGTAGAAGATGCAAATACTTTGGCCGCACAGATCTGCACTGCACTGGAAACACCAGAACTGGCTGCCCGTATGGCGCAGGCGGGCCGTAGGGATTATGAAACAACCTATGCTGTCTCACCCGTTCTGGATGCGTGGCATAAGTTTTTATCCACGGTGGAGGCCGGGTAAATGTGCGGCATTGGGGGGCTGATTTATACACCCGGCACGCAACCATGTTCCGAATCGGTTCTGGAACGTATGGCGCAGGCCTTAGGCCATCGTGGCCCCAATGGCGTACATATTGCCCGGTTGGGCCGTGCCGATATGGTGCATACACGCCTTGCCATTATTGACCTGCAAGGTGGAGACCAACCCTTAACCAGTGGCGATGGCACGCTTGTTGCCAATGGTGAAATCTATAACGATCCGCACATTCGCCAGCAGATCGGACCAGAGTATTTTCAAACCGGAAGTGATTGCGAATCTCCCCTGCTTTTATGGGAGCGTAAGGGCTGCACCTATACGCGCGGGCTGCGCGGCATGTATGCCATTGGTTTGTACGATAAAGCCCAGCAGGAACTCCTGCTCTCGCGTGATCCGTTTGGTATCAAACCACTTTATTTTACCGAATTTTCAGGCGGTATTGCCTTTGCATC
Organism: Acetobacter ascendens; assembly: GCF_001766235.1. NCBI lineage: Bacteria > Pseudomonadati > Pseudomonadota > Alphaproteobacteria > Acetobacterales > Acetobacteraceae > Acetobacter > Acetobacter ascendens. The sequence continues at coordinate 1,427,146 of NZ_CP015164.1, forward strand.
CGAGCCCGCACCTTTAATTGCCTCTGGCCTTGCCCCCCGCGCCATTGCGCCTGCTGTGCGAGATGAACTGCTGCAACTTCAGTTCACCACAGGGTGGGAAACAATCTTTCCCGGCATTCAGCGCGTCATGCCGGGGGAAACCCTGCGCATTAACCAAGGGCGCATTCTAGACAGGCAACGGCAATCACCCATTCCAGCCCACGCCCCTTTATTTACCTCTGAAGCTGAGGCCCTGAACCATCTTGATGCATCCTTGATGAACAGCATGCATGCGCATGAACGTGCAGATGTACCATTTGGGCTGTTTCTTTCTGGCGGCATAGATAGCGCCTGCCTGTTAACCGCTATGAGCCGCCTGCCCCGCACAACGCCTTTGCGCACATGGACAGCCATTTTTGACGCCCCCGGTGCTGCGGATGAAGCAGAAGCTGCCAATGCCTTAGCCCAGCATGCCCGCGCAGAGCATGAAACCTTGCGTATTACGGCAGACATGGTGTGGCAGAACCTGCCTGCCATTGTGGCCTGCATGGATGATCCGGTTGCAGATTACGCCATTATTCCCACATGGTTTTTAGCCCAGAAAGCCGCGCAGGATGTTACCGTCATTCTCTCCGGCGAAGGGGGAGATGAACTGTTTTGTGGCTATGGGCGTTATCGCTCAGCCAGCCGCCCGTGGTGGAAAGGCAAGCGGCGTATGTGGCGGCGCGGTATTTTTGATAACATGAATATTCTGCGCCAGCACCCAGCCCATTGGCGTGATGGCATAGCCGCGGCGGAAATGGCCGCCGCAGATGCAGCAACGCCACTTTCCCGCCTACAAGCTGTAGATATTGCAGAATGGTTACCGAATGATCTGCTTATCAAGCTGGATCGGTGCTTGATGGCGCATGGGCTAGAAGGCCGCACACCGTTGCTAGACCCCATTGTGGCCCAAACAGCATGGCGCTTACCCGATTCCATGCGTTTGCGTGATGGCAAGGGAAAATGGCTTTTGCGCAAATGGTTACAGCAACACAATTCTGCCGCGCGCCCCTTTGCCCCCAAGCAAGGTTTTACTGTACCAATTGGCACATGGATCAGGCAGCAAGGTGCTTATCTTGGTGAATTGGTAGCGCGGCAAGAATGTATTGCAGAAATTGCCCGACCAGACCGCGTAAAGGCCCTGTTTCGCGCAGCAGATAACCGCAGAACGGGTGCTGCCGCATGGACACTTCTGTTTTATGTTCTGTGGCATCGCACACATATTCGCAATTTGCCGCCAGAAGGCGATGTGTTTTCTGCCTTAAGCCAGTAAGGTTTTGAACAGTTTCTGTTCCTTATCCCAAAAGCCCTCTATCTTCCTGCGGGAAACCTTTTTTCTTTTATGGGAGAATGTAAATGCCTTCCCCAACACACATGACCCGGCTTGAAAACCGCACGGTTCTCAAGCTTTCTGGCGCTGACCGCGTGCGTTTTCTGCAAGGTTTGGTAACAGCGGATATTGCTGCGCTGGAACCGGGAGACGCCACATGGAGTGCCTGCCTGACACCTCAGGGGCGCTGGCAAGCAGACTTTTTTGTGGTTTCAGACCCCGATGATACCTGCTTGCTGCTAGATTGCGCCACAGAACAGGCAGAAAATTTAAAAACCACGCTTCAACGCTTCCGCCTGCGCTCTGATGTTCAGCTAGATATCACCGCCCTGCCCGTGCATGTAGCATGGGGAAATCCACCGCCAGACAGTGTGTTGGAAAACGCCATCAGCTTTCGGGATCCTAGATTAGAAGAAGCCGGATGGCGGCTGATTGATGCCGCACCAGATACCCCCATAACGGCTACAGAGCAGGACTATAACCTGCACCGCCTGATGTTGGGCCTGCCAGATGGCGTGCAAGATTGTGAGGTTGGCCGCACTCTGGCTGCCGAAGCTAATCTAGATCTTCTGGGTGGCGTATCCTGGAAAAAAGGCTGCTATATGGGGCAGGAAATTACAGCCCGCATGCATTACCGCACACTGGTGAAGCGTCGCCTCATGCCCGTTGCTGCTACATCTCCCCTGCCCGCACCCGGAACCCCCGTGCTGTGCGATGGTGTGGAAGTGGGCACGCTCCGCTCCTCTCAAGATCATATTGGGTTGGCATTACTAAAAACAGATGCTGCCAATAACCAACTGACCTGTGCCGCGCATCCGCTCGTGGTGCGCCTGCCTGCTTGGCTGGAAACCGCACTTAAACCTCAAACGCCTTCTGATTCTAATCCTACGGAAAAATCATGACTTATATTGCCCCACCAGCAGCAGAGCTGGATGCCATGCTGGATGTTGTAAAATTTGATGCCTCTGGTCTGGTGGCCGCCATTGCCCAGCAGCATGACAGTGGCGAAGTGCTGATGATTGCATGGATGACGCGTGAAGCCCTGCGGGAAACGTTGGAAACTGGACGCGTCTGCTATTACTCCCGCAGCCGTCAGAAACTTTGGCGCAAGGGCGAAACATCTGGCCAGATCCAACACCTTATTGAAGCTCGGCTGGATTGTGATGCCGATGCCATACTTGTGCTGGTCAACCAGATTGGTGTGGCATGCCACACGGGCCGCCGTAGCTGTTTTTACCGCGCCTTTACGCCAGATGGCTTAAAAGAACTGACAAAGCCGGAAATTGATCCCAACCAGCTTTATCACAAACACAACTAAACACGTTTAGCCGAGTGTCTTAGCCGTATTTTTACGGTTAAGAACCTCCAGAACAGCTTCTGCTGCGGCATCGGCTGGCAGTTGGCCCTGTGGCCCTTCCAGCCCGTGCAAAACCGTAGCAAAGGCCTGTTTCTGGGTCTGTGCCACTTCCTTATCTTCAAACAGAATTTGCACTTCACGCGCCAGCACATCTGCGCGGCACTGTTCCTGCAAAAGTTCAGGCACAATGGCACGGCCAGCCAACAAGTTCACCATGGCGACAAATGGCACTTTAATAAGCCTGCGGGCAAAAAAAGCCGTTATGGGGTTAACCCTATACGTCACAGCCATTGGCACACCCGCCAAAGCCAGTTCCAACGTAGATGTGCCAGATTTGGTTAATGCAGCCCCAGCAGCAGCAAACGCATCATGCTTGTCATGAATATCCGTAACAATAACTGGCTTTACCGGCCAATCCTGCGTGGCGCGTTCCACTACACTTGCCACCACCGGAGAAACCGGCACCACGGGCACCACGTCTGGCATGTTTTTTTTAAGCAGGCGCAACATCTGGCCAAAAACCGGCAACAAGCGCGGCGCTTCTGAACGGCGGCTACCGGGCATTAATACCAGTATCTTGGCACTCTCTGGCAGACCATGACGATCACGAAAGCGGGCCGCATCACCATCCTTTGCGCCAGATTGTAAAACCGGGTGCCCTACAAAGCGGGTTTTTAGACCATGCTTACCAAAAAACTTTTCCTCAAAAGGTAAAAGGCACAACAATTCTTCCCACAGGCCGGGAAACTCCTTCACCCTTTTCTGGCGCCATGCCCAAACCTGAGGTGCAACATAATGCACACGGGCAATACCCAAGCCGCTTATTTTTTTAAGAAGTCGGAGGGCAAAGCCAGGGCTATCTATAGTGATCACCAAATCCGGCTTTTGGGCTGCAATATCCTGCGCGGCCTCTTCCAGCCGAGCAGAAAGCTGGCGTACACGGGGCAAAACCTCCACCAATCCCATAACGGCCAGATCCCGCATGGGAAACAGGCTGACTAGCCCTTCCTCCTGCATACGCACACCCCCTACGCCTGCGAAGCGCATATTGGGCACGCGGGCGCGCAAGGCATGCATCAGGCGAGCGCCCAAGACATCACCGCTGGCCTCACCAGCCAGAATCCAGACAAGAGGAGAGGAAGAAGGAAAAACCATGCCTCACGCATAAAACGCAGCAACACAGAGCACAATCATCTTATCCGTGTAGCGCGGTAGGATAATCCCTGATAAGGCATGTATATCTTGCAAATAATGCCTCAAAAGTCTTTCCTGCCCCGAAACACTTTTGGTGCCCGATTAATGCGCCTTTTCACACTCAACTAAGGGACACCCAGTTTCTCGTGACAGTTAAAACCTATATTCATGAATGGACAGACCAGCCCGTCCGCAATGTTCTGGCTGGCATGGTAGGCACTTTTGCACTTATTCCAGAAGTTATCGCTTTTTCATATGTGGCTGGGGTTGCGCCCTCTGTGGGGCTATTTGCCTCATTCGTTATCAGCATTGCCATTGCCATTACGGGTGGTAGGCCGGGCATGATTTCCGGGGCTGCTGGGTCTGTTGCTTTGGTTGCGGCAGAACTGGTGCATAGCCATGGCCTGCAATATCTGCTACTGGCTACATTATTGGCGGGTGCATTCCAGATTGTCTTTGGCATGCTGCGTTTGCAAAGCATGATGCGCTTTGTCTCGCGCGAGGTAGAAACCGGGTTTGTAAACGCGCTGGGTATTCTTATCTTTTCAGCACAGGTGCCGCAGATGTTGCATGTTACGTGGCATACATATGCGCTTATCGCGCTGGGGCTGGCTATTGTTTACCTCTTGCCACGCGTTACCACGGCTGTACCTTCCCCTTTAATCTGTATTCTTGTGCTTACAGGCATTACCTTTGCTGTTCCTATGCCTGTGCATGTGGTGTCTGATCTGGGTGATCTGCCTTCTGGCCTGCCGCATCTGACTTTGCCAGATGTGCCTTTTTCAGCAGAAACTTTTAAAATTGTGCTGCCATATGCGTTTGCTATGGCCATGGTGGGGCTTCTGGAATCCCTCATGACAGCCACTGTGGTGGATGAATTAACAGACACACACAGCAATAAACGCATGGAATGCACCGGGCTTGGTTTTTCCAACATCATGGTGGGGCTGTTTGGCGGTATGGCTGGTTGCGGTATGATTGGGCAGACAGTCGGCAACTTGCGTTATGGCGGCCGTGGCCGACTTTCTACCTTTACGGCTGGAGCATTTTTGCTGCTATTGCTGGTTGTGTTGCACCGCTTTGTTGCCCAAGTGCCTGTTGCCGCTCTGGTAGCCATTATGATTATGGTGTCTGTCAGCACATTTTCATGGTCTTCCCTGCGCGATTTGGTAAAGCACCCGCGCCTTTCTTCCACCGTTATGCTGGCAACAGTTTTGGTGGTGGTGTTAACGCATGATCTGGCAGCAGGCGTTGCTTGTGGTGTGCTGCTTAACGGGCTGTTCTTCTCTTTTCAGGTTATGAAACTTGTTCAGGTTAGCAGCACGTTTTCAGAAAACAGCAATACGCGCACCTATTACGTGCATGGGCAAATCTTCTTTGCCTCTGCCAGTGTTCTTGCTGATGCCATAGATTTTCAGGATACAGCTTCAAACATCGTGATCGATCTTGAAGACGCACATATCTGGGATATCAGCGCAGCAGACACGCTGGAAAAAATTGCATCCCGCCTGAAAACACGCGGAAAAACAGTTGCCATTATTCATGCAGATCAACGTGCAGAAAAGCTTCTGGCCTCTTTGGGCCATGATACATTGCTAGCCTAAACAATTTACAAAACATAATGGCATTAAAAAAGGAGGCATGAGAGAACATTCATGCCTCCTTTTTATTTCAGTTTTTTTTAAGCCCCGGCTTTGGCACAAACCGCAAACCCAGCACACATGCCGCTACGGCTGCATATACAAAAGGTTCAATGTACCACTGCTTGAATGCAATGGCGTAATGGATACACGCCAGAACCATGGCAACATAAACCAGACGGTGCAAACGCGCCCATTTTTTACCAAGTTGTATAATAGATTTGCGCGTGGATGTTGCTGCCAAAACCGCCAGAATAGAAAACGCTATCAGCCCGAAGGTGAGGAATGGACGCGTTAAAAAATCTTTCCATATCCGCTGGATATCAAACCCGCGTGCCCACCAAAAGTAGAGCGTAACGTGCAAAGCTGCATAACTGAAAGCCAGCAGACCAAGCGGGCGACGATAAACCATTAAATCAATTTTCAAAAACCGTTTGAGTGGTGAAATCATAAGTGAGACAAGCAAAAACCGAAACGCATAACGCCCAAATTCATGCAAACATGTCTTGAATGGATTTGGCCCCAGATCACCCGAAAAAGCACCCGCCAGATAAGATACGGCTGGCAGCATGAACAACACATACAGCAATACCTGCCGCGTAAGGGGAGAGAGGCGAAACCGCCGGCTTCGGTCTGGGGTGGGCGATGGCATTGGGTTTTCTGTTCTCCGCTGTTTAAAGCACTGCAGCCACGCATGCTGAGTGCATGATTACACTTACAAAATCAGCCTTATTGCGCAAGAATACTGTGCAATCGTAACAAATTACGCAACGCCCAGACACGTAAACGCGAACAGTGTTCCCCAAACCTGCCCAAGACATATCTTGTTATTCAGGTTTATAATTCTGTGAATACAAATCAAAAAGGTTCATTCAGCATGACAACTCAGCAGACTATTGGTTTCATTGGGTTTGGTGCCATGGCCAGCCGCATGGCCGCTCATCTGGAAAAAGCCGGATATGCCACCCTTGCCTATACTCCTTCTGGCAAGGGTGGTGATGGCGTAACCCATTTTCTACCTACTCCAGCAGAAGTTGCCAGCAAAGCAGATATTGTTTTGGCCTGCGTACCGGATGACGAGGCCCTTGCCGCCAGCATGTATGGGCCGCAAGGCGTTCTGGCCGGCATAAAAGCAGATAGTTTACTGCTGAACACTAGCTCTGTTTCTCCAGAAGCCGCAGATGCCCTGCAAAAGGCTGGGCAGGAAAAAAAGATTTGCGTCATAGATTGTCCGGTATCTGGCAGCACGCCAGAAGCAGCTTCGGCCAGTCTGGTTATTCTCGCCGGTGGGGATGATGCCGCTATTGCACGCGCCCAGCCCATTTTTGATAAAATTGGCCGCATTACCATTCATGCTGGGCCATCTGGCAGCGGGGCACGTCTTAAGCTGGTTATCAATGGCATTATGGGGGCCGGGCTGGCTGCTGTGGCAGAAGGCATAGCTTACGGACTGGCTGCCGGGCTGGACCGTTCTATGCTGTTTGATGCGTTGGATGAAATGGCTGTTATTTCTCCGCATCACAAGCGCAAGATCAAGATGGCCAAGGCAGGAGATTTCTCTCCTCAGTTCCCTGCCCGCCTTATGCAAAAAGATATGCGCCTGCTGATGGATGCCGCAGCCCGCCTAGCTGTGCCCGCACCTACGCTGGCAGCCGTAACGCAACAACTTTCCCTTGCCCGCCGTGCGGCAGAAGATGCTGATTATTCGGTTCTGATTGGCGTTATGGAAAAAATTGTAGCCAACGACGCCTGAATACCGGCATGGCACACAGCAAGCCTGTCCCCTATTCCACGGGGCAGGCCAGCTTGCTCGCTCCCACGTGCCAGATCACGCTTTGCCAATACGACCGGTAACACGGCTTTACGGCATCGAGGCTCCAAAGCCTCAAAATGACATTCTTGCAGAAATGTCTTTCCAACCTGTCTTAATTGCTCCTGCGTGCCGGGGAACAAAAAACGGCCACTCCCTGCAAGCAATGGCCAATGCCGCAGCATGGTGCCCGCCCCGTAAGCTGCCCCTCCGGCTGCCAAACGTTGCAGCGTAACTTCATCGTGCACACCTAGCAGCTCTCCGATCGCTTGCTGGAAGGTACCGGCGCCATCACGCATCATTAGCATCCAGTGCTCTACATCTTGTGCTGCTTCCAGCTCCATTTCCCGCGCAGCAACCATTCTCAGGCATGTATCACGTTGCACTTGGCCAGATTGCACAAGCGCCATAAGTGCTGGAGCCAAAATATGTTCTGGCTTACGCTGCCCTTCCAACACCTCTCGCCACCATTGCAGGCGAATATATCCAGCCATTGGCCCTGCCACAGCAACGGAACGAGCGGGCGCCAAAGCGCGAATCAGTTCATTATGAAAAGCCAGAAGAACATAAGCGGCATGACGCACAGATGAGGGCAAAAACCACAGGCACAACGCCCGATCTGGGTCTGCCTGCACAGCTTTTTGCACCTCCATTGCAAGAGGCTGATGTTCCTGCGCCGCCATTAACCCCAGTGTCTCCCTAACCCAAACGTAGCTTAATGTGCGGGAAACCCGTGCATGGTTCATGCGTTTGAATGGTCCCGCTTTCCTAACGGAAGGCCCTCATATTACGCCCTGCTGGCAAGGCAAGTTTCCGTGAGTATGGCTGCGCAAGGCACTTGTCATGCGCCTTTCCCTTGACGCATCTGCCCCGCGCCCATAGCTCTGGAACTCAGGTGTGTTCCCTCACACGCCCCGCCTTTAGAATACGGAGTATTAAAATGGCTTTTGAACTGCCTGCCCTCCCCTTTGCTCCCACCGCACTCGCCCCACGTGGCATGTGCCCAGAAACGCTTGAATACCATCATGGCAAGCATCATCTGGCCTACGTCAACACCCTGAACAAGCTGCTGGAAGACAAGCCCGAATTTCAGGGCAAGTCTTTGGAAGAAATCATTCTGGCAGCTCACGGCAAAGCAGACCTGACAGGCCTGTTCAACAATGCCGGCCAGCATTGGAACCATTCCTTTTTCTGGAACTGCCTCTCCCCCAATGGCGGTGTGATGCCAGAAAAGCTGGCTGCAAAAATTGCCAGCGATTTCGGCAGCATTGACACCTTTAAGGAAGAATTCCGCAAGGCTGCTGTTTCTCAGTTTGGTTCTGGTTGGGCATGGCTGGTTCTGGGTAAAGATGGCAAGCTGGCTATCACCAAAACCCCTAACGGCACCAACCCGCTGGCCGAAGGCCAGGGCAAAGCCCTGCTGACCGTGGACGTGTGGGAACATTCCTACTACCTGGATTTCCGCAACCGTCGTCCGGACTATGTCACCAACTTCCTGGACAAGCTGGCGAATTATGAATTCGCTGAAGCCCAGCTGAACGCGGCATAAGTTTTTCCTTATAGGGAAAACACAAAAGGCAGCACCTTAACGGGTGCTGCCTTTTTTATTGGAAACCGTGCCATTTCAAGGATGTTCTGCCTGCACCACTTACCACCTATGCACGAAAACGTATCACGCCCCCTTGATTGTCTCTCTCAACATTCCAATCTCAATTTATGAAGAATGAGACCACGCTGACATTGCCTGCATGGGATGCCGGCAGGGCCTGCATGGGATGCCAGCAGGGCCTTCAGTCGCCTGATGTAAAAGGGACAAGAGGGATTATAATGGATATTGCAAAATTTACAGATCGTTCACGCGGCTTTTTGCAGGCTGCGCAAACAATAGCTTTACGTGATTTTAACCAGCAGCTAACGCCAGAGCATCTGCTTAAGGCCATGCTGGATGATAATGAAGGCGCTGCTTCCTCACTCATTCGCAGTGCTGGTGGCAACCCGGAAGCTGTAAAAGCGGCAACTGAGCAGGCTTTGGCAAAGCTGCCAAAAGTTCAGGGCAGCGGTGCTGGCCAGCCCGCAGCAACACCGGAACTGGTGCGTATTCTGGATAATGCAGAACAAACCGCCCAGAAAGCTGGTGACAGTTTTGTTGCGCAAGACCGTTTGCTTGTAGCTATTGCCGCATCTGACACGCCAGCAGGCCGTGCTTTAAAAGAAAACGGTGCTTCTGTTGATGCACTTGAAAAAGCTATTACGACTATTCGTAAAGGACGCACAGTGACCAGCGAAAACGCTGAAGCCAATTTTGATGCACTTAAAAAATATGCCCGTGATGTTACGGAAGTTGCCCTTAAAGGCAAGCTAGACCCCGTTATTGGACGTGATGAAGAAATCCGCCGTGCTATTCAGGTTCTGGCCCGCCGCAGCAAAAACAACCCGGTTCTGATTGGTGAACCCGGTGTGGGTAAAACCGCTATTGTGGAAGGCTTGGCCCAGCGTATTGTGAATGGCGATGTGCCTGAAGCGCTGAAAAACAAAAAGCTGCTTTCTTTGGATATGGGCGCACTGGTTGCGGGTGCCAAATATCGCGGTGAATTTGAAGAACGCCTGAAAGCTGTTCTAAAAGAAATTGAATCCGCCGAGGGCCAGATCATCCTGTTTATTGATGAAATGCACACACTGGTTGGCGCAGGCCGTACCGATGGTGCGATGGATGCTTCCAACCTTATTAAGCCGGAACTGGCCCGTGGCACACTGCATTGCATTGGCGCCACCACACTGGATGAATACCGCAAGTATATTGAAAAAGACGCAGCCCTTGCCCGCCGTTTCCAGCCGGTATTTGTGGGTGAGCCTTCTGTTGCGGATACAATCTCTATTCTGCGCGGTATTAAGGAAAAATACGAACTCCATCACGGTGTGCGTATTACCGATGGTGCATTGGTAGCAGCGGCAACGCTTTCCAACCGTTACATCACGGATCGGTTCCTGCCCGATAAAGCGATTGACTTGATTGATGAGGCCGCAAGCCGTCTGCGTATGCAGATTGACAGCAAGCCAGAAGAACTGGATGAGTTGGACCGCCGCATTATTCAGTTGAAGATCGAACGTGAAGCTCTGCGCAAAGAAGATGACACTGCCAGCAAGGATCGTCTGGAAGCTGTAGAAGCTGAACTGGCTGATCTGGAAGAAAAGTCCAACACGCTCAGTGCTGCATGGCATGCTGAAAAGAATCGCGTAAACACCATCCAGAAACTACAGGAACAGCTTGATCAGGCCCGTTCCGATGTAGAAGTGGCACAGCGCAAGGGTGATCTGGGCCGTGCATCTGAGCTGATGTATGGCGTTATCCCCAACCTGCAGGGGCAGATTGCAGAAGCCCAGAAAACAGAAGAAGAAACCGCCAAAAAGGATGATCTGGTTTCTGAAGCCGTAACAGATCAGGGTGTGGCTTCTGTTGTATCCCGCTGGACTGGTGTGCCGGTTGACCGGATGCTGGAAGGTGAACGCGCCAAGCTACTGCGTATGGAAGATGAACTGCGTAAATCTGTGGTTGGTCAGGAACAGGCTCTTAAAGCTGTTTCCAACGCAGTGCGCCGTGCCCGTGCAGGCTTGCAGGATCCCAACCGCCCGATTGGTTCCTTCCTGTTCCTCGGCCCAACGGGTGTTGGTAAAACCGAGCTGACCAAGGCGCTGGCCCGCTTCCTGTTTGATGATGATAAAGCCCTGCTGCGTATCGACATGAGTGAGTTCATGGAAAAACACGCAGTTGCCCGCCTGATTGGTGCCCCTCCGGGTTATGTGGGGTATGAAGAAGGGGGTGTGCTGACAGAAGCCGTACGCCGTCGCCCCTATCAGGTCATCCTGTTTGATGAAGTAGAAAAAGCACATGAAGACGTGTTCAACATTCTGCTTCAGGTGCTGGATGATGGCCGCCTGACCGATGGTCAGGGCCGCACGGTGGACTTCCGCAACACTCTTATCATTCTCACCAGTAACTTGGGTTCTGAATATCTAGCCAACCTGCCGGATGGGGAATCTCCCGATATGGTGCAGGCTCAGGTGATGAAGGTTGTGCGTGAGCACTTCCGTCCTGAATTCCTGAACCGTCTGGATGAAATCATCCTGTTCTCGCGGTTGCAGAAAGCGGACATGACCAAGATTGTGGATATCCAGATTGCACGCCTGCAGCAGCTGCTGGATGATCGTAAGATCACCCTGCACCTGGATAATCTGGCCGAAGCTTGGCTGGCGAATGAAGGGTATGACCCCATTTACGGTGCGCGCCCACTTAAAAGGGTTATTCAGCGCACGCTGCAAAACCCGCTGGCAGAGCAGCTTCTGGAAGGCAATATCCTTGATGGAGAAACAGTGAATATCTCCGCCAATGGTGATAGCCTGCTGATTAACGGTAAAACCGCAGCACAGACAGAAGCCGCTATGTAATTTCTGCCTTTGCAGAGTGTGTTACACAAAACGGGAAGGCCCAGTGCCTTCCCGTTTTTTATGAAACTTGGTTATAGAAGGACTACAGAATGTCGGAACCTGTTTGGCTGGTATGGGCCAGAGAAATTCAGGCCATTGCCCAGACAGGGCTTACCTATGTGCAAGACCCGTTCGATAAAGAACGCTATGAAATGCTGCATAATTTGGCCGCACAAATGATGGCCGAAAGCAGCAATGTCGATGTGCAGAAAATAGAAAACCTGTTTAGCCAGCAATCTGGTTACGCCACCCCCAAGCTGGAAGTGCGTGTTGGTGTTTTTGATGCGCAAAACCGCCTGCTGATGGTGCGCGAAGTGCTGGACAGCAACCGCTGGACCGTGCCCGGCGGCTGGACTGATGTGAACCTGACAGCATCTGAATGTGCAGCCAAAGAAGTATGGGAAGAAACTGGCTATACAGTGCAGATTACCAAATTGGCCATGGCGCTGGATCGGGCACGCCAAGGGCATATGCCACCAGAACCTTTTTCTATCACCAAGCTGTTCTTTCTGGGGGAAATAACTGGGGGTGAAGCAACCACCAGTATTGAAACAAGCGAGGTTGGTTTTTTTGCGCAGGAGAATATCCCGCAGGACATTTCAACCGGACGGATTACACCGCACGAAATAGCCCGGCTTTTTGCACATCATACAAATCCGGAACTGCCTACAGATTTTGACTGAATAAGAAGTCTGACATCAGGATAGATATTCTCAAAATCCTGATGTCAGAGCTTTTCTTTTTTAAGCAATCATCGGTTGGATGTGGGAAAACTGACGCTCAAACCGCGCACGGTCTTCTGTTGAAAGACGAACCGTAATATCTGTCTGTTCATCCTTGTCTTCCCGCGCGACCACTTCGCCGTGCTGGTAAAGCCAAGCTGAGGCTGCTCCGTCTGCCAGCGGCAAACAATAGCGCACCGTTTCCATCCCTTGGGTAATACGCGCATCAATACGCGCCAGAAGTGTTTCCAGCCCCTCCCCCGTAATGGCGGAAATGGCAATGGTATCTTCTGTTTGTGGAATAGCTTCGGGGCCACCCAGCAGATCAACCTTGTTCAGCACTTCAATGATGCGTTCCGGCCAATCCTGTTCCAGCATGTCATCCTTTGCCATGCCTTCCAGAACGCCCAGCACATCTTTTTTCTGGGATGCGCTGTCTGGATGCGCCACATCGCGCACATGCAGGATAATATCTGCCTCTGCCACTTCTTCCAACGTGGCACGGAAGGCTGCAATCAGTTCCGTTGGCAGATCACTGATAAATCCTACCGTGTCAGACAGAATAACCCTGCGGCCAGAGGGCAGATCAATCGCACGCATGGTGGGGTCTAGCGTCGCAAAAAGCTGGTCCTGCGCATATACGGTGGCACCAGTTAGCGCATTGAACAGTGTGGATTTACCTGCGTTGGTATAGCCCACCAAAGCCACCACCGGAAAAGGCACGCGCTTACGCGCCTGCCGGTGCAAGCCACGTGTGCGCCGCACTTGCTCCAGATCTTTTTTAAGCCGCACGATACGATCACCGATCATACGCCGGTCAGCTTCAATCTGGGTTTCACCGGGGCCACCAAGAAAGCCAAAGCCACCACGCTGGCGTTCAAGATGGGTCCACAACCGCACAAGGCGGGAACGCTGATATTCCAGATGCGCAAGTTCAACCTGCAAAGTGCCTTCTTTTGTGGCGGCACGGGCACCAAAAATATCCAGAATAAGGCCGGTACGATCTATAACCTTACAACCGCACTCTGTTTCCAGATTACGCTGCTGGGCTGGGCTGAGCTTTGCATCCACCACCACCACATCAACCTGATCTGCCTTAACGGCAATACGCAGGGAATCTACCTGCCCCTTGCCTAACAAAGTGGCGGAACGTCTGCTGCGCAGAAGCAATACATCCTTGCGCACAATAACCAGCCCAATAGAGGCTGTAAGCCCCACGGCTTCTTCCAACCGTGCTTCTGCGGCCCGCACATCCTGCCCATGAGCAGAACGCTCCCACGGCAGAATAACTGCCGCACGGGTTGCTACTTTCTTTTTCTTTTCAGAGAAACTCGTCGCCAAGAGAAAGGTCCCTGTCTGCCTGCGCATCGGCAGTGTTGGAATCGGAAATATTGACAGGAATGCTGGGCATTACCGTGCTGATGGCATGCTTGTAGATAAGCTGGGTTTGTTCATCACGCCGTAAAAGAACAACCTCATCATCAAACCATGTAATAAATCCCTGTAACTTAACGCCGTTCACCAGAAACACAGTAACAGCCGCGCGTGAGCGCCGGATCTGGTTCAGGAACGCATCCTGCACGTTATATGCACTCTCTTTTTCCACAGTGGAGGCCCTATTCCGTTCTCATTATTATATTTTAGCCGGACTGCCTGCCTAAAGCCTGCAACCTTGAAACATGTCAGCCCGCGCCTCGTTCCTCAGATGTTACACCAAGCTGCTTAAGTTTGCGATGCAAAGCGCTGCGCTCCATGCCCACAAACAGCGCCGTGCGGCTAATATTGCCACCAAAACGCAAAAGCTGGGCTTGCAGATACTGGGTTTCAAACAGATCGCGGGCTTCTCGCAAAGGCAAGGCCATAACATCTGTTGAGGCATCAAACTTCAGCAATGCAGGTGCACTTTCACCCACAGTAGAAGGTAGCATATCTGCCCGAATGGGTTCCTGGCTGCTACCGGGCTGCATAATCAGCACGCGTTCCATCAGATTACGCAGTTCACGCACATTGCCCGGCCAGTCATAGGCCTGAAGGGCTGCAACGGCATCGGGAGAAAGTTCACGCGTGGGCAAACCAGCCATTTCTGCCGCCCGGCGCAAAAACATTGCAGCCAGACCGGGAATATCATCCCGCCTTTCTCGCAGCGCGGGCATACGCAGCGGCACAACTACCAGCCGATAATACAGATCTTCCCGGAAACGCCCGGCCATAATTTCGGCCTGCAAATCACGGTTCGTAGTGGCCAATACGCGCACATCCACTTTAACGCGGGCATCACCGCCCAGACGTTCAAATGTCTGATCCTGCAAGGCTCTTACAATCTTGCCTTGTGTTTCCAGCGGCATGTCTGCCACTTCATCCAGCAGCAGCGTGCCACCATGCGCACGTTCCAGAACCCCTGTGCGACGGCCCACACCTTCCGTGCCGCCTTCAAGCCCAAAAAGTTCTTCCTCAAACCGTCCCGGTGCCAGAGTGGCGCAGTTAAGCGCAACAAAGGGCCCATCTTCCCGCTTGGAGCGGGCATGAATCATACGGGCGGCAACTTCCTTGCCAGAACCCGGCCCTCCGCTAATCAGCACGCGCGAACCTGTGGGCGCCACTTTTTCTATCTGGTTTCTCACGGCGGCAATCTGGGCACTGTTTCCATACAGTTCCGTATCCTGCCCGGCCTTTATGCGCAGTTCTTCATTCTCACGCGCCAGCCGCGAGGCCTCCAACGCGCGCCGCACAATAACCAGCAGACGGTCTGCCTGAAATGGCTTTTCTATAAAATCGTAAGCACCATGCTGGAGCGCTGCCACGGCTGTTTCAATTGTGCCATGGCCAGAAATCATGACAACCGGAACAGAAGGTTCCTCGGCCTTCATGGCTTGCAGTATAGCCAAGCCATCCATATCCGAACCCTGTAGCCAGACATCCAGAATAACCAGTGATGGCCTACGCGCCCTAAAAGCAGCCAATGCCGTATCTGCACTGGCGGCTACACGCGTTTCATAACCTTCATCACTCAGAATGCCTTCAATCAGCATTCTGATATCGGGTTCATCATCAACAATCAGGATTTCATGCGCCATGGTTGTCTTTCACCGACAAAATCAGAGTAGCCACAGTTCCTCTTTCTCCCGCTTTGTCTTCCAGACGCACTGTTCCACCATGATCTTCCATGATCTTTTTCACAATAGCCAAACCTAAACCAGTACCCTTGGCTTTGTGCGTCACATAAGGTTCCGTCAGACGATTTCTGTCATCCGATGGAAGCCCAACTCCGTTATCTGCCACTTTTATGGCGATATCTTCTGCCCCTTCTATAATCCGAACCGATACTTCACTCTTGGTTGCAGGTGCCTGATCTGTAGCTTCGCCCTGTCTGGCTGTCATGGCAATGGCATCCGCCGCATTCTGCAAAAGATTAATAAGTGCCTGACTTATCAATCTTCTATCACATCGTGCTTTGGGGCCTCTGTCTGGAATATCAAGATGATAGGCGATTTCCGGGTGTGCGTTTCTTTGCAGAACCAGCACCTCACGCACAATACGCGAAATATCCTCATCTTTCATGACAGGCTGCGGCATGCGTGCAAAGGCCGAAAACTCATCCACCATACGCCCGATATCCCCCACCTGCCGCACGATTGTATCTGCACATTGCGAAAATGTATCGGGATCGGAAGTAATTTCTTTTAGAAAACGCCGCTTTAGCCGTTCTGCAGCAAGCTGGATGGGTGTGAGTGGATTCTTGATTTCATGCGCAATACGCCGCGCCACATCGGCCCATGCGGCCTTACGTTGCGCCTGTTGCAGGGCCGTAATGTCATCAAATGTCATCACATACCCTTCAGTAATCGTACCTCGCAGTTCTGCCCCCAAACGTACCAGCAAGGTACGCTGGCTGGCCTGCTGGCCTATCTGAATTTCCCGCGTAAGCACGGCGTCTGGCGTTGTACGCGCCTCCTGCAAGAACTCGGCAAACTCCGGTACGCGTTGGGCCAACGGTTCACCAATGGCATCCATTAGATCAGTTTGTAGCAAAACACAGGCGGCGCGGTTTGGTAGTTCGATGTTCTGCTTCACATCCAGCCCGATCACACCGGCTGAAACACCAGAAAGCACGGCCTCCGTAAACCGCCGACGCTCATTGATCTGCCCATATGCAGCCATCAGTTCCGAACGCTGGCTGGCCAGTTCTTCTGTCATGCGGTTAAAGGCGCGGGAAAGACTGGCGACTTCATCATCCCTGTCATTTTCAGGCACATGAACACCTAAATCCCCCTCACTCACCCGGCGCGCAGCTACACTCAGCAAACCCAGCGGACGGGCTATCTGGTTTGCCAATGCCAGCCCGATCAAGGCTGCGGCAGCAAGCACCAGCAACGCCACCAACGCAAAGATCATGACAAATGTCAGCTGGATCTTGGCGCGGTTGTTGCTCAGCCGCTTGTAATCCGACACCACCTTTTCCGTACGGTGCATGTGCTCCAGAATGGTTGGATCAACCAGCCGGGTAATCACCAGCATAAGCGCTGGCGTTTGGGAAAGTTCCACCACAGCGCGCACTGTGCGTTCATCTGGAGAATCCAGAATAGCTACATCGTTGGAGCGCGCCATAACCGTGGCAGCAGGAGGAGGCAGCTCCTGCAAATATCCGGTGCGGCTCATCAACCCGCCAGCCGCCACAACTTTGTTGGTGATGGGATCATACACCAAGGCTTCTGTCAGCCCGCGCATGGTGGCCTGACTGTCCAGCATTTGCGCCAAAGCATCGTGATCCTGAAACAGATCCATACCACTGGCTGCTAGTTCGTTCTGGGCGCTCATGATGTAATTGGCCATCGAGAACGCATCTGTGCGGATATTGGCGTTATGCTCCACCAGATAACCGCGAGAAGCCTGCAAGGCCTCATTCAGTGCGGTATTAACCCGGTCTGAAAACCAGATCTGAATTCCGTAATGGAAAAACAGCGTTGCAAACGCACCCACCACCAGTGTGGGGGCCACAGCCACAATACCAAACAGCGTAACCAGCCGCACATGCAACCGTGCCCCTGCCAGCCCTTTCCGATGCTCGCGCACCATGGGGCCGATACGAATAGCCAAGGCCACCACAAGCAGGGCCAGCACCATACCGTTTAAAAATAAGAGCAAGGGTTCGATCAGGGAATAATGCCCAAAGGACATTCCACCCGAAAGCACTACAAACGTGGCAAACCCCAAACACAAAGCCAATGTAGCAAGTGTAATGGCAACGGTTTTACGTTCCAGAGAACGCAAAAGCCAATGCAGGCGTGTGCGAGAAAGGAGGTGCCTGAGGGAGAACAGAAACTGCTTCATGCCTGAGGTTCAGACTACGCCACGAACGACAGGAATCTCAAGGTCTCGAATTTTTTTACGCAATGTATTTCGGTTCAGCCCGAGCATGGCGGCGGCTTTGATCTGGTTGCCCCGTGTTTCGGCTAGTGTCATCTGGATAAGCGGTCGTTCAACTTCCGCAATAATCCGGGCGTGCAGATCATGCAGCGGCACGCCATCCCGCCCTGCTTCCAGATAACGTGCGATATGGCGAGAAACAGATTCAGACAAAGGCTCCGCCGCCATCACGCTATTGGGAATCGGATCATGCGCCAAAGGCTCGGCCAGTTCCGCATCAATCACGTCTCCTGTAATGGTTTCCTGAGAATACAGGGCCACAATACGGCGGATAAGGTTTTCCAACTCGCGCACATTACCCGGCCAGCGCCAGGCCTGAAGCCGTGTGATGGCACTTTCATCCAGAATTCTATACGTTCCACCTTCATCCCGGCACTGAGAAAGAAAATGCCGCGCCAGTAGTGGAATATCTTCCAGCCTTTCCCGCAAGGGGGGCAGACGCAGGGGCACCACGTTCAGGCGGTAATAAAGATCTTCACGGAAAGTACCGGCCTGAATGGCCTGCCGCAAATCTCTATGCGTGGCGGCGATAATGCGCACATCTGCACGCAAGGGCGTTGTGCCCCCTACTGTGGTAAATTCACCTTCCTGCAAAACACGCAGCAAACGAGTTTGCGCTTCCTGCGGCATGTCTCCAATTTCATCTAAAAACAGCGTACCGCCTGTAGCCTGCTCAAACCGCCCGGGCATACGGCCCTGTGTGCCCCCGCGTTCATACCCAAACAGTTCACTTTCAATCTGTTTGCGTGGAATAGCTGCCATATTAACGGCCACAAAAGGCCCGCTTCTGCGCCGCCCATACTCATGCAATGCGTGGGCTACCAGTTCCTTACCCGTGCCGCTCTCACCCGAGATCATCACTGTGAGATCAGACGTGGTCAGGCGGGCAATGCTACGGTAGATCCCCTGCATCACAACAGATTGCCCGATTAAAGGCAGGCGCTCTTCCGGCGGTTGATCTGCTGCTGGTTTTTCGGTTTCCTGCACTGGCGTTGTCAGCGCTCTTGCCACAACCGCCAGAAGTTCCTTCAAATCAAACGGTTTGGCCAGATATTCAAACGCACCCCGCTGCGTGGCTTTTACGGCTGTTGTCAGGGTTGATTGAGCACTCATGACAATAACGCGCAGATCGGGCCGAAATTGGCGAATACGCGTTACCAGATCCAACCCACTGCCATCTGGCATGATTACATCCGTAATCACCAGATCACCCTCACCTTCCTGCACCCATTGCCAGAGTGTGTTGACGGAAGGCGTGGTTTGCACCTGATAGCCTGCCCGACCCAATGCCTGCCCCAGCACAGTGCGAATAGAACGATCATCATCAGCAACAAGAATGGTGGGCAGCGGTGTCATAACGTCTCAAACCAGATAAAAAGCTGAAAAAACAGAACTGTTGAGCAAAGGAGCGCATCACCCCGAATGACTCATATGATCGACAATCGGCAGAAATAAGCTGATTTCTGTGCAGCCGGGGCGGCTTTCCACTTCGATAACGCCACCGTGGTCGTCCATCACCTTGCCAACCAAAGCCAGCCCCAACCCACTTCCGTTTACCTTTGTGGAAACAAATGGTTCAAACAGATGTGGGCGCACTGTTTCGGAAATACCTGGCCCCGTATCCCGCACAGTGACCACCAGCGGAAGATGCCGCCATTGCGCGGTGCCAGGCACAGCCACCCGAATACCAGGGCGATAGCTGGTAAGCAGCGTGATCTCCCCATCCTGACCCGTGTTGCGTATGGCCTCGGTCGCATTTTTCACCAAGTTGAGCAACACCTGCACCAACCTGTCTCTATCCCCCCATACATGGGGCAAAGATGGATCATAACGCTCGACAATCTTGATGCCCTTGGCAAAACCGTTGCTGGCTAGCAGGCGCACATGCTCCAGTATTCTGTGAATATTGAGCGCCCGGAAATCGAGCTGCGCTTCACCAAACATGCCCATGCGGTCAACCAGCGCGTCAATCCGGTCAACTTCATCACAAATCAGGGTGGCTAGGTCACGGTCTGCATCCGTTACGGCCTGCTCCAGCAACTGCGCGGCCCCTTTAATGCCAGATAAAGGGTTACGCACTTCATGCGCCAACATGGCCGCCAGCCCGGAAACACTGCGCGCCGCAGAACGATACGCAAGCTGCTGGTCCAACATACGGGCGGCGGAGGGTTCATGAAATGTCAGCAGAATGATGTCTGGATAATCTGGCACATCCGCAGCCTGAACGCTTACACCCTCATGATGAAAGCGCGGGGAACTAAACAGCAGTTCATGCTCTGTCACGCTCCCACCACGGGTGCGCACATGCTCAAGCAGCAGATAAACCGGGTGATCCTGAGCAACCACCTCTGCAAAGCCGCCGTGCCGCAACTGATGGCGAGACATGCCAAAAAACTCTTCCGCCGCCATATTGGCCGCAAGAATTGTATTTTGTGGTCCTATTTCCAAAACCGGAACGGGCAGACTGTCCAAGACAAGCGCCGCATCGGGCTGGTTGGCCCCATGCGCTGCTTTTGGCTTCACGCCGCCTGAACCTGATCTTGCTGTTGCGCCATAGCGTGGCGAGAAACACGTGGTTCTCGCACGGCACCTGCCGCAATTTGCTGATCGTAAAAATCAGCAATCATGGCAATGGCCTCATCTGGCGTTTCTACCCGGTTAAACGCAGCCCGGAATGAGGCCGAGCCATGCAGCCCTGCCGAATACCAAGACACATGCTTACGTGCCAGACGCAGGCCGGGGCGCTGACCAAAGTGCTCCAGCATCATATTATAATGTTCCAGCACAATGGCTTTTTCTTCCGGCAATGCGGGGTCTGGAATTTCCTGCCCCGTACGCAAAGCGTGTGCCACCTGTGCCAAAAACCACGGTCGCCCGTAACAGCCACGTCCAATCATCACCCCATCTGCACCAGATTGAGCCAAGGCTTCCCGCGCATCTCCAACGGTAAGAATATCACCGTTTACGATAACGGGCAGATCTACCGCTTCCTTTACATTTTTTACAAAGGCCCAGTTGGCAGTGCCATTGTAAAACTGCTGGCGCGTACGGCCATGCACCGTAATCATGCGGATACCCACATCCTGTGCAATCCGGGCCAGCACAGGTGCATTCAGGTGCTCATGGTCCCACCCCATGCGCATTTTAAGGGTAACCGGCACAGGCACAGCCTTTACCACCGCCGCCAACAAACGCTCGGCAGCACCTTCGTCCCGCATAAGGGCAGAACCGGCCATTTGGCCAACGGCTACTTTTTTAACCGGGCAGCCAAAGTTGATATCAATAAGATCTGCCCCACGGCCTACGGCAATACGTGCGGCCTCTGCCATGGCATCCGGATCACACCCGGCAAGCTGCACGGCATTGGGGCCGTCAGCATCCGCCACCTCTGCCATGCGCAGGGTGGTATCGTTTTCACGCACCATCGCCCAGGAGGCGATCATTTCAGAAACAACAAGACCAGCCCCCAACTTACGTGCCAGACGCCGGAACGGCAGATCTGTTACGCCAGACATGGGGGCCAGAATGACGGGGGTATCCAAAACAATACCGCCCAGATTAATGGGACGCAGGGTGGGTTGCGTATGCACTGTTATTTCCGTTTGCCTATGATTTAGGCAGAAATACAGCCACCTTGCGCCTTACGCAACATAAGAAACTGTAATGGCGCCCACTTATGGCACCAGAACAGAAACTGTGGCCGTGCAGGCAATACCTTCTTCACGCCCGGTGAAGCCCAGACGTTCGGATGTTGTAGCCTTAACGGAAATCCGATCTACATCCACTTCCAGCAAATCTGCCAGACGCTTGCGCATGGCTTCGGAATGGGGGCCAATTTTGGGGCGTTCACAAATAAGGGTGAGATCAGCATTCACCAGCATACCGCCACGTTCACGGATGCGCTGGCCTGCATGCACCAGAAAGCGGGCGCTATCTGCGTTTTTCCACTCATTCTGGCTGGGGGGGAAGTGGCGGCCAATATCCCCTTCAGCCAACGCACCATAAATGGCATCGCACAGCGCATGAATGCCCACATCAGCATCGGAATGCCCCGCCAGCCCTTTGGTATGTGGCACCGTAATGCCGCACAGGATGAGCGGACGCCCTTCCTCAAACGCATGTACATCGTAACCCAGCCCTACGCGCGGCAGAAGCGTGGGGCCGATCAGTCGTTCCAGACGCACCAGATCACCCTCATATGTCAGCTTGATATTGTCTTCATCGCCAGCCACCAAAGCTACGCTGAACCCTGCATCTTCCAGCAGTTTGGCATCATCCGTTGCACTTACGGATGCCGCACCACGGTGGAGATCTAAAAACAGGCCAAAGCGAAAGCCCTGTGGCGTTTGGGCACGATAAAGATGATCCCGCGGCACGGTGCCATCAATCACACCATCTTTTTCCCGCTTGAGCGTATCCGCCACCGGTACCGCCGGAATAGCACCCGGATGCTGCTCCAGCGCAGAAACCACATTGCTGATCACCTGCGCTGTCACATATGGGCGAGCGCCATCATGCACCAGCACGATATCCGGCTTTTCAGCTTCTGGCAGCTTGTCCAGCGCTTCCAACCCGGCCCGCACGCTGGCTTGCCGGGTTTCACCCCCAGCAACTGGCGGCAGAATCTTCAGCCCTTCCAGCGCCTCGTTCAAGGATGCAGGGTCTCCGACCGGCTGAATAGAGGTGACATGAGGCAATAAGGCTTGCGCTGCATGACGGATTACGGGTTGTCCAGCCAGCAGTACGTACTGCTTGGGAATGGAAGAACCCGTGGTGGCGGCATAACGACTGCCCGTACCGGCAGCCAAAAGAATGGCGGCTACTCGCATGCACGAAGCAATGCGGCGGGTAGCCTTGTCCGTCAAGCCTCAAAATAGGCAGGGCACGGCTTTATGCTTCAGGCGTGCGCTCTTTTTCCTGCGCGGGGCGATAGGCTTCTACCAGATAAAGCGGGCGTTTTTTAGTTTCATTAAAAATACGGCCCACATATTCGCCTATCAGGCCCACCGTCATAAGCTGAATACCGCCTAAAAACAGGATAACCGCCATAAGGCTGGGGTAACCCGCCACCCGGTTACCAAATAACAAGGTGCACCCCACAATCCAGATACCGTAGCATACAGCCAGTATGGAAATACCAAGCCCCATATATGTGCTCAACTGAAGCGGTAGCACTGAAAAAGAGGTAATGCCCTCTAGCGCAAAGTTCCATAAAGACCAGTAATTGAAACTGCTCTTTCCCGCAGAACGTGGGGCACGGTCATACAGAACGGCGCGGGATGGAAAGCCAACCCAGGCAAACAGTCCTTTCATAAACCTGTGGCGTTCACGCAGCAGCAACAGGCTGTCCACCAGTCTACGGCTCATCAGACGGAAATCCCCAGTATCTGGCGGAATAACCACCTTATTGCCCAGCCGTTTCATAACACGGTAGAACATCCATGCTGTCAGCCGTTTGGAAATACTCTCCCCTTCCCGCGTGTTGCGACGGGCGTAAACGGTATCAACATCATCTGTCCAAGCGGTAACCAGATCTGCAATAACTTCTGGCGGATCCTGCAAATCGGCATCAATCACGATAATGCCGCGCGTACCCCGCGCATGATCCAACCCTGCTGTTAGGGCTATTTCCTTACCAAAATTGCGGGAGAGATTAACAACACTTACGCGCCCATCCTGCTCTGCCAAAGCATACATGCCCGCCAGCGTTTGATCCCGCGAGCCATCGTTGACGTAAACCACCTCCCACGGCGCACCAATACCTTCCATAACGGCAGATAACCGCTGGTGAAAAATTGGCAGAACTTCCTGTTCATTATAACAGGGCACAACCACGCTAAATGCTGGTGAAAAACCAGATGGCAAAATTTTTCCCTCTCATTCAGCACTGAACAAGACTATCTCAACCCAGCAAGCCATCAGGTTTTGAGGCTTGCCACAGGTGGTCAGTTTATACAGATACCAAAGCACAAAAAGCTTAAATATAAGTGCGACACATTTTGCCTGAAGCCTGTTGTCAAATTCGCAACACGACGCAAGAAATTCCTTCCCACGGGGCATTCTCGGGTTTGCATCCCGCTTGCGGGAAACTAAAAGAGCCCTTATGGCGCTTTATATCTTCTTTCAGGGATAATATTACCTCATGGCCACGCAAGAAATATTAAAAGAACATGTAAAAGGTGCACCAATGGTGCTCCAGAACATTATTTTCCCGGCTCTTCAGTCCGTTATCCCGGAAGATCTGTATTTTCGAGCACTGAATGAAAAAGTTGAGCTTTTTCGTGCTGCACCAGAAACACTTTCATTTCATGCAGGCGGACGCGCCGCCTTTGATACATATTTTAACAGCATTACTGTTGAACGGTGGCGGGAACTCTGCGCCATTGAGAACCTGAACCTAACGCTGGCAGGCAACGGCAAGTTTATTATCCGCTTTGGGCTGCATCAGCTCGGTCTGCCCCACCGCTGGCTGTTTGAACAAACAGTAGAACTCAAAGAAGGTACGCCCGTTTCACTGGAGCTGCCATTCTGGGCTGGGCTGGAACGTGGCCTGCTGTATATGTGGGTGGAAGCGCTGGAAGATGGTTACCTGCGCGGCGGCAATGTTTCCACCACCCAGCGGCCTGTGCGTGATGCCCGTATGGCTATTGTTATCACGCACTTCAACCGCAAACCGCACCTGCTTCCGGCCCTGCAAAAGCTTGAAGCCGACCTGAATAGTGCACCGCAGTGGAAAGACCGCGTGCAGGTTATTGTGGTTGATAACTCCCAAAATGTTACCCCTGATGAAGCAGGGAGCGCGCTGATTATACCCAACCGTAATCTGGGTGGTGCGGGCGGCTTTACCCGCGGCCTGCTTTACGCAAAGGACCACGGCTTTACGCACTGCCTGTTTATGGATGACGATGCCAGTTGTGACTTTGAGGCCGTTTGCCGCGCCTACATGCTGCTGAGCTACAGCACGGAAGATCGTGCCGCCATTGTAGGCAGCCAGTTGCGTGAAACTGTACCGTGGCAGCTGCACGAAGCCGGTGCGCGTTTTGTAAAAGGCCGGTGGATTGCCCGTAAGCACATGCTGGACATGCGCAACGTCCACCACCTTCTGCTTGCAGAAATGGATGATTCTGCTGCCAACTATGGTGGCTGGTGGTTCTTTGCCTTCCCCATTTCTGCCGTACGCCACTTCCCCTACCCCTTCTTTGTGCGTGGGGATGACGCGGAATTCTCACTCCAGAACAAGTTCCCGCTGGTGACGATGAACGGCATCTGCTCCATGGCAGAAGATTTCAGCGTCAAGGAAAGCCCGATGACGCGGTATCTGGGTCTACGCGCCACCATGGTACTGATGATGCTGAACGGGGAAGAAAAATCCAAACCCTATCTGGATGTCTTTCTGGTCTGGTTCCGTGGCGTTCTATTCTCCTACAATTACGCTAGCGCCAAAGCCCTGATTATGGCGATGAAGCATGTGATGGAAGGGCCAGAGTTCTTTGTACGCAACATGGATATGGCCAATGTGCGCGCGCAATTGGGTGCCCTGACACCCAGTGAAAAAATGGTGCCTTATGATCTGAAAGATATTGAGGTGCTGCACCATCATCATCATGATGGGCGTATCCGCCGTTTGGCACGGCTTGTCACTCTAAACGGTACACTTCTACCAGCCGTATTGATGCGTGATGATGTGCGCTTCCAGTTCAAAGACTTTAATGCGGCATTCCGTGATATCTTCCGTTTCAAACACGTGCTTTACTATCACGAAGCCACACGCACGGGTTACGTAGCCACCCAGAACAGAAAGCTGTTTTTTGAACTGTGGAAAGAAGGTCTGGCACTTTGTGCAAAATTTGCACGCGCCATGCCCGCCCTACAGCAAGCCTATGTAAAGGCGCTGCCAAATATGACAACCGAAGATTTCTGGCGCCATGTTTACAAAAATGAACTGACAACAGAAAAAGAAAATAGCTGAGTTTACCAACGTATTTTTCTTGATCTGATGTAACAAAAAAGCCCGGCAAAAATATTTCCGGGCTTTTTTAGTATCAGCGCATTTGCAGAATAAGCTGTAATTTTCGTTCTCGGCTCAATTGCCACAAAAATATAACCAGCCCTAACATTCCCACCAGCAAGCACCCCAAAGCCAGCGGCCATGTGTGCGGGAAGTAGGAAACCGTCAGCTTACCAGCACATCCTGCTGGCACATCAACCTGCACCAAAACATCCTGAAAACTGCTTACGTTGACTTTGCAATTCAAACCACGTGCCGTGTAACCTGGCCACCATTGGCGGGACAAAACCATCTGCACCGGCGCTGTATGTGCTGGCACAGAGAACGTCATGCTATTTGCCGTCTCACGCTCCACTTTTACGCCTGTCTGTGTGGAATACGCCAGATTGGATGGATAGGCTTTAGGCGTAGAAAGATACAACATGCCAGACTGTGCTGTAGCCACTTTATGATACCCACAAGCCAGCAAATCATGATGATATTTCTGATAAGTATCGGAAGATACTACCATGCTGCTTACGGCAAAAAGATCAAACAAGCAGGGGTTACCGGGCAACAT
Organism: Acetobacter ascendens; assembly: GCF_001766235.1. NCBI lineage: Bacteria > Pseudomonadati > Pseudomonadota > Alphaproteobacteria > Acetobacterales > Acetobacteraceae > Acetobacter > Acetobacter ascendens. The sequence goes on from NZ_CP015164.1 coordinate 1,453,693, forward strand.
AACCGCAGATGCCAATTTGGGAATAATATCATCCGGTTTGAAAATGGTATGAGACGTATCATGCGTTAAAATGGCATCGGTATAATCCTGCCCATTGGGAGAATAGCCATTGATTGCACGAATATTGTAATACCCAAACAAGCTGGATTGCAGATCTGCTGCTTCCTTCGGGTGCTCCCTACTCCATGGCACAAATGAGAGCAGATTACCCTGCATGTTCACTGCGGCTGGCACAGAAACATGAGCAGGCAGCACATTCACCGGCAAATAAATTCTGCCCAGAGAAGGCATGCTGGCAAGCATCAGCAACAAAGAGAATGCTGGAATGGCGGCAGGAACAATAAGCCCAATGTCTTTACCGCTTACTTTCTTGCTTCTGGCATACAAAAACCACACAGCCACCAGTGCTATGCTTGTTAAAAGCTCCAACGCAACAACTTTGGGCCGTTCAAATACGTTTTTGGAAGCCGAAACAACAAATAGCAAAGTGGTGATTCCAAAAAATACATTCCGCCTAAAAGAACTTTCAACAACATCCCTTTTTGAAAAAACATAGAATGTTGTAATTGCTGCAAAAACAGAAACATACGGCACAAAGCGCAAAGGCCAGCGCAAAATACCCATTTGCGAAGGCATAAGAGCCAAAGCCGTTGTCATGCCTAAAATAACCAAACAAGCCGTCAGCACACGATCATGCACAGAAGAACGGAAGAAAATTGCAACCGGCAATGCAAACAGCGTGGAAAACCCGACAGGTATAAAAACAGACTTATACCCACCAAAATAATTCATGAATTCATAATAGGTTGGAGAAAACGTTACCAATAGCTGGGAAAGGCTGGGCACCATAAAGTTATCTGCATTCTCCCACCCTGTTGCACGGTTAAGCAGCGGATGCAGAAACACGTATTCTGAATACACAGGAATGGCGGCTATGCCTGCCAATAACAAAGGCACACAACGCCGGAAAACAGTTTTTAAGGGATCTCCATACGCCAGATCCACACAGCTAAAACCTGCTACAACAGCCAGATAACCAATAAACCCATGTGGCCAGCCAGAGGCCAGAAGTACAAGTGTTGTGGCAAAATTAGCTATAACTCCGCCTGTGGTAATGCGCTGGCGCAATTGGCAATATGTTGCAATGGCCAGCAAAGACCATGCATGTCCATTAGCAGCGTTCCACCACGGCCCAGCATATTGGTATAAAAACACTGGATTGATTGCGATTGAAAATCCAAGCAACAAAGAAATATCACGCGATATTTCCAGACTACGGCCAATAAGGTAACCGGAAATGCAGCAGATAAAAACGTTGCATAAAGCATAGCACCAGCCCGTAATAAGCGGGTTGGTTGTAAGGCACGTTACCAAGGATGCCAGAATATTCTGCGGCGCAAAAATACCACGCTGCAGCTCAACCATTGCGTTATCACCAATAAAGATATTTTTGGTGATGAACGGAATTTCTCCAGATAGCCATGTCTGCCCATACTGGCGCAGAAAACCCAGATACTCGTTCTGGGAATCATCTATGGTGAAAAAGGATGGAAAGCGAACTTCGCATACCCCCACCACAAAGCACGACACCAGCAAAGCATAAAAAACGGCTAAAAAACCGTTCTTAACGAAACTATTGTTTCTTGACATATCAGACCAAAAAAAATGGAATACCTGTCTCTTTTTCAACAGAAAGCACCAAAATTATCAATAAAAACTGAATAAATTTTACGAAAGCACATAAAAAAACGCCCACGCAAATATATTGCACGGGCGTTTCATAAAATATTACAGAAAATTACTATCAGGTAGGGTCAACAAAAAACGCAGGAAGTGTGGGTTCCGAAGCCTGCAATGCCGTATCAATAACATCGCACGCAGCCAAAGCTTCCTTAATCGTCACATCCATATCCAGATAACGGTACGTGCCCAAACGTCCCATAAAGGATACGCCTTTTTCTGCACGTGCCAGCTCGATATAGCTTTCGAGCATCTTCTTTTCGTTCACCAGGCGGATGGGATAGTAGGGAATATCGTTTTCACCTGCCAAGCGGCTGTATTCACGAAAACAAACAGTTTTAGAGAACTTGTCCTGTTCCCACGGGGCAAAATGCTTGTGTTCAGAAATGCGCGTGTAAGGCACTTCTTCATTACAGTAGTTAATAACTGCCGTGCCCTGATGATCACCATCATCTACAAAACGTTCAAAATCCAGCGTTCTGTACCCCAACCGGCCCAGACGGAAACCAAAATACCGATCAATCGGGCCTGTATAGAATACGTGCTGGAAATCTTCTTTTAGGCTCTCAAAAGAACAACCCAGCCGCACATCAATACCTTCAACATTCAGGATATTCTGCACAATGGCAGTATATCCTTCTTCCGGCATACCCTGATACGGATGGTTGAAGTAGTTATCATCATAATTGAAGCGCAAAGGTAGGCGCTTGAGAATAGAAGCCGGAAGCTGCGTAGGCTCTAGCCCCCACTGCTTGCGCGTATATCCATAAAAGAATGCCCGATATAGCTCCGGGCCAATCATGCTCAATGCCTGTTCTTCAAAGGACTGAGGGTTTGTAATGCTTTTATCTGCCTTGCTTTCAATAAAAGCCCGCGCTTCCTTCGGCCCCATTGTTGTACCGAAGAATTGGTTAATGGTTAGTAGGTTAACAGGCAGCGTGTAGACATGCTCGTTAGAAATGGCCTTCACACGGTTTACATAAGGCTTGAACGTGCCAAATTTCTGCACACAAGCCCATGTCCGCTCATCTGCTGTGTGGAAAATATGGGGCCCATATTTGTGCACCATAACGCCAGTTTCGGCATCACGCTCCGTATAGCAGTTCCCACCAATATGGGAGCGTTCATCCACAACCACCACTTTATGACCACGCTCTGCCAGATGGCGGGCAATAACGGCACCACTAAATCCAGCGCCCACAACACAGAAGGTCATACGTTTTACAGCCTTTTTTCTCAGTGTTTCCGCACGGAATGCCGCTTAGCCTTACCGCGCTCTGTTCTATTGCTCTTTGATAAACAATCTACTGAATAGAGGCCATAGCGCAGCACACGAATAGCCGTGAAAGAATAATTAATGGTCTCAATCACTCTTAGGCTGTGCGTGATAAACCTTTTGCCAGAACGCTTTGCTTGTCAGTATTGGCAGGTTTTTACGGTAAGAGCGCCTGATAGCTGGACCCCGCAAAACAAAAGAGAGGCTTGTTTTTACAAACGCGTCCAAAAGGCTGAAAAACTGCGGCCTGTTCAGTTCAGCCTCAAAAATATCCGAGCTTTCATATTTACGATAAACAATATGCTGATGGCGGAAAGTAAGCCCCAGCAACCCACGCGTATATTCCCCAACATATGCCGGTGTTTTCCGTAAACACCATTGCGGCAACAAATGCCCGTTCAGGCTAACAAGCCTGATATACTTTCGTACACGTGTTTCTGGCCTGCCTTCATAACGGAAAGGCTCCGCTTGAAAATATGTTGGTTCTTTACGTTGCGCTGCTTCTTTTTGAATACGCTTGGCAAGGGGCATAAAATCCAGATTCAGTCGCCAGAAATCTGCCCCTTGGCTTACATCTTGAAATGCCAGCAAAATAGCCTGCGCACTTTGATACCTGCATGACAGCGCACACCATAAAAAGGCCAGCCCCATCATTTTTAAAGCCGGTAAAGTGCGCCCCTGCCCCACCATAAGGTAAATAGCCAAGGATGCACGCATACCCAAGTAACGGGTAAAAGCGCTTTCCTTGCTCAGAAAGTGTTCAGAAAAACAGGCAATGCCGTTTACCGTAATAATATTAAAACGATTCATCAGACCAAAGAGTGCATCATCCCCCCTTACAAAAAAGGGAAATGGATAGGCTGACACGGCATCTAACCGGAACGCAAAAAACCACCAACCACCATAAACAGGCTTACCAACATCCTGCTCCAACTGCAGGAGGTTTTCTACAGGCCTGACATCTGCACCTTCATGCAAAGGCCGAAACACCCCACCTGAGAATTCAGCACCTTTTTCCTGCACACTCCATGGTTTTTGATCATCTAGCAAAGTGCCAGCCAAGCCTATGTGCTTATCTACGCTGTAGGCCAACATAGCGTAGCAGCGCCGGATGGCTTCAACCTCGCAGGAAATATCATCATCCATAAACAGGCAGTGGGTGAATGCGCCCTGCTCATGCAGATATAAGAGGCCGCGCGCAAAACCACCGCTGCCGCCATAATTATGGTTTTTGATAACCTTAGCCCCCGGAACCTCCGCCGGATCAAGGTTGGCTGAATTATCTATAACAATAAAATGGATCACATTCTGATAGGCAGGATCTTGCAAAAGCGCCTTTTGCACCCGCTGGATGGAATTACGCACATATTGCTGCCGATTAAAATGCGTGATGACAACACCCAACTGCGGCGCCTGCACCATGGGTGAGGATGTTGCAAAATATGCGGCCTCTACCGTGCACTCTGCCTTGGCTGTTACACTAAAATACAGCAGACCTTCAGATAATGCAGGCCACGCTGGTATTTCCTCCGTGCTGCGTATTTCGCCCTCAATTTCTTTGCTCCAAAGAGATGTGACAACACCAGCTTGGGAACGATGAAAAAGCGTAACCTCACCTTGCCCGCGTATGTGCACACTCAATGATAAGCAGCTTACGCCACCAGCCTGCTTCCATTTTTTGATGGAAAACGCATTGTAAAACGTATCAAAGGTAAATGCCTGCCCGGCCTGCAGCCGAAAGGCTTGGGAAGATGTATCTGCCACACGCTCTGGCAACGCAGGGCGCGCATACATTGCATCGCATTGCTCCAGCCCTTCAGTTGGCAGGATAAGACGATGCAAAACCGTAAGCATGGCAGCACTTTCAAACGAAGCGTGAAAAGACACACCCGGCTTTAGCGCACACAAACGCCTACTGCACCCTGTATTTTAGGAAAAAATTGGCGCGCCCTGCTGGATTCGAACCAGCGACCCACAGCTTAGAAGGCTGTTGCTCTATCCAACTGAGCTAAGGGCGCTTTACGCCCTACGCATAATAGGGAAAAGCGAGAAAATCAATGCGTCCAGTTTTGGATGCGATCATAACGGAAGTTATCTGCATACACTTTTGGACGACGCATCCGCGGTGCAGCTTCCTCCACCACATACGCAATGCGCTCGCGCTGTGCATAAGCTTCTGCGGCTTCGCAGCTATCAAAATACAAATGTATTTGAGATTGCGGATCTGCGCTGCCAGTCCACCCCATAAGGGCACTCTGCTTGCGTTGTGCAGATTGACCGTATTCAAAAACCCATTCTCTGGTGCCAGCTAAACCGGACTGACCAGCAGGCTTTGACTGTCTATAAATACGCGCCGGCATGATGTTGCCTCCCGCTTTATTTATGGTCGGGGCGCCCGGACTCGAACCGGGGGCCTCGTGTACCCAAAACACGCGCGCTACCAGGCTGCGCCACGCCCCGAACTGAGCGCTTGTTTAAGCGTCTATTCGGAGTATGGCAACCCTCTGATTGTAAAAAATCAGTCAACCGTGCTTTTTTTGCTTTTTGCCAGCGGCGGCACAAACAAAGGTGCTGTATCCCACGGGAACAAAACCCAGGTATCCTGCGGCACTTCTGTAATGAACAGGTCTGTCAGTTCCTTTCCTGCAGGCTTGGCATACAGGCACGCAAAATAGGCTTTGGGCAGTTTTTCACGCACCACCCGGGCGGTTACGCCAGAATCAACCAGATCATCAATAATCAAGAAGCCTTCGCCATCTCCTGCGGCAACGGGTTCCTTAATAATCTGGGGCTTGCCCATATTTTCTTCATCATATGTCACAACAGAAATAGTTTCTATCAGACGGCATCCCAGTTCACGCGCCGCAATGGCTGCGGGAATCAAACCTCCGCGTGTTACCGCCACAATGCCTTTAATAGGCATTTTAGGCATCAGTGCCTCTGCCAATGCACGCGCATCACGATGCAGCTGATCCCATGTTACCGTGGCATAATTCACAGCCATTCAAGCGTTCCCTTTTCCATCCATTCCGCAAACAATGCTTCTGTCGTGCCGTCGGGCCATTACATGACTGCTTGCCACAAGGTCTTTGCTGCATGTCTCCAGCTAGTCGGCTGAAAATGTGCCTTTATCTGCTGTTCCATAGCTGCCAGACGCTGCGGCTGATCCAGAACGTTACGTACAAGCTCCAATGCCTGCGATGCGTTATCAGGGTCAAACATTTCTGTCAGCCCCATACCTGCTTCTGGCAGGGAAGACGCCGAAGAGGTTAGGCTGGGTTTTCCCCAATACAGGCTTTCTGTCACCGGCAGGCCCCAGCCTTCGTAAAATGAGGGGAAAATCGTAAACTGCGCCTGCTTATAAAGCTGCGCCATACAACTATCAGATGGCCGATCTATCCACACAACATGGCCATTCAGCCACGCGCTATTTTTAAGCTGCTGCAACAGGTCGTCCACCAGCCACCCCTGCCCGCCAGCAATCACCAGCTTCGGCACAGTATTGGCTGGGCGTTCCTGCAATAACCGCCGCCAGATCCTGACTAACAGCGCATGATTTTTGCGCACTTCCAGCGTGCCTGCACACAAAACATAAGGCCCAAGCTGTTTTATGTGCTCTTGAACAAAGGCAGAGGCACTTGCTGGATCTGCTTTAGAAAACCCACACCCCATAGGCACGACAATAACGGGAACAGAAAGTGGCTTGCCGCTTTGTTGCGCATAAGACAGCACATCTTTCTGGGTAGATTCGGAATTAGCAAAAATAACATCGCATTCCGGCACAACCTGTTCATACCAACGCCGAAATACTGCGGGCAAACCCGACTGGCACCATTCTGGCCACAAAAGCGGCACCAGATCATGCACCAAAACCCCAATACGCATGCCATATTGCTGTCGACACTGCCGCAACAGCTTTTGATACATAGCATGAGACCATGAAGCCCCCAGAGAAAGCAGAATATCCCCCTTTTGAGGAGAAAAGACCTGCCCCTGCACGTTCAGATCATCTTTTTTGTGCAAAGTGTGAGACGCCAGCCCCCACAAGCCACGCACCAGCGCACCTCCGGCCTGCACCGCACTTTGGGTATTTCGGATAAGCTTACCGGCAGGAACGCGCACAGAAACGGGTACATGCTGTCCGCATTTTTGCAACAGACCTTGGTTTGTAAGGTGTGAGGTAGAAAGGCTGCGTATCTGCATCCTTTCCGGCTGCTCTGCATCTTGCCCACTTAGAGCTTGCCACACCGCCTGCACTTGCGCCCAAGACACCACCACAAAACCGGTGCCCTGAACATTGTGTCGCACAAAACCGACGTGATCAGCCATATGCGGATCATCCATAAAAGCCGCGCAGATTTCCAGCACAACGCGTTGTATACCCGTAAGCCGTGCACCTGCTTGCGCAAAGGCAAACAGATCTTCCACATCCATCCAGATACGCTTCATGATGGCCTTCCTTTTCCTCTATCCGCACGATCTGGATAAAACATATTCTGCATCTGCAAGAAAACGTGGCAGACCCGCTTTTCCATGATTATAGAGGGTTGCATGACAAGTCATGCTGTTACTCCCCTCCCTCCCCTTGTGCTGGATCATCCGCTTATCAAGCACAAATTGACGCATTTGCGGCGCGCAGAAACCTCCACAGCCGGTTTTCGTCGCTTGGTGCGCGAACTGAGCTTGCTGATGTGCTACGAAGCCACCCGTGAGCTGCCATTAGAGCCGGTAGAAATTCAAACACCGCTAGAACCCATGCAGGGTGAACAACTGGCTGGCCCCGATGTTTGCTTTATTTCCATCCTGCGGGCTGGCAATGGGCTTTTAGATGGCATGCTGGACTTGGTGCCATTTGCACCTGTTGGCCATATTGGTTTGTACCGCGACCCTGAAACACTGGAAGCTGTAGAATATTATCTTAAGCTTCCCTCTCAGGTTTCTTCCCGCCGCTGTATTGTTGTTGATCCCATGTTGGCAACCGGGCACAGCGCAGCAGCCGCCATTACACGACTGAAGGAAAAAGGGGCTCGCAAGCTGCTGTTTACTTGCTTGCTCTCCACCCCAGAAGGCATTGCTTGCTTGCAAAAAGCGCATCCAGATGTGCAAATCATGACATGCTCTATTGATCGTGGTCTGGATGAACACAGCTACATCGTTCCCGGCTTGGGTGATGCTGGTGATCGCCTTTTTGGCACACGTTAAGCGCTTGCCACTTGGCACGCATTTTTGTGGATCCGTGATATGAAACTGAAATCCGCTACCGTTCTTGCTGGTCTTCTGCTTGCTCTTACTGCATGCCATGAACAGCCAGCATCAGATAGCAGCCCCTTGTTCCATGACAAGGCGCACCAGAAGGCCCCTCCGCCTATTATTGAGGACGAGGACGAAAACCCACATGGGGGCCCGGCCTTAGATGAAAATGATGGCTACCGGCCTGATACATCCAAGGCAAGCGGACCTTATCTGGGAACGGGTGCTGGCGGCTCACCGTAATATCTCACCACTTTACCCCGCATCTACCACACTTTGTATAATGCCCTATTCCTGTAAGTTTTGTGGCTTGCAGAAATAGGACTTTCATTTAGCGCCAAACTTACTCATCCATTTCTGGAACACTACCAATACGTTCCAAAAATTCTGGTTCTCCATAATCACCAGCTTCTTCATCAACCTGCATACGCACCACCAGCGCTCCGGCCACAGAAAGAATACCCGCCCGCACTTTTTCTATCCGACGATGCGCATCTTCCGGATTACGGCACAAAATGGCGGCCCCACCTTCTAACTTGGTACCCCGCCAGACAAATGGCTGAAAAACAATACGTTCAGACAAAGACATGAGACCCTCCTCAGCTTTTTCTTGTTCTATATTTGTTCGTATAAAAATTGCAAGCTCAATTACAATGGGTTCCATAAAAAAAAGTCGTGGACCTTTGCTCGGCCACGGCTTTCTAGGCATTGCGCTGCTTTGTGGCGTTACGGACGCCCAACAGACAAATACGAAAAACCAGATTGGCGCATAACTGCGGGATCAAAAATATTGCGCAAATCTACAATAATTTTGTTTTGCATACGCTGCGCCAAGTCTTTTGGTGAAATGGAACGAAACTGTTCCCACTCCGTCAAAACAACCAGAACATCCGCACCCTGCGCGGCCTCTAACGCGTTTTCACAATATGTCGTTTCTGGTGGTAGAAGCGATTTGGCCGCATCCATACCAACCGGATCATAGGCCTGTAAGTGGGCCCCAGCCTCAGCCAAACGATGCAAAATGGGAATGGACGCAGATTCCCGCATGTCATCTGTTTCTGGCTTGAAGGTCAGACCCAGCACAGCCACAATCTTATTGTTTACCGAACCACCGCATGCCGCAATAATTCGGCCCGCCATGGCTGCTTTACGGGCTTCATTAACCTGCACTGTCGTTTCCACTAAACGACACCCACTTTGAGCTTCCTGCGCAATACGGGAAAGAGCCAGCGTATCTTTGGGGAAGCAGGAACCACCATAACCGGGACCAGCATTTAAAAAGCGGCTGCCAATGCGATCATCCAGCCCCATCCCGTAAGCCAGCTCCTGCACGTTGGCCCCTAATTTTTCACACAGATCGGCCATTTCATTGATGAAGGAAATCTTCATAGCCAAAAAGGAGTTAGATGCGTATTTGGTCAGTTCTGCCGTTTCCAGACCGGTAAAGACCAATGGAGCATCAATCTTCTTTAGCGGTTCGTAAACCCGCTGCATAACGGCTTCTGCTCGGCGTGCACGTTCTGGCTGTTTTTGATCCAACCCGATAATCACCCGATCAGGGCGCATACAATCATCAATAGCGCTGCCCTCACGCAGGAACTCAGGATTGGAGGCCACATCAAAATCCAGATCCGGTCGGGTGGCACGAATAATCTCTGCTATTCTGCGGCTACTGCCTACTGGCACTGTAGATTTGGTAACAATAACGGCATAGCCTGTAAGAGCCTGCGCAATCTGCCGGGCCGCTGCGTGCACATATTGCAGATCTGCCGCACCATCTCCATTCCGCGGCGGTGTGCCTACGGCAATAAAAACAGCCTCTGCCCCGGCTACAGCCTGCGCAATATCATCTCCAAAAGTCAGCCGTCCGGCACGTGCATTGGTTTCAACCAATACATCCAAGCCCGGTTCATAAATGGGGATACGACCTTCGCGCAAAGCAGAAAGGCGATCTGGATTTGTTTCCACTACGGCAACATGCAGCCCAAATTCAGCAAAACATGCGCCGGAAACCAGTCCAACATACCCGCCACCAATCATGGCTATCCGCACGAGCAACTCTCCCATTCTGCCATTAAGGTCACACCCTGCTTTATGTACAAACATCAGGCCAACTCAATTGCGGCATCAATGCCCTGTGCAGCCAACATACGCAATGTGAAAAGGTGAATATTGATTTTTGCGTGGTATTTTGACCTATTGATGGCCGCAGAATTCAAAAGCGAACGCCTATTTGTTACTCTGAGCATTCATATTTACCTTATGAAGACTTAAAGATCCCAACCTTCGGATCGGAGCTATCAGGCTTATGGGATTGCATTTGTTTCCTTAATGTTCTACAATTCGTAAGCAATGAAAGTCCAGCGCGCGCATGTTGTAAAACTTTATCCCGACGCGGGGCAGGAAGAATTCCTGCGCCAGATCGGTGGTGCAACACGATTCCTATGGAATCTTGCTCTGTATCAGCGCCAAATTTGGGGCAGACGACATGAGCTAAACCGGTTCAGTCAGTCGAAAGAACTGACGCAACTACGTGCTGAGGTAAACTGGATGACGGCTTGCCCTTCCCAAGTTCTACAGCAGGTTCTGAATGACCTAGAAAAGGCCTTTCAGAACTTTTTTGCCCAACGAGCCAGATTCCCGCAATCCAGAAAGAAAAACAGAGGGGATTCCTTCCGGTTCCCGGATGGAAAAAATACGCTATATGAGCGCCTGACCGGAAAAGGTGGCCGCCTAAAACTTCCTAAGCTTGGGTGGGTACGCTTTCGAGGTTGGCGGCCATTACCTGGTCAGATCAGGAATGTCACGGTACGCTGTGACGCAGGCCAATGGTTTGCCGCAATCCAATATGAATATGAGATTACCGATCCAGCACCACGCACTCTACCCGCTATTGGGATTGATCGCGGCGTTGCTGCTACGGTTGCGATCTCTGGACAAGGCCGGATCAAAGGCCCAGAAGCATACCGGAAAGCGCTAAAGAGATTACAACGGGCACAACGTATTGTCGCCCGCCGTAAAAATGGTTCGCAAAATCGTCACAAGGCTGTACTGCGGGTGGCCCGTCTGCACCGCACGGTGCGCCGGGTCAGAGCGGATTTTCTGCATAAGGTTTCTCATTGGCTTGCCAAAAACCACGGCACGCTGGTGTTCGAATATCTGAAAATCCGTAATATGATCAGGTCGGCTGCGGGCAGCCTCGCAGAGTTAGGCCACAACGTCCGGCAGAAAGCCGGACTGAACCGCTCCATCCTAGATCAGGGTTGGGGCATGCTCCATACGTTCTGTCGCTATAAAGCTGCGGAACGTGGCGGACAGTGTCTCGACGTTTCCGCAAAGAACACCAGTCGGGAGTGCTGCAAATGCGGGCACATAGCGGTAGAAAATCGGGGTAGTCAGGCACGGTTCTTGTGTGTTCAATGTGGACACACGGAAAATGCCGATGACAATGCGTCAGTAGTTATATTGAAACGAGCCGTGGACTGCGGCCTACTGCCTGTGGAGGCGTTGCATTATCTCGCCAATAAAGCAGGAAACACTGTTGGTCACTTCCCGACCTCATGTCAGTAAGTGACCAACAAAATCTCCCCCTTTAGGACGGAGAGAAGGTCAAGCTCACCAAATATTCGCCTAGCGCAAGCTAATTTAATATGTCACTATCGAAACGGAATAGACGGACATTTAATGGAGTAAAGAGCGCATGAAACTGGTTACTGCGATTATCAAGCCTTTCAAACTTGATGATGTGCGCGAGGCTCTGGCCCCTTTAGGTATTCAGGGGTTAACAGTTTCTGAAGTGAAAGGCTTTGGGCGACAACGTGGCCAAACCGAGATTTACCGTGGTGCAGAATATCGCATCAGTTTTCTACCCAAAATCAAAGTTGAAATTGTCATCAAAGATGACATGGAAGACATGGTTGTAGAAGCCATTGCCACAGCAGCGCATACGGGCAAAATTGGTGATGGTAAGATTTTTGTAAGTGATATTTCACGTGCAGTGCGCATTCGCACAAAGGAATCTGGAGAAAGTGCTCTGTAATTAAGTTTTCTTGCGCTACATTACTCTAAAAAGACGTTACTGAAGGAAAATATATTTCCTTCAGTAATTATCTTTTACTTCCATTCAGATAATATAATCAATCGGCGGGAGAGTCTGATCCATGTTCAGGGCAGGCATACGCCCGGTATGGCGCACACCCACCTTACGGGCCGGATTACCTACAACCGTTGTAAAGGGTGGTACAGGCTCCAGCACTATGGAACCAGCGCCAATTTTAGCACCCTCACCAATTTCAATATTTCCCAGCACCTTGGCACCAGCACCGATAAGCACACCGCGCCGCACCTTAGGGTGCCTGTCTCCTGAATGTTTGCCTGTGCCACCCAGTGTGACGTTCTGCAAAATGGAGACATCATCCTCGATAATGCAGGTTTCCCCCACAACAATGCCCGTACCGTGGTCAAACAAAATACGCCGACCAAGGCGCGCTGATGGGTGAATATCCACAGCAAACAGTTCTGATGCACGGCTTTGCAGGTGTAACGCCAGATGACGCCGCCCCTCCGCCCATAGCCAATGTGCCACCCGATAGGTCTGAACTGCCTGATAGCCTTTAAAGAACAGAAACGGCGTTACAAAATCCGGACATGCGGGGTCTCTTTCTCGAATCGCCAGCAAATCGGCAGCGGCAGCGCATACAATATCCGGCTCTGCATCCAAGCCTTCTTTAACAAGCTCCGCCAAAGCATCGGACGCCACAGACCGATCCCCCAACTTGCGCCCAATCAACGCCGCCAGCGCAGAAGAAAAATCTGAATGACTGCGCACCCCTGTTGCCAACAACCCTTTCACCAACGGATCATGGCAAACACAGGCCTGCTGCGTCATCTGTTGCCACAGAACATTGAGCTGAGGCGCGCAGATTGAACTGTCTTCATCAAAATGGCTGGCTTTGACGGCAGCTTGAGCGCCGTCATGCGTTGCTGCGTCCATTTTTTACAATCCCATAGCGTGCTTTACAAAGGCTTTACGCAGGCCGGGCAAACGGTTCACCCCCGCAATACCCACATCACGCGCAAACCTTAAAACTGGATTATTGTTACTGAACAACCTGTCCAGCACATCGGTTGCTGCAAGCATAAGCATATTGGCTGGGCGACATTCTGCCTGATAACGCGCCAGAAGCTCAGGGGCTCCCAAATCCTTACCGCGCTTGTGTGCCGTAATCAAAATCTTGCTCAGCGCAATAATATCACGAAAACCCAAGTTAAGCCCCTGCCCGGCTATGGGGTGAATACCATGCGCAGCATCACCAACCAGCACCATACGCGTATCCATGTAACGCTGGGCATATTGAGCAGACAGAGGATACGTCCACCGCCGCCCCACAGGCTTTACCTGCCCTAAACGATTATTGCCCATCCGGCGCTGAAGCTGCATGGCAAACACATCGTCCGGCAATGCTGCAAAACGCTCTGCCAGGCCATCGTGATCGCTCCACACAATGGCGGACATGTAAGGATGTTCGTCATTGCCCGGCAAAGGCAGCTGCGCAAACGGCCCTGCCGGCAGGAAATGTTCGAGCGCGCTGTTGTCATGCGGGAATTCGTGCGCAATGGCGCAAACAATGGCAGTTTGACCATAGGACAAACGGGCAAGCGGAATACCAGCCTGAGAGCGCAAACGGCTTTTACGCCCATCAGCTGCAACAACTAGCTTTGCCTTAAAGCTGCGCCCATCATGCAGAGTTATAGTTGCCCCTTCCTTACACCGCACAATGGTGGCTTCAGCTGGAGCCAGCAGTGTAATTTCTGGCGTAGTGTGCAGGCTGGCGTTCAGTGCCACGCGCAAAGAACGTGCCTCAATCATCCACCCGAATGGTTGATTAGCGTCTTCCCGCGTGAATTCCAAAAACAACGGTGATGCAGGCTCACCCGGTCGGCCATCCGTTACAAGAATATCCTCAATCGGGCAGGATGGCAGAGGCAAAGCCTCCCACACACCGGCTTCTTCCAGATACGCTTTAGGGCCAGCAGCAATGGCATAGGCCCGGCCATCAAAATCTGGGTCTTCCATGGGCGGCAGATCTGCCTTGTCCACCACAGCCACCTTGATACCCGCCTGCGCCAAATGGCACGCCAAAGTTCCCCCAACAGGCCCAGCACCAATAATGCAGACATCTACATCTGAAATGGGCATCTGCGCGTGTGCTGCCGCTGCGGGTTCGGCATGGGCTGTCTGATGCATGGGTTTCGTTCCTTAGCTCAAAAGCGCCATACTTTCTGGGCGCATCTTCTCCGATTAAGGAGCAGTCTATACACCAGCCCCCTACGCTTGTAATGAATTTGTATTAAACAACCAGAAAAGTCATGAAATTACAGTCAGTTATGCTCCCCTAAAAATCCTCACCCCAGCCATAATGGCTTAAGGTGCAAGCTTGCCATGCACGAAAGCCACTAGCCCGCTTTTTTGGATTCCATCATGGTTTGCCAACTTTTTTACCTTCATCGCACACTCTAAGGATTATTCCCCCTGCTTGAGCATCTCGACTATCTGCTGCAGCATTATGGATATGGAATTGTCACCATCATTGTCATGATGGAAAGCATGGGCCTGCCCTTACCGGCGGAAACCTGCATTATCACGGCTGCACTTTACAGCCTTAAAACCCACCATCTGGGTATTGAGGGCATTACTGCGGCCGCTGTTCTGGGCGCCATTATCGGGGATAATCTGGGTTATCTAATCGGGCGCCATGTTGGGCTACCCCTTTTACAAAAACACGGCGCCAAAATTGGCCTAACAGCTGACCGCCTCTTGGTGGGAGAATATCTGTTTCACCATCATGGCGATGCCATTGTTTTCTTTGGCCGCTTTATCTCTGTTGCACGCGTGTTTGTGGCATTGCTGGCAGGCGCATGCCAGTTGCGTTGGCCGCGCTTTATGCTGTTTAATGCCCTTGGTGGTACTTGCTGGGCTGGTGGTTATGCTATCGGCACGTACATACTCGGCAATCAGATTACCAAATTGTCTGGCGCAGTCGGAACATGTGTGGGCGTTATAGGGGTTATCTTTATTATCGGAAGCGCCATCTTCCTCAAAAAGAATGAGAAGAAACTGATGCAGCGCGCCCTTGCCGAAGCAAAGACGGGACAGTTCCCACCAGCCTGAACAGCATATGCTGGCGCTGCCCTAGAAAATTATACATTTGTACCTTAAATGCCTTTCCCTCTGCTCGCTTTCCAAATTCCATTGGCAAACACGTAAGGTAAAGAAAGCACATAAGATGAGATGGTTCAGATCCCGCCTGATATGCCGCCTTCTTGGCCACAAATGGTCACCTTGGCAGCGTGAAAATTCATGGGGCAACAAGACTGAATTTTTGCACCGCCACTGCCTGCGGCATGGATGTTTGGCTACTGAGAAAAAAACGCAAATATCTCATATGACGATTGCCTCACCAAACCGCCTGTCTAATCCTGAGGGGCGAGCATGGCTTCGCGCCGCTCTTAAAACAGTCAATGCTCCTTTACCTTCCGAGGCAACACCGGAAGATATGGTAAATTGCGTCCTTATGGATCATCATGACATTTCTTCTGCGCTCCTTGTGGCTGCATTGATCGACGAAGTGCCAGGAAGAACTCTTGCAAATATCGTTAGTAAAAATGTTTTTAGTTATAATGAATTGAATATTGCAATGGAGCGTATCCGTTCTGTTGGCGTCGACGTAACGAATACAGAAAATGGTAAATGGATCAACGAAATGGCAGGATTTGAGATGGCATGATCTATTGTCTAAAGCAATCAGTATTCTTGATGCTGTCGGGTATAGCTTGCGTACACAGAAAACGTGGGTATCAACACTGCAAAAAACATCCCACGGCAGGCGGACAACACGCTGAAGCAAGAAGCATTGGAAGAGCTGCTTAACAACAGATTCATCCCAGAACCATCGGCCTTCAGGCTGGGGAGCATGTCAGGAGGATCATAATGGCGCTTCCATCTTTGATAGTCACGAATTTGAGCCGAGCGAAACGCCTTAAGCGACGTGGATTTAACGCGGTGCTGACACTTGAAGATCCGGCTTGCTTACAACGGTACCAATTACGTTTTCATAAGAAACCTGCCCCCGAACATCTAATTCTTCGTTTTGAAGATATTGACGATGACGAGTATGATTATGCCTTGGCAACGGAAGATGATGTGAAGGCAATTATTAAGTTTGGGCGTAAGCATGTAGAACACAGCTTGCTAGTTCACTGTTTTCATGGCGTAGGCAGATCCGGTGGTGCGGCATTGATAATTCTGACTGACAGACTTGGAAACGCGGAGGCTGCGCTGGAGACTTTGCTCGCAATGCGCCCCGAGGCAATCCCTAATTTACGTATCGTCCGATTGGCAGACGCGGTAATGAGGACGGATGGTGCTATGGTTGCAGCATTGAATGCCTGGACGGCAAGAACGCCTTCTGTAGCAGAGTTTAGACATCAGAAACGAGTGTTCTTTGAGGAAAACCGTAACCTTTATGCTAAAGTGGCAGCTTTATAGAATTGTTACATATCATATAGCAGGCGGGAGACATGGCAAAAGAAATGGCTATATCTCCAGATGGCTTTGTTGCAGAAATACAAGGAAGGGGTTTCCTTGGTGAAGCCAGTCTGATAGCTGGTTGTCATGAGCAAACCGCACCGCCTCCAGTATTAGACGACGCACTGGTTCACGCATAATTCGGCGCTGAAGAAGCACGGTTCGCTGACGGTCTAGCACTACAGTTACATTTTATGGTGACTGCTAAATCTATGGGCAACCATGCTTCAGGATTTCATGAACGGCGACGCCTCCGTTGAAGAGACGCTGGAATTACGGGCATCTGGGCTTCGGGCGGTCAAGGAGCGGATTATTCCGCTGTTTACGTAGAAGCGTGTTGCGGCTTCTGCATGTGCCTTCTTTGATGTCCTGATTGGCAATGAACCGTGCAAAACGGAATGGTGCGTGCGGAAGCGACTGGCAATCCCGGTCCGTAATGGCAACAGGCACTTCTTGGTCGTGGACAATGGGATGCCGATGCCCTTAGTGATGTCGTCAGGGATCATGTGATTGAGCATCTGGGCACTGAAGTGGCGTGCTGGTCATCGACGAGACCAGTTTTCTGAAGAAACGTCACACATCCTATGGTGTAGGGGCGGCAGTATACCGGGTCTCCGGGCAAGATCACGAACTGGCAGATCGGGGTATTTGGCGCGTATGTATCGGAACGAGGCCATACTTTTATTGACCGTACCCTGTATCTTCCAAAATACTGGCCATCAAAACCTAAGCGCATGAAACGGGCTCAGATTCCTGCTGATGTGATGTTTGCGACCAAACCGGCGCTGCCCTCGAAGATGACCGAGCGAAGTATTGATGCTGGTGTGCCATTCCGCTGGGTTGCTGCGAATAGCATTTATGGAGTGAGCGATGAGGAGCACACGCTTTGCCACGCAGGAATTAGCTATGTTCTGGCGATCAAGGGCAACCACTGGTTCGGATCATGGCAACAGAACCACTAATTGCCGGAGAGGCGAAGGATATTACTGCAAAACAGCCAGATCAGGCATGGCATCGTCTGTCAGCGGGAAGCGGCACAAAAGGCAAGCGCCTCTGTGACTGGGCATATCTTCCGATGGCCGACCTGAATGCTGAAGAATTTGACTGTTCCAGCCCGAAACCGTGGACACGTGGTCTGCTAATCCGCCGGAACTTCGCCAATAAGGATAGTACATAATACTTTACGACATGGTTTCCAAAAGGAACGACCATGCACAAACTGGTGAACGTCGAAGGCACACGTTGGAGAATTGAAGAGGGATTTTGAGACGACCAAAAACAAATTCGGTCTTGATCATAACGAAACCCGTTCCTGACATGGCTAGCAGCCAAGCAGAATAATGACCGAGACGAAACGCACGACCGCGAGGAAGGTTGATTCCAGTTTATCGCAACATGTTGCATGTAGTGAAAAAACCGTTGATTTTATTGGATAATATATCAACAAGGTTTCATTCCCTGTAATGGGTAAAGCCGGTTTCCCTTGATGCTGCCCTGTTACTTTTTGGCGGTATGACCGGGGTAATTCCGCGCTCTGTCAGGCAGTCGAACAATCTATCTGCATCATATGCCTTATCGGCCAAAAAGATATCTGGATCGATGCCGTCCAGCATCGGTTCCGACCAATGGATGTCCGCATCCTGTCCCGATGTGATATAGAACTCCACCGACTTCCCTAATGCGTTGCAGGTGGCCTAATCCGGTTCTCCTTTTTTAGCGCGCCCATGCTGTGCTAGTGAGCCCGGACAATCGCTCTGTCAACATCATGTATTCCCTGTCATGATCCGCGCCAGATGGCGTAATATCCTTTCGATCACGCCACTTTCGCACCAGCGGCGAAGACGTTGATGCACGTTTTTACCAGTCCTCGAAACGGGCCAGAAGACCACGCCAGTCTTGCTCCACGGTATCGGATGATTATCCCAAACGTGTCGTTTCTGGAAGACCGGATCGCGATACTTGGCGTGATATTCCGTTGAGAGGCTTCCGCCTCTCCCCATCCCGATGAACTTGAAAGCACCAGCACGAACCGCTGCGAAAATTGCCACCTATCATTCCTTCCTGCCATGCAAGAAGTAACATATTACCGATTACCCCTCCCTCTTCCGACTGCCCACCAGAAATCCAGCACAACATGATTTCCATTGAGTGCGCCGATGCACTACGCCGAGACTATGACGATCTGAGTCGATAGACACAGGAATCCAGTCGCTATTCCGACCCACCAGCAGAGATGGTGACCTCTCCGTCCCTGTCCTCAATCAATCACTGGCAGATTACCCGGGTTCGAACATCGGCCTAGTTCCGGTCGGATGGGTTCAGTCTCATCTAGTCCTCGGCCCATTCGACTGCCTGTTCATTTCCACGCCGCTGGAACGCATCGACCTGACCGGAAAATGGACATGGTCAAAAAACTACCTGTCCTGTTGCTCCGACCGGCTGATCCACTGAAAGAAGCCGAACGATAGGCCGGGACACTCAACAGTTCCCCGTGAAGCTACGTTCACCTCGGCTATCAGGTTAACTTTACCCACTCCATAACTTGAAAGATGATGTTTTACCCTAAAAAAATTCGGCAAATGCGTAACCAAATTTTCGGAAGAGGCGTTACCAAACGTCGGAATCAACCCGTTACCAAATTTCGGAAGGTGCGCAACTATTTTTCGGAAGTTATGGGGGGGGGGGGGGGGGGGGGGGGGGGGGCACACTCAACCGAGGTTCGAAACAAAGATTTTTTCAAACCGAATTTGAAACGATTTCTACGCGATTTTTAGGTTCCTGATTTCTGCTTAAATGCAATTTAAGGCAGAATCCTAATGTATCGTACGGTACGATATTGTACGCCTTATACAAGCTCGTTTAAATACTGACCTGTATCCTTGACCGGATGCCGATTGAGGTAATCCGTTCTGACTGATTGGCGAACCAGATCCCGGCGTTGGAACATACCGTGACAATGTCTTCGTATGTGTCCCATACAATGCCTCTGGGCCTGTTCTGTCGCAGATAGTTCCAGACGTTTTCTATGGTGTTGAACTGCAGGCTATAGGGAGAGATCGTGAGCAGACGGATGTTACCAGGGACGGTCAGCATCGTGCTGGACTGGTACCAGCTGCCCCATCACGAATGAGGACGGCCACAACTTCTGGCTCGACTTGGGCGCTGATTTTCTGGAGATGAAGACTCATCATCCGCGTGTTCACTCCAGACGGCACCCCTGCTCAGGCAGATGGTCTCAAAAAGCCACGTAGACTAACAACGATTGTTCTGCATCATTTCCGGACGCGAGCCGACAGGCGCCCAAAGGCGGGCGTGAGTTCCCTGCCCCCGGCCTTGCCCTGATACCGCATCTCTATTGTCCTGCCGGCGGTGTTGATTTTCACCGAGAGAACTGATGGCGTAGACAACTCGCAGTGTCCTAAAAGGATACTAAAAAGTTGACTGTCCAGATGAAGGAAACCATGATGTATCGCTTAGTCCGCATCGGCATGGATACCTCGAAAAAAGTGTTCCATATCCACGGCATAGATGCCGAAAAGCGGGGTGTGCTGAGCCGGAGACTGAGCCGACATCAGATGATCGGTTTTTTCGAGAAACGTCTACCGACAATGATTAGCATTGAAGCCTGTGGTGCCTCCCATCACTAGGCCAGAACCCTTGGCGCACTCCGCCATGAGATGCGGGTGATGACGCCACAGCTTGTCAGATAGACTTGTAACGATTTTGTGCCGGTCGTCTGAGCGTTTTAAGCTCGTATCAGGAGACCGACGAGACCATGAAACATACGGAAGAATTTCGCAGTATCAGTCGACTGATCTGACAGCGCCTAAAGCACAGACGAACCTCGCTCGGAAGAATGAGCGCCTTCGTCTGGAAAACCGTGTCCTGTGGGAGGAAAGAGAAATATTAAAAACGATCTCGGGAGTATGCTCGCCAGTGCGGCATAGAAACAGGTCGTGCTATTGATCCAGAACAGGAGGGCATGTTCCAAAGCCTGAAGCAGGTTCGCCACTCAGTCAGAACGGATCACCTCAATCAGCACTCGGTCGTAGGTACAGGTCAGTATTTAAACTAAGCTAGTATAAGCACCTAGCGTTATTTTTATAAAGAGATGTAAGAGGAGCAAGAAATTTACCATACCTGAAAAAATGTCTATTTTCTGCGCTTTTTCAGAATAATTTGGCGGATGGGGTGGGATTCGAACCCACGGTACGGTTCCCCGCACGCTGGTTTTCAAGACCAGTTCCTTAAACCACTCGGACACCCATCCTCATGTCATCCATCTGAGGACCTGCCGCCTTATAAACAGGATATGGCCACCCTGTCCAGCGGGAGAAAACACGATATATCAAGTGCAGCAAACTTGCTCTTCGGGCGTCAGGCTTGTACAAGCCCCATCCTTAATGGACATTCCTTTCAGGGACGAATTATGAAACAGCAGGCAAACCTGATCCGCGCCGGTCAGGTGATTGAGCATGATGGCCGCCGCTGGACGGTGCTGAAACAGCAGATCATCACCCCCGGCAAGGGCGGAGCATTTATTCAGGTTGAAATGCGCGACCTGAAAACCGGCAACAAAACCAACGAACGCTGGCGTACCGCTGATAGCGTTGAACGCTTGATGACGGAAGACAAGGAATACCTGTATTCCTACACCGATGGCGAACTGCTGGTTCTGATGGACCCCGAAACCTATGATCAGCTGACCGTTCCTGTGGATCTGCTGGGTGATCAGGCCCCGTTCATTCAGGATAACATGACCATCAACCTGCATCTGATTGAAGGTGACCCGGTGGGTATTGATCTGCCGCCGCAGGTTACGCTGGAAGTTGTGGAAGCTGATCCGGTTGTAAAAGGCCAGACAGCATCTTCCTCCTACAAACCTGCAAAACTTTCCAATGGTGTAAAAACCATGGTGCCGCCCTTTATTGAATCGGGTGAACGTATTGTGGTTCGGACGGAAGACGGTTCCTACGTCGAACGCGCCAAAGACTGATCCCTTCCGTTTTTCTCTCCAGAGCAGGACAAAACTACAGTGGCCATGCGTCTCTCCCCCGTCATGATGGTGATGCAAACAGCAGCCCAGAAGGCGGCCAAGCGTCTCCTGCGCGATTTTAACGAAGTCGAGCAGCTTCAAGTCAGCATCAAAGGGCCGGGAGACTTTGTTTCCCAAGCTGATCTGCGTGCAGAACAGACCCTGCGGGAAGAGCTGGAACGCGCCCGCCCCGGCTATGCCTTCTTTATGGAAGAATCCGGCAAATCCGGCAGCGATAACTGGACATGGCGTTGGGTGGTAGACCCGCTGGATGGCACCACCAACTTCCTACACGGTATTCCGCACTGGGCTATTTCCATTGGCTTGCAGCGCCGCCTGCCTGATGGGCGTATCGAGTTGGCCGCAGGGCTGGTTTACAACCCGGCAGCGGGTGAAATGTTCTGGGCAGAAAAAGGCACCGGCGCCTATCTGAACGAACGGCGTATCCGTGTATCCGCACGACGTGACATGCAGGAATCCCTGTTTGCCACGGGCATTCCGTTCGCCAAGGTGCCTGCACGTATGCGCCTGCCGTTTGCGCGTGTGCTGGGTGCCCTTATGCCGCGTGTAGCCGGTGTGCGCCGCTTTGGTGCTGCAGCGCTTGATCTGGCATGGGTAGCTGCCGGGCGTTACGAAGGGTATTGGGAATTCGGCATCAAACCGTGGGATTGTGCCGCCGGTGCGCTTATCGTGCGCGAAGCTGGTGGGCAGGCGACAGACGCCGCAGGCGTTGATCTGGATGATCTGCCTGACGATGTCATGATTGTTGCTGGCAACGGCAACCTGCACAGCAAACTTCTGGAAGTGGTGGCAGATAGCCTTAAAGACGGCAACTAACTTTTCTGCCCCAGATTACCATCTAAAAAGCCTGCCTCATTAAAGTGAGGCAGGCTTTTTTGTTCTTCATATGTTGCTTTTTGATTTCTAGCTCTGGCATTCCGCGCCGGAATAGATCATCTAGTATTTATCATGCAGACATCCTTCCCCTCCGCTTACGATGCCCCAGCACTGGTTGCATATAAGGGAGCCTATTCCCTTCTTACGGAAGATGGAGAGGTTCTCCATTTGTCTGCGCAGGATGTTAGGCAAAACCTGCAAAACATGCCTTGTCCGCTTGTTATTCATGCCCCCGCATTGGCGCGACGGTTAGATTTACCACCTCCAGGGCAACCAGCACCGTGGCTGGATTTATTAGAGCTATTTGCCTTTGTGCACCCTGCCACACCTGTGGCCCCTACCCCACGCGGTTTGGCACTGGCCTTGGGTATGCAAGATGAAGATATAGGCGCTGCAGAGGCTGATCTGCTGCCACGTCTTCTTTCTCTTCTCCTTACCAATCTGGCTCGTCAGAACAGCGGCACAACAGCAGAACATCTTGCTGCCCTGACTGTAAGGCTTGGCCAGGCTGGATGGATCTGGAGCGGTACAGTTGCCGAAACCTTAGGACTGCATCAAAAACTAACTCCGCAAGGCAAATTACCCGAAACAATGCTGCAACCAGGGGATGCCCTGCGTATCTGGCGTTTTTTGCCAAAATGGGAGGAAACACCCCTTCCCCCTCCGCCAACATCTTACCCCATTTCCCCCGTCGAGGCACGCGAGCAGCTTACCAAAATGTTGGGTGAAGATGCCGAAATCCGCGCCGGACAAGCCGACTTCGCATCAGTTGCCACGGGAGCCTTTGAACCACGCAATGTACGTGGAGACCCCGCCATTGTATTGGCGGAAGCAGGCACCGGTACCGGCAAAACCCTTGGCTATATTGCCCCCGCCAGCCTTTGGGCGGAACGGAATAAAGGGGCCGTTTGGGTCAGCACCTATACGCGCCACCTGCAACGGCAAATTGAGCAGGAAACCCGTAGGCTCTATCCAGATCAAACCACGCATCGACAGCGCGTTGTGTTGCGCAAAGGGCGGGAAAACTATCTGTGCCTGCTGAACATGGAAGAAGCCGTTAACACTGCGGCCTCTCGCCCTGCCGGTATTACCATAGCCCTTATCATGCTAGCCCGCTGGGGCTTAGCCACCGCAGATGGAGACCTGTTTGGGGGAGACTTGCCCGGCTGGTTTGGGGATCTGTTCGGCCAAGGGAATCTGATAGGCGTGGCAGACCGGCGCGGCGAGTGCATTCACGGGGCATGTGCCCATTATCAGCATTGTTTTGTTGAACATTCCATCCGCCGTGCGCGTGAAGCTGATCTGGTTATTGCCAACCATGCTCTTGTCATGGCGCAGGCGGCCTATGCTCAAGCGGGCATGAGCGATGATGCAGATGAAACGGATGATCCCTCTGCCCCATCCCGCTATATATTTGACGAAGGCCACCATCTGGCCGATGCCGCAGATAGCGCCTTTTCTGCCGAACTTTCCGGGCTGGAAGCCGCCGAGTTACGGCGTTGGCTACTTGGCGCGGAAGGACGGCGCTCGCGCGCACGCGGCTTAAAGCGACGCTTGGATGATCTGGTTGTTGGCCACCTAAAACTGGAAACACCCCTAGAAGCTGCTCTTATGGCGGCAACAGCCCTTCCGGCCCCCGGTTGGTCTTCACGATTAGGGCAAGAACAAGCGGATGAACCACCGCCCCCAGAACCTCCTGAAGATATCTGGCTATTTCCGCTTGAACCAGAAGCCCCTCAACCGGTTTTGGAAAATCCTACAGAAGTTTTTCTACGGCTCCTGCGGCAGCAGGCTCTTGCCAGAACGCAGGAAGGTGGAAAACAGCACGTTTATGCTGCCCTTGAATGTGATCTGCACCCTTTGGTTCCAGATCTGGCAGAAGCCGGGCACCTTCTGGCCCGCGCATTAACACGCCTTGTTGAACCTTTACGCACCTTGGTGGAACGCCTGCACGCGCGCTTGGAAGAAGACGCCGAAACGCTGGATTCCACAACACGCGGGCGTATAGAAGCCATGACACGCGCCTTGCGCCGTAGAGCCATCTCTCGGCTGGATGCGTGGATTGCTATGCTAAGCGCACTAGACACACCACCTGAGCCCGATACCACACCTTCCCACGTGCACTTCATCCGGGTTGAGCGGCGCGAAAAACAGCGCATGGGAGAACAGGATGTGGGCCTTTACCGCCATTGGCTAGACCCCACCATTCCGTTTGCTGGCATCATGGCTATACCCGCACAAGGTATGTTGATTACATCTGCCACCTTGCGTGACCAGCAAACAAACGAACCAGATAGCGATAACGCAGAACAGGCGTGGGAGGCGGCCGAGGCACGCACCGGGGCTAATCACTTCCCCTCTCCACCTCTGCGCGCCAGCTTGGCCAGCCCGTTTGATTATGCCCGCCAGACGCGCGCCTATATTGTAACTGACATAGACAACAGCAGCATTGTTGATCTGGCAGCCGCATTTCGCACGCTTTTCTTGGCATCCGGCGGTGGTGGCTTAGGGCTGTTTACGGCCATTTCCCGCTTGCGCGGCGTGTATGATCGTATTACCCCAACACTGGAAGAAAACGGTCTGCCTCTCTACGCTCAACATGTAGATGCGATGGACAACAATACGCTCGTAGATATTTTCCGAACGGAAGAACATGCCTGCCTATTAGGCACAGATGCGATGCGAGACGGTGTGGATGTGCCCGGAAATGCGCTACGGTTGGTTGCCTTTGAGCGTGTGCCGTGGCCCCGGCCAGACATTCTGCACCGTGAACGCCGCATTCATCTTTCTGGAGGTGATCCGAAATCTTTTGATGAACGGATTGCGCGCCTGCGGTTACGTCAGGCCTTTGGTCGGCTTATTCGCCGCCAATCTGATCGGGGGGTTTTTGTCCTGCTAGACAGGCGGACCCCTACCCGCTTGCTCAGTGCTTTTCCCGAAGGCGTGGAAGTACGCCGTCTTGGGTTGGCTGATACA
Source organism: Acetobacter ascendens (assembly GCF_001766235.1). Classification (NCBI taxonomy): domain Bacteria; kingdom Pseudomonadati; phylum Pseudomonadota; class Alphaproteobacteria; order Acetobacterales; family Acetobacteraceae; genus Acetobacter; species Acetobacter ascendens. The sequence goes on from NZ_CP015164.1 coordinate 1,479,454, forward strand.
GCGCGGGAACTTGCTGCCTTTTTGGCAGATACAGAAAGGGCCGATCAAAACTGATCGGCCCTGCCTGAAAAATCAATCTACTTTCAGATTGGTTGCAGCCTGCTTGCCGCGTTCTTCAACCAGATCGAAAGAAACTTTCTGTCCGTCATTCAGGCCACGCAAACCCGCTGCCTGCACTGCGGTAATATGCACGAACACATCTTTACCGCCATCATCTGGGGCAATAAAGCCATAACCCTTGGTGGCGTTAAACCATTTTACTGTACCGGTCGGCATGAGCGGGATAGTCCTTGTTCTTCTCAACGTTTTGTCCTGCAGCACACCGTGTGCAGTTCAGGATATACCCCATCCCCCCATGACCAGCCGTAATTGTCAATCATAATTCGATCATCGGCCACAGCAGAAACAGGCTAAAAGCCCTATGGGTTTAGATTACTTTTCAGGAAAGCAACGCTGCGTTCCTGCGCTTCCTGATAAGCTTTGGCATTAAAAGAGCTTCTTTCCGGGCAGCCAAAGCCGTGTCCGGCATCATCGTACACGTAAAGTTCAACTTCCGGGTGTGCCTGCCGAATGGCGGTAATATCAGTATGCGGAATACTTGCATCCTGTTCACCAAAATGCAGTTCTACCGGGCAACGCGGAGTCTCATTCCGACTGGCAGCAATACCAGCCCCATACCAGCCAACAGCCGCGGCAAAATCATCTGTCTTGCACGCAGCTTCCCACGCCAATGTACCGCCCCAGCAATAGCCGATAATACCTACCTTACGAGGCTTGAACACAGAGGCGGCTGCCTGAATATCCAGTAATGTTTTGGCAAGCGGAATCTGTGCCCGCAATGCCAAGCCCTCTTTCACACCTTCTGCTGAATAATCTAGCTCTACTCCACGTTGCACACGGTCAAACAAAGCTGGCGCAATGACGTGGAATCCAGCCTTGGCAAAGTTTTCGCAAACCTGCCGGATATGGTGGTTCACACCAAAAATTTCCTGAAGCACCACAAGTGTGTAAGGATGATGGCTGCCTTCGGTTTCCCATGCAGAAAACTCATGTCCATCCGCAGCCTGAAGTGTAGTGATATGACCCATGTGAGCACCTCCTATCTGTTGTCAGGTTACAGCAAATAGAAACTTTATCCACATTCCTTGACTCTGCCTTTGGGCAGACCTATCTCCTTTTCTGGCACTCCCGAGGTGGGAGTGCTAACGTAACGCGGCGTTATGTTACGCGCGACAAAGTGGATGGAGCTGCTTTCTGTTAAGGGCGCCATCCCAAAAAATGAATGTGGAGCGATCCATAATGACGAAGTTTCGTCCCTTACACGACCGGGTAGTTGTCCGTCGCCTTGAAGGCGAACAGAAGACCGCTGGCGGAATCATTATTCCTGATACAGCTCAGGAAAAGCCTATGGAAGGCGAAGTGGTTGCAGTTGGTCCGGGTGCCCGGAATGAACAGGGCCAGATTGTGGCGCTTGATGTTAAGGCCGGTGACCGTGTCCTGTTCGGCAAATGGTCCGGCACAGAAGTGAAGATCGATGGCGAAGAGCTGCTGATCATGAAGGAAAGCGACATCATGGGCGTAGTAACCGCCTGATTTTGCGCTGATCCGCATTTTTAATTTCAGAACGATCTTCACAGGAGAAATTCAATGGCTGCCAAAGACGTAAAGTTTGGTGCAGACGCACGCCAGCGTATGCTGCGCGGTGTGGATATTCTGGCTGACGCTGTAAAAGTAACGCTGGGTCCCAAAGGCCGTAACGTGGTGCTGGACAAGAGCTTCGGTGCTCCCCGTATCACCAAGGACGGTGTTTCCGTTGCCAAGGAAATCGAACTGGCTGACAAGTTCGAAAACATGGGCGCTCAGATGCTGCGTGAAGTAGCATCCAAAACCAATGACATTGCTGGTGACGGCACCACAACGGCTACGGTTCTGGCTCAGGCTATCGTGCGTGAAGGCCACAAGGCTGTTGCCGCTGGCATGAACCCGATGGATCTGAAGCGCGGGATCGACAAGGCCGTTAGCGTTGTTATCGAAGAGCTGAAGAAGAACGCCAAGAAAGTGACCACCCCGGCGGAAACCGCTCAGGTTGGTACGATTTCTGCAAACGGTGAATCTGAAATCGGTCAGATGATCTCCGAAGCCATGCAGAAAGTTGGCTCCGAAGGCGTGATCACGATTGAAGAAGCCAAGCACTTCCAGACAGAACTGGATGTTGTTGAAGGCATGCAGTTTGACCGCGGCTACATCTCTCCGTACTTCGTAACGAACCCGGAAAAGATGACAGCGGATCTGGAAAACCCTTACATCCTGATCCATGAAAAGAAGCTGTCCTCCCTGCAGCCCATGCTGCCGCTGCTGGAATCCGTTGTTCAGTCCGGCCGTCCGCTGCTGATTATTGCAGAAGACGTTGACGGTGAAGCTCTGGCAACTCTGGTTGTCAACAAGCTGCGCGGTGGCCTGAAAATTGCTGCTGTTAAGGCTCCGGGCTTTGGTGATCGCCGCAAGGCTATGCTGGAAGACATTGCTATCCTTACGGGTGGTCAGGTCATCAGCGAAGATCTGGGCATTAAGCTGGAAACCGTTACCCTGAACATGCTTGGCACTGCCAAGAAAGTGCACATCGACAAAGAAAACACCACCATTATTGATGGCGCTGGCAAAGCCGATGACATTAAGGGCCGTGTTAAGCAGATTCGTGCGCAGATCGAAGAAACTTCTTCCGACTACGACCGCGAAAAGCTGCAGGAACGTCTGGCCAAACTGGCTGGCGGTGTTGCCGTGATCCGCGTTGGTGGTTCCACCGAAGTGGAAGTGAAAGAACGCAAAGACCGCGTTGACGATGCCCTGCACGCAACCCGCGCTGCTGTGGAAGAAGGTATTGTTCCGGGCGGTGGCACGGCTCTGGCCCGCGCTACGCTGAAGCTGGAAGGCCTGCACTACCACAACGATGACCAGCGCGTTGGTGGAGACATCATCCGCCGCGCTCTGCAGGCTCCTCTGCGCCAGATCGCTCACAACGCTGGTGAAGACGGCGCTGTGATCGCGAACAAGGTGCTGGAAAACAACGACTACAACTTCGGGTTCGACGCTCAGGCTGGCGAATACAAGAACCTGGTTGAAGCCGGCATTATCGACCCGGCCAAGGTTGTCCGCACTGCTCTGCAGGATGCAGCATCTGTTGCTGGTCTGCTGATCACCACGGAAGCCATGGTTGCTGAACGTCCGGAAAAGAAAGCAGTTCCGGCTGGCGGCCCTGGCATGGGCGGCATGGACTTCTAAGTCTTAGATTATAACTAAAAAGTCTTTTAAACTGCCTAACGGGTGGAGGGATTATATCCCTTCACCCGTTTTTATTTGTACACGGCTATAATTAAACCTAATGTTTTGATAAAAAGTATTGGATGCTATAAACCTTCGTAAAGATTTTCACGGGCAACTACTTTTATTACCCCATTCGTCAGGTGCAGGCAAAAATGCTGGAAACAAAAACTTTTCGTGGGTTACCTTTTTCATTATCTCCAGCGCTCACAGAAAAGATTTGGAATTTCCAATCTGAATCCACGCAGATCCAGCAACTTTTCCTAAGCCCTTCAGGACGTATAAAAGAACCCGACGGCTCCAACGCATGGTTGTGGAAGATTGAAAACCATCAGCTCCTTATCCTTGCAAACGATGGAGATCTTGCATGGCAGTCAACTGGCATGGAATATCGGGCTGATGGAAGATTAGTTATTTTTCTCGAAACCCCAAAACATGACCTCTGCGCCATTTTAGAAGAGCAAGCATCTTCATCTAAGCCTCTCCTCACCGAAAAAACTACTAATGCTGTTCTCCCTACACAAAACATGGAATCTACAGAATTAGAGGATTCTGAATTTATATTCCCCAGCAATCTAGAAATTGTTCCTACAAAAGTAAAAAAGGTGCTGATTATAGGATCCAGTATCGGCGCCTTATGCCACGAACAACTCACACAACAATATCTAGATATTCGGTTTGATTTTATACCCTACGACTTTGTAGCTCCGCTGCCTGTATCCTTACCTATTCCACTAGAAGATTATGATTTTGTATACCTCCAGCCCTCTTTGCGCTCCATTTTAGGAGATGATATTATTTGGGGTACGCGTTTTAATGTGCCAAATTTTGCTCAGAATATTCTGACAAATGCTCAAAAGACACTCAAAAACTTTATTCAGCATGTTCTGGATTATGCCGCTTTATTCAATACTCCTTTATTAGTTTCAAACTTCCTAACTCCCCAGATTCCTCCCCGGCCTTTTTCGCGAGATCCCGGCGTTAATATGTCTGTATCCACTATTATTCAAACACTAAATGTTCTACTTGATACAGAATTAGATAAGCATCCTCAAATAAAACTTTTGGATATGGAAGCAGTCGCTTCAATTGTTGGTAAACGTTATATTCAAGATGATACAATATATTTTAATACCCATAACGGAATCATCTTTCAGGATTGGGATGATTTTGGCCCCTTTGAACAAGGCAGCCCTCTCCCATATCTGCAAACCATTTATCCTAATAAACACAATATTATAGGAACACTCCTTTTCCGTCAGATGATATGGGGACTACGCACCCTATGTCAGACTGACTGCGTCAAAACAGTTATTTTCAGTTTAGATAATACGGTGTGGCGCGGAAAACTCTCAAAGAATGATTCTGGCACCCAAACTTTGCCTATGCCAAGGCAAGATGGTTGGCCAATGGGCATATGGGAAGCAATCCAGTATTTGCGGGGGCGCGGCATAAAAGTTTGTCTTTACGCAGACGGGAATGAAGCAGATATACAAGCTCAGTGGGATAAAATCATTGAACCCAAATTTTTGGCTTTAGAAGATTTTGATTACGTTGCTGTTAATTCTGCACCTATAAACAGTATTATACCTGATATCTGTTCAAAATTTTCTGTACAGCCGGCAGAAATTGTTTTGGTTGATGCTTCTGCCATACGTAGAGCAGCCATTACAGAATCTTTTCCTGATATACGCACTATAGGAAAAAATCCTTATCTTACCAGGCGTATCCTGCTTTGGGCAGCAGAAACACAGGCAGATTTTAAACAAGCCGTGCCCCATAAAACAGAAAAATTAGAAATACCGCCAGCCCCTTCTGCTGCAATGCAGGCTCCAGCCGCCAATTTTACATCACAGTCACTAAAGATGTTGCAGTTTATGGAATGCAAGGTTTCTGCGCATCAGATTATTTCATCCGATGATAGGCTTTTAGAAACCCTGCCTTCTTTAATTAAAAATTCCCTGACATCAAAGGCAGAAGATGTAAATATTACTCGGGAAACTATAACCTCTTTTACATCCTTGGACTCAAAAAAAATGCTCTTAATCTTCTCCGTAAAAGACAGATTTGCTGATTACGGCCCTTCTGCGGCCATGTTTATTGATGACCATACAATAAATCGTTTCATTTTATCTGCACGTGTACACGGAATGGTTACTGAAACCTTTATGCTTTCTGAGGCCGCGCAACTTATTCGCAATCAGTTTGGTGAAGGCGATATTACAATCTCCCTTCCCATGACATCCAATATTTCCTTATTCCGAAATATGTACGCGCAAGCAGGTTTTCTACCCAAAGACCATAAAGGTGGTACTGAGGTATTTTATTTACCTGCCGGTCTATTACCCCCTGCAAGCCCGCATGTTTTTTAAAATAAACACTCAATATCAGATAACGTCTGCTGAATCTTATAGAGAAAATTCACGGATCAGGGCTAAAAAGCGTTGCATCTTTTTCTGGTTCGGTAAACAACCAAAGAACCATGTGAAACAGGAGTTTGAGGAGGTATTAGTAAAATGAAAAGACTAATTATGGATTTGGATGACACTCTAACGCTTACAGATGCATCCAAGTCCTACTCTAAAAAAAGACCCAATATTGAAGTTGTTGAAAAACTACGTGAATACAAGCAGGCAGGTTTTGAAATTGTCATCCAAACTGCTCGCAATGTACGTACTTATAATGGCAATGTAGGTAAAATAAATGCAAATACGCTACCCGTTATCATAGACTGGCTACGCAAGCATGATATTCCTTTTGATGAAATCTATGTCGGCAAGCCATGGTGCGGCACTGAAGGCTTCTACGTAGATGATAAAGCTATCCGTCCTGATGAGTTTTTGAAATATTCCTCCGAAGAAATCAGGAAACTCCTGAAAATCGACAATTAACCGATGGAATATCCATGACGTCTTTTTCCCTCATCCTGTCTGGTGCATATGTTGACCAGGAATTAGCCATTGAATTTGGCCGTATTCCTCCTTCCTTTCTACCTATAGGCGTTACACGTCTTTACGAAACCCAGATTAAAGCGTTGTCTAAACTGGGTTCTGTCTATTTGACACTGCCTGAAGATTTTCATATTCCGCATTATGACATGCAACGATTGGAAGAGTTGGGCGCAATTATTGTGCGTGTTCCCAGCGATCTATCTCTAGGCAATTCCATCATCTATGCACTGAACTATATTGAAACTTCAGCTGAAACCTTACGTCTACTCCACGGTGATACACTCGTAGAAGGATTAGACCTTGAACAAGTTGATGCTTTGGCAGTGCACCATGAAAGTGATGATTACGCTTGGGCTTCTGTTAGCGTCCAAAAAGACAATACTGTCTCAGACTTGCAGGCAATCCAGTTAGAAGCAACCCCACCACAACCCCAGCATATTATTTGTGGTTACTTCTGTTTTTCCAAATCTCGCCATCTTGTACGGGCGCTTACGCGCACCGGAGGAAGCTTTATTAAAGGTATCGCCTTATACGCAAAGGAACATACCTTAAAAGCCATTTACCCTGAGAAATGGTATGATTTTGGGCACCTGCAAACCTATTTCCGCTCACGCCGCAGTGTCACAACACAACGCGCATTCAATTCTCTCTACATTGATGATCGTATTGTGCGCAAATCCAGTGATGACCATAAAAAAATGCATGATGAAGCCGCATGGCTCCAGAATGTACCTGCTGATATTAAACCGTTTACAGCACGTCTTTTAGATACGTCTGAAAACTCTTACACGATAGAATACGAATACGCACCTACCCTGTCGGAATTGTTTGTTTTTTCCAGCATAGGCAAAGCCACATGGGAAAGTATTCTAGAATCATGCTTTGAATTTCTTTCCATTTGTCAAAAGCATTCTACACCTGAAATCAAAGGCAATGATATTCTCAAGCGCCTTGCAATAGACAAAACCTATGATCGAATTACCCAATATTCTAAAGCGACGGAGTTTGATATTAATCATCCACTGACGCTCAATGGTAAAAAATTACCCTCTCTTAGACAAATTGCAGATGAAATGATCAGCAATATTGATCTTTCGTCTGTTCGTAATGCATCTATTATGCATGGAGATTTTTGCCTTAGTAATATTCTTTACAACTCGCGTGCACGCCGTATTTGTACAATCGATCCGCGCGGTTATATTCCAGTTACTGGCTCAAGCATTTTTGGCGATATTCGATATGACTTTGCCAAACTATGGCACTCATTCGGAGGGTTATATGACCTGATTATTGCAGGCCATTATCTTTTTGAGGCTGAAACTCCTTATAATTTCAGCATCTCCTTCCCATCAGGACCACATCATGAGTGGGTGCAAGCTGATTTCTTGCACAGGCTCCCTAATAATATAAATAAAACTGAAGTAAATTCTTTAACTGTTTTGTTGTTTGTCAGCATGCTACCACTACATGCAGACAGACCAGATCGGCAAAAAGCTTTTATTGCCAATGCAGCTCGTCTTTATCAGCTTATATAAGGAATTTGTCTATGATTGTTATACCTATGGCAGGTCTATCACGTCGATTTACAGAAGCAGGGTATAAATTACCTAAATATATGCTGCCTGTCGGCGATAATACTGTTTTTTCTCTTGCTGTTGGAAGTTTTAAAAATTATTTTTCGCAAGAAAAGTTTGTTTTTATTGCACGTGATGTAGAAAATACAAAAAGTTTTATCGCCCAAGAATGCCAAAAAATGGGCATTAAGGACTTTGAAACAATCATTCTTGATGCTCCCACAAAAGGACAAGCAGAAACAGTTGAGCTGGGCATTGTGAGGAGCAAGTACCCCTTAGAAACCCCGTTAACTATTTTCAATATTGACACATTCCGCAAAAATTTCTCTTTTCCTTCCGAGCCTTGGTTTGCTCATTCAGACGGCTATCTGGAAGTATTTAAAGGGACTGGACAGAATTGGTCTTATGTTGGTCCAGAGAAAAATAGTAGTGAACCGCGAGTTATTTGCACAACAGAAAAAAAACCAATATCTGATTTATGTTGCGATGGTTTGTACTATTTTGCACGTGCCTCTGATTTTCTACGGGCGCTAAAGGAAGAAAAAAAATCTCCTTCTATGCCTGAACTTTATATTGCTCCACTTTATAATCATCTTATTAAACGTGGATCTTCTATTTATTACAAAATAGTTAATAATAATGATATCATATTTTGTGGGGTTCCCAAAGAATATGATGATGTCATAAAAAATATATCTCCTTAGAAATATCCTAGTTACTTCAATACGCAGCAATATTTATTTGAAATATTGCTGCGTATTGATAAACTTTATCAATCATAGAGAATAATTTGCCATTTTGCCGATTATAGTTATGGCATAAACAAACCCTAGCGGAACCGCATTGATTTTCGTAATATCCCACTGAGAAAATGATAAAGGCAAGTATGATGGATTACGAAGAAGTTCTAAAAAATCGACAAGAGGTTCTAGATCTTGTTAATGCAGGAAACATACAAGAAGCTTTTTCTCGGTTAATTGAATGCTCTTATACTTGCCCTGAAGATAATAGCCAGCATTCTGCAGCCATTAAAGCTATTCAGGAGCAAATCATTGAAGGTCTTATCCGCCTAACGTCAGACCAAAATTATCGTGAAATTTTCATTATTCTCAATCGTCTCATAAGCTTTTTTGGTCTTAGTCATCGTCTTTGTCTCGAAATTGGGCTTCTTAATCTATCACGCAAGATTGACCTGGATTTCCAGATACAGTTTTTAAAAAGTTTACCGCCAGAAATACTCAATGATCCCATTATCCAACTAATCCAAGCAGAAACATTGCGCTTGACGAATAATCCTGCCGCAGCCTGCACAATTTATAATTCTCTTCCCCCCCGTGAAAGCTGGTGGCCTTTTGACCCCTTGTGGGAAAGTCTGACGCAAGGGCTTACAAAACATTTACTGGAAATCAATACAAAGTTTCTTCACAGGCAGACAGGCAATTCTACAGGATGGCATATGGAACCGCATGCCCTTAACGCTCTCATCGCAGGCCTTATTCGTCCCAATTCTGGAAATGCGAACGATTTCCGGCACCACATCGAAAGAATTATGTGGCATACCCCCGTCCCGAACACGGATGTTGGCGGTTTAACTGTTGCATTTCTTGCTACACATATCACGGACTTGGACCCTGACAAAGCTGCCATAGCCTTTCATTTGGCCGTCTCCTTTGAGAAGCGGCATGAAATTAATCTTATCCTACAAAAAGAAGAATTTATTGTTACAAAACTTGCTTATCATCCGCTTTTTATAAAATATTTTGATATTTTTTCTCAGAAAAATCTTTCTTACCGAGATAAATTTAATGATATTCTTGATATATTCCTTAAATCTTCTTTCTGCAAAAATTTTGTAGAAGGAGATATGAAAGCTTTTAACTTTAGCTCCTTGTTCAGCACGAATGTATGGGCAACAGAAGTTCTTTCTCGCTACAGAAAACGTCTGCCCCTACAAAGTATTCGGGGAGTGCCATTCCTTGCGCAACCACGTCATGCCATTTTTCCTAAAGTAGGGGGAGAAAACCACCTCTTTATTGGTATATTTGGCCAAATGCGTGATCCACGTGGCAGTTTTTCCAAAGTTATGGAATATCTCTATAAAGATACACAAGATTGGCGGGCTAAAGGCAAAACGGTTAGTATCGGCATTTCCACTTGGGATCAGACGGGACAGAAAAAGATTGAAGATGGAAGCCCTACGAGCGAATTTGCTCATCGGGTTCCTGAACCTATCAAGAAAATTCTAACCGAACATCATATCCATACACTTGCAGAGTTCCGTAATCTTCTACCCTCCACGGCAGAAGCCATTCAGAAAGCATCTTATTCTAATGAAACTGTAAGTCTGGAGCTTCTTCACGAAATTGCCCAAAGTTGCGGTTTTGATAGTTCTGATATTTTCATTAATATTTCTACAGAAAACCAATATATGGATGATATCGGACGTGAGTTCCGTGCATTTTACAAAAATGCTGGCTCAGGCGTGGAAAATCAGGCGCGTATGTGGCACCGTATTGCAGGTTTATATGATCTGACGCACCAAGCTACAGAACGAAAAGGTGCCGCTATAGGCACAATGGCCCTTATACGCCCTGATGTGCTATTCGAGAATTCTTCCATTTCCAACTTGGCAAAAACCACTGCTACTGAAACATCTGCGCCTACAGCGGTATGTGACTTTGACCCACAAGCATGCTGGATTGAAGGTGTAGGAGACCGTTACTTCGCGGGGAGCGCTCAGGCCGTAGCAAGAACTTTTGATGCCAAAGACTTGATCCTACAAATTATTCGGGATCCCACATTATCGGAACTCTATCATGATCGGCCTTTCTGGCACCGTTTTGCACAGACCGTTTTTTACGAAAGCGATGTATTCTTGCAAAACTCCACCGCCATTCATATGCGGTTTCTAAGGCAGAACATTGATCTTAATATTCTGAAAGCCGCTTTAAAAGCCGATTACGAGCAGACGACAAATGAAAGCATAAAAAAACTCATCCAAGACCACATATAAGTTACTTTATATAGTTGCTCTAGGTAAATCAAAACATCCTATCTAGAGCAACTATATATTTGATTTTTACTAGATGGATATTCATATGACCCAAAATATATCTTTATCCTTAAACTCGTTACTTGAAAAAAACTCACAAATATCATCGCAATCTAAAAAAACTCTCCAAATTCCATCGGAAGCTTCTTTTATTGAAAGCACGCATGGAAGTGGTTTAGGTGCTATAAACCGTCTTATTTTGCAAGGGAATGCCAAGGTTCAGAACGGTCGGCGTAAAGGTATTCATCCAACCTATTTAGCGCCACCATCCATGTTTCCAGCTACTGTGAGATCAGAACATCTCACAGCTTTCCATAAAGCTTGTCGGAAAAAACAAGCAACCATTATGGTTATGGGAGATAGTATATTTGCAACCGCAAGTGATATGGTTTGCCATACAGAGAATGCTACTTATTCATGGTTGGAAACACTCCAACAACAAATCCCACATGTAAGATTTACATTTATCAATGCAGCTGCAGGTGGACGGTCTTGGAAGGATATGAACTCACAAGTTACTCCAGCACCCGAATGGATAAATCCACCACAAAACATGAATTGGAAAGAAGCGGTCCGGTATTATCAGCCCGATCTGCTTCTTCTGCATAGTGGTGGTAATGACGTTGGAAATTTCAACCCTCTTGATGTGAAAGAATTAATCGCTTTCTTTTTAAGCGCACCTAAATCACCATCAATTATTTTAGGCTTAACGCATCACCCTTCTCAGGCATCCACTATTAATGGTTATGCAACACAAGAATATCAGGAAGGTCTGGACGGTATCATCAAGTGGTTGCGTACATATGCGCAACGAGAAGGATTTGGTTATCTGGATTTTCACCGCTGGCATAGCATGCGGCGTGATGGATTTGATCCCTGTGAACTCGCTCTTACACGTGTAATCCCCGAAGAAGGATCTGGCCTACCATCTTTTGGCTCTTATATTTCGGAAACTCCCCATAATTATTGGGATTTTCCTACCTGCGAAAACGAAAATCAGATTGCTGCCAATAATTGTACAGATTTTGCTCTTGCATTCGAATTAGAAAAAAAGCCTGCTTTCCTTTCTCTGAATCTCAGCTCTGGATACTCTAGCGCATTTCATCCACCCTACTCCAATAAACTACATGTATTTTTTGACGATGACAGCGGTTTTATTGCTTATTCTTGGAGTGATGGCACACACCCAGATGAAGATAAAAAACGAATAACAAATATTCCTATTCCGTGTTTCCCTGCTCTTTTTAATATTATGGTTAAGGGAAGCCGCCTTGTTTTTTCAATATGGGTGCCTCTTTCGCATACAAACTGGCAACCAGAACATCTCAACACTCTAGGCACAGGTTATCAATATGTTTGCGATGAAACTATAATTAGATTTGGAAGTCCCTTTACCCCTCGCCTAGAATGGGCGGGCTACAATAGATTGCGTATTTTTAATCTCTGCGTTGCTAATGCTTCTGTAGTTAGTAAAAATGCAGTCAGAAATATGCCTGATCGCACAGACAATGATTTGTATGAACACACCTACGCAGCCGGAGGTTCTGGCCATTATCATATGAATGCTTATGGCGTGCGAGATATTCTTACTCCAGTATTTAGAGCGCAAAATTGGAGCGAAAATGGCTTTCCAACATAACAATTAGAATATTCACTTTGAATAGTAAAAAATTCCTATTTTTTATAAAAGGATACTATCATGAATATCAAAATTTCTCTTATCTCTATGAGCGCTCTTTTATTTCCTTCTGTTGGAATTGCACAAACATCATCGCATTCTATTTCGGAATATTCGACAACATCTATTGTGCCCTGTATATGGGTAAAAGATGCCACAGGCAGCGGATGGCAAATCGGTGATATAGCAACCGTTTATAATGATGGCTCTGTTATAGAAATTACAAAAGTTAACAAAAACGGATCTATTGCAGATTTTATCGTAAAGAAATATGCTAAAAATCTAAAAAACTATCAGGGAAAGCAGTATTGGAGCCCTAATCCTCACGCTGAAAATGATGCAGATCCGCTCCATAAAGCTGCATGTTTTCGTGTAAACACAACTTCACTCAATGTCTTTCCTGCAGAAACGTCTCAAAGTATAATGAATGACGCAAACACATCTGCAAAACAAAAAAATATTCAAACACTATTTGATCTTGTCTTTTCTGCACCTTCTCCATATTTTTATTTAGATAAAACATTAAGCTATTCTTTTGAAAATAGTCCTCCCCTTACACTTCCCAATTATCTAGATAAATCAACAACGCCCTACACATCAGCATCTGCCGTTATCAATATGCTAGAGGCAGATACTTCCATGTTTCCTCAATCCACATTATCAGGTCTTTCCTTCCCATACGCTGGAGACAGCTTTCCCACTCTGAGTGTTCCTCCTCGGGATTTACCAACTCTGACATTAGGCCGTGTCGATCAAGGACGTGTTGACAATACAGCACCTTCTTTCTCGGTCAATTATGTAAATAATGATCCGGTACATGGCAGAAATTCCATAGACCATATCAATAAACGTAATATTGATATTAATACGATTGTTACCCCAGAGGCGATTTCTTCAACACGCAGCTTGAGCAACCTTCTTGAAGATGATGGAATGCAAGGATACGGGCAGCAAAACTATGCTTTCCAAAATGTTTTACACAAAAAAGGCTTGAGCTGGTCTTGGGCGACAGCTGAGGAACTAGATGAAACCCAAGGCCTCGACTATACTTACGGAGATCGCAATGCTCCGTCATTCGGGCAGCTTTCAACTGTAGAATTTGTAGCAGAACACAACTTAAACGCTGTTGGTTATGATTTAGCAGCCACTAGCTATGCTTCACAAACAGCCCACCGCATCAATCAACTCGCATCCAATGGCCTTTGGGAACAATATGCGCCGTTCTGGAAACCATATACACTCTTCGCCCCTCACCAGATGATTCGTGTTGTAGATCCGCGTTCCGGTATGCAGCATCTATTTGTAAGTGACCAAGGAGGCACGAGTGGCGGGATTTTGCCTCGTTTTGAGTTTACTGGAACACGCAAGATTAACGATGCGTCGGTTAATTGGTTATATCTTGGTCCATTAAAAGCACAAATCGGCCTTGCTTTTTCTGCTTCATCTAATTGTCATATCCCTACATATCCTGAGAACTACAACGGAAATAAAGTACCTGCCTGCTCAGAAATTGGCGCCGCTTTTGCTGCTCCTGCACATATTTATAATACGGTTTTTGATGCTTCTGCTTCTGTATTCGTTCAACCCGGCATTCACTCATGGGCTCGAACTCAAGCAGACACTTATCTAGATTTGACCGCAGATGGTACTTTTTCTAGTCTTAACAAACACATTTTGGGCTACGAAAGCAAAGAGCATGCCTTGGAATATCGTATAAAAAAAGAAGAAAATAATAAAATTCAAAATAATAATTCAATTTTTTCTATAAAAGATACTGGTGAATTGACTATTCAGTCTTTAACCACCAAACATGACGCAAATATCAATGGCAAAGTCACCATTGGGGATACTCTTAAACTACCGTTCAAGAGCAAAGAGGAAATAAAACAAACTACATCAGCAAAACCTGGAGAAATTATTTACGATACAACAGATGATGCCCCAGTAATTTACACAAAGCACGGCTGGAAGATCATTCCATTAATAAGTTTGAAATAATACGATCCATGTTATTAAAATATTAAATAATCTGCGTAAAAATATTATGGGAAGTTACTCATGATCTATCTTGAATACTTGGCATAGCACCTCCTTTATAATCAATACCCATTCTGCTTTTTAGAGCCCTTTTGGAAAAGGCCGATGACGCCGAAATAAGTATGGACGAGACCTCTACATTAACACGAGAATGACGGAAATCCGTTATTTCCTGATGCTATATGTGCGCTCAGTGAGGCTGATTTGGCGTCAGATTACGATTTTCCAAAAGGGCTCTTAGAGCCCTTTTGGAAATTCACGGATGAGCGTTTCGGCGTAGCATGAGGCTTCCCATGGCGATGTGGATCATGGCCTCTGCGACGTCGATCCGCTGTTCGTAGTCCTTCACAAGGCGACGCCAGCGGATCATCGTAAGCGGCCGCTTGAGACCGCCTTATGAGTGAGGATTGTGAGTGGTAAGTTACCGTCGTTAACGACGTCGTTATTGACGTTGTTTGGGAGGTAGCTATGGCTCAAGAAATCCTGATTGGCGTTGAACGCCGTCGCCGCTGGTCGGATGAACGCAAGCTTGCGATACTGGCTGAAGTTGGTGTGGACGGGGCAAGTGTATCGGATGTGGCCCGTCGGCATGACCTGACCCGTCAACATCTTTACCAATGGCGGACGTCTTTCCGCCACAGACTGTCTTCCCCGGATCAGTCTGTGGCGTTTGTTCCTGTCGCTGCAGTGAAGACACCTGCTCTGGTCTCTGGCGATGATAATGAAGGGCTGGCCATTATGCTGCGTAATGGCCGCAGTATCAAGGTGACGGGACATCCTGCAGAAGAGTTTCTGGCGAAGATCATCCGGATTGCCGAGACAGCATGATTGGCGTGGGCAACGGTGTGCGCGTCTATCTGGCCTGCGGGGTGACGGATATGCGCAAGGGCATATCGGGGCTGGCCGCACTTGCACAGGACAGGCTGCGTCAGGACCCGACATCGGGCGCTCTCTTCGCCTTTCGCGGTCGCCGGGGGGACAGGATCAAGCTTCTGACGTGGGACGGTCAGGGGTTCTGCCTTTATTACAAGGTGCTCGACGCGGATTTCTCACACTTGAGGCAATTTCGGTTCATTTTGTAGAATTCAGTCATCCCACAGGAGCCCGATCTGGAATATTGACGATATTCTGCTTCTGGCGGCGGGTTCTGAACGCAGTGAGGGTGTCACGGCCTGAGAAGGCAGTGTTGGTGGAAGCTATGTGGTCTGTGCACTGTCTGTTTCTTCAGATGGCCTGCCGGAGCCTTCGCAATCGTGCATGAGCGAGGGCGAATTCATGCTGACAGGGGAACATGTCCGGCATGGACAGGACAATCCGACGGACGCTGAGCGTTACACGTGTCGCGATTTTGAGCAGTCGTGCGCGTATGGTGCCACAGGTCGCCGTCTCCAGGCTGGTCTGGCCAAGGGCCAGTCTTTGCAGAGCGGTCAGCAGGACATAGGCTGCGGCCGAGAACCACAGCCGGAGCTGGTTGGCCCGGATGGTGTGGGACGAGGTCCTGTCTGAGAACAGATCCATCTGGCATTCCTTGATGCGGTTTTCCATATCCCCGCGTGCGCAGTAAATCTGTTCGTAGAGATGGCGGGGGTCGGACATTCCCTGCGGTAGCGTGGTGACAATAAAGCGATGATAGCGGTTGCCGTGGCGCCATTCGGCCTTGGCCACCACCCGCCTGCGGCGCGTCCAGCTGTCCTTTGTGATCCAGTCAAAGGAGGCGAAACCGCGCGCAGCTCTGCCTGTCGTGGCGGCTTCGTCACGAACCTCAGCGGACAAAGAGGCAATCCGGTCATACAGGCGGGTGTTGCCTGCAAGCCCGAACAGGAAGTCAACGTGGTTGTCTTCGCACCATGTCATCAGACTGTCCCGGGCGAAACCGCTGTCCCCACGCACCAGGATACGCACCCGGGGCCAGCGGCTCCTGATCTGCTTCACGATCCGGCGGATGTCTGCCAGTGCTTCCTTCCCCGGGTCCCTGTCTGCCGTGCGCAGGGTAGCGCTGAGGAGATGGTCCCCGCAGAAGATGTATAACGGCAGATAGCAGTTATGGCCGTAATATCCATGAAAGGCCCGGCCTTCCTGATGGCCATGGATACGGTCATCGGTGGCATCCACATCCAGAACGATCCGGGCGGGTGCGCGCTCATGCTGGTCCATGAAAAGCGTCACGAACAGGGTAGCCAGGGCCTCATGATCAGCAATGATGCGGCAGTAACGATCTGCCTGCTGCCCACTGCGCTCCAACCGGTTCAGCGTGGATTTTCCTGCCAGTGCCGCACAGTTGGCCCGGCTTCCTGACAGACGTCCCGATACCAGACCCATGACAGGATCATGACGTAAAGCGTCATGGTCATTAAGGTCTTCATAGCCCAGTGCCAGGTCCATGATCCGCTGACGGACAAGGTCTTCAACCCGGTATTCCACAAAGCCGGGATGCCGTTCATCGCGAAAACAGGCAGCAAAGCGGCGGCTGAGACCCAGAATGTCATCAGCCTGCTTCACCAGAATGACGCCCCCATCCGAACTCATGCGACCCCCGTCAAAACGGGCCACAACACGCCGTCCACAGGAGGCTGGAAACTCATACGCGCCTGCGCTACACTCTGTCTGCATCGGGTTCGTTTATTGCTTATGAAAAATTATTTTGTACAAAACAGACTTTTTCATAATCTAACCCGATGTACAACCCTTCTGTGAGATTTCCGCGTCGAGCATCAGACAGACATCATGAATGGTCTGGAACAGGAAACGGCGCATCAGCCTGCGGAACCACCAGTAAACCGTTTGCCATGGGCCAAAATGAACCGGAAGCATCTCCCAACCGCAGCCTGAGCGCACGAGATAGCGCAGAGCATTGATGATCTCACGGAAATCGGTTGTCCGTTTCCGACCACGCCGGTTCGCAGGGGGCATCAGAGGCGCTATGCGCTCTCATTCCTCATCTGTCAGATCAGACGGATAGCGTTTCGTCTTGCGTGTAATTCCGGCCATGCGGCCTCGTTGTGCTGGCGTCCACATCCTGCCTTTGAATCACACTCAAAACCTCTTGAAAACCTATCATAGCGAATTTCCAAAAGGGCTCTTAGTGTATAAATGGCGTTGTTTACAATTTCTGAAAATATTTTATAATCAAAAGAGGTAGAAATCTTTCCTTAATAGAGAATCTTATATGCTTACTCCAATAAATGAAATTCTAACCATTGAACAATTAACCGGTCATTCTTGGGCTTGGGGACCAGCTAACCATCCTGTGCAATCTACCACATTTGGATTTACCCCAGATGGCCTGATTACAGGGTGGGACAATCATCCCCAAGAAATAAGCTGGAAACTTGATGATAATGGCTTAAAAATATTTTCTGCGGAAGGTAAGTGTTCTTGGATATTTAATATAGCCGATAAATTAGGAGACGAAATTCGCCTATTTGGAAGCTGTCAGCAACCAGGCTTCCAATATTTGGTTTATCAACTCATTGCGCCGTTGGCTCCTCCCAAAGCTAAAGAGGAAGGTATCCGCTTGGTTATCTGGGATCTAGATGACACCTTCTGGAACGGTACTTTGTCTGAAGGTGAAATTACCCAAATTCCAGAAAACATTAATATTGTAAAAGAATTAAACCGCAGGGGGATTGTAAATGCCATCTGCTCTCGGAATGATTTTTCGAATGTAGAAAGCAAGTTAAAAGAGCTTGGTGTTTGGGACGAATTTATCTTCCCGCGCATTGAATGGGGGCCTAAAGGCCCGCTGATTAAGGACATCGTTGAGCAAATTCAGCTACGTCCTGCCAGCATTTTATTTATTGACGATAATGTAACAAACCTTAACGAAGCACTGCACTTTGTTCCGAGCATTAACGTCGCTGAGCCAACCATCATCCCAACCCTATTGGCAGACCCCAAATTTAAAGGTAAGCCCGACCCAACTTGCAAACGCCTCAAACAGTATCGTGTGCTGGAAGCAAAGCAGAAAGATAAGTCTGCTATGGGCGGCGATAACATCAGCTTTTTGCGCGACAGTAATATCCGGATTAGTTTCCATACAGATATTGAACAGCAATTCCCGCGTATTCATGATCTTGTAAATCGTACAAATCAGCTGAATTTTACAAAAAAGCGCTGGCCGGAAGATATTGAAGAAGCGAGAAAAATTTTTGAAGCCGAATTACAGGAAGAGTTCAACAGCAACGTAGGTTACGTAAAAGTATCTGATGCTTATGGTAACTATGGGATTTGCGGTTTCTATTTCATTCAGCGTGATACTTGCAAGCACTTCCTGTTCTCATGCCGCACCATGAATATGGGCGTGGAGCAAGCTGTATGGCAAAAACTTGGACGCAAACATATTGAGATTCAAGGTAAAGTAGCTAGCCGCCTAGATATGCCGCTGGTTGATTGGGTCAGCTTTGTACCTGATATTGACCATGCAGATGATGGTATAGCTGGAACAGCACCGCGACCTACAGTATGTTTGCGTGGTGCTTGTGATATGATGATGACAGCGCACTTCCTACGGACAGATGTAGAAACCAAAGAAGAATTCAATTACCCGTATGAAGGTTGGGAAATTGCGACGACTCTACGTTCTGCACTAGTCAATGAAGCACTTGAACGTCCGATCAACCGCCAAATTATTGCGGCACTTCCTGGTATTCCTGAAAATAGGTTTGCCACAGCCACTTGGGATGAAACAGCGGATGTTTATGTATTTACATTTGGCCAAGAAACTTTCCATGGGCTCTACCGTTCTAAAACCACAGGCATGACTATCCCTATGGGAACTTACGCGCTTCCTTATTACTTGCCCGGTGGCCCATTTGAGAAGTTCGATTATACCAGCGTTCCTTATGAGGAAATTCAAGACAAACTCCCCAACACGACTAGGGATCAGTGGAACTTTTTTAGATCAGAATTTTCATTTATTGGTGGCTTTAACAAAGATATATTTGTTAAAGATTTGAGAACTTTATTCACCCGCCTAAAACGTGCTGGAAAAACCATTATCATTGTTGGCCTAAACAGCAAAGTGGGACGAGACTTGGGTATTCTTTCTGCTTTCGGTCAGGTTAACGAACTTACACTACCTGTAGCCCGCGAATTTGGGGTTGATTTCATAGATGCGCATCAATTTGTGAAATCTGAAAATGATCTGGCAAAAGATGGAAGTTTTGGCGGTTCTCATTATGAGCGCCGCGTATATAAACAGATATCTGATGCCATTTTGAATATTGTGCACAACAAAATCAAAAATATGAAAACTATTTTGCCTTACTAATTAAAATAACACTCCTTGCCTGATTATTATTTCAGGCAAGGAATTACTTATATTTATAAGTATTATTTAAAATATATTCCCTCGACTCAAAACTGATAGTCTCAACATGGCGGTGAGGCATCTATCGTAACGTATTACGATGTGTCTCCAACCATCGAGTCTGCCGAACATGATCTCGATACGATTTCGACGTTTGTATTTTTGCGTGTCTTACCTGAGGTGAAGGGATCGAAGAACTTTTGATTAATTCCGCACTATCCTGATTTCAGGTCACTGAGCAGGTCTTGATGGTTTTTTTGCGATGATATTTGTTCTGCATCTGAGGCAGAGTGGAGACTATACTCTGAATTGCTACGCGATGGCGCTAATCCGCTCGAGGAATAGAAAGCGACGCATATTATAGACAATATTGGCCAGCCCGATCCTCATGGTGGTACGGATGATGTCCACTGTCCAGATGAACAGTCCCATCTGTGATTTCTGGTCGGCAAAGACATGCTCGACGCGGATTTCTCACACTTGAGGAAATTTCGGGTCATTTTGTAGAATTCAGTCATCCCACAGGAGCCCGATCTGGAATATTGACGATATTCTGCTTCTGGCGGCGGGTTCTGAACGCAGTGAGGGTGTCACGGCCTGAGAAGGCAGTGTTGGTGGAAGCTATGTGGTCTGTGCACTGTCTGTTTCTTCAGATGGCCTGCCGGAGCCTTCGCAATCGTGCATGAGCGAGGGCGAATTCATGCTGACAGGGGAACATGTCCGGCATGGACAGGACAATCCGACGGACGCTGAGCGTTACACGTGTCGCGATTTTGAGCAGTCGTGCGCGTATGGTGCCACAGGTCGCCGTCTCCAGGCTGGTCTGGCCAAGGGCCAGTCTTTGCAGAGCGGTCAGCAGGACATAGGCTGCGGCCGAGAACCACAGCCGGAGCTGGTTGGCCCGGATGGTGTGGGACGAGGTCCTGTCTGAGAACAGATCCATCTGGCATTCCTTGATGCGGTTTTCCATATCCCCGCGTGCGCAGTAAATCTGTTCGTAGAGATGGCGGGGGTCGGACATTCCCTGCGGTAGCGTGGTGACAATAAAGCGATGATAGCGGTTGCCGTGGCGCCATTCGGCCTTGGCCACCACCCGCCTGCGGCGCGTCCAGCTGTCCTTTGTGATCCAGTCAAAGGAGGCGAAACCGCGCGCAGCTCTGCCTGTCGTGGCGGCTTCGTCACGAACCTCAGCGGACAAAGAGGCAATCCGGTCATACAGGCGGGTGTTGCCTGCAAGCCCAAACAGGAAGTCAACGTGGTTGTCTTCGCACCATGTCATCAGACTGTCCCGGGCGAAACCGCTGTCCCCACGCACCAGGATACGCACCCGGGGCCAGCGGCTCCTGATCTGCTTCACGATCCGGCGGATGTCTGCCAGTGCTTCCTTCCCCGGGTCCCTGTCTGCCGTGCGCAGGGTAGCGCTGAGGAGATGGTCCCCGCAGAAGATGTATAACGGCAGATAGCAGTTATGGCCGTAATATCCATGAAAGGCCCGGCCTTCCTGATGGCCATGGATACGGTCATCGGTGGCATCCACATCCAGAACGATCCGGGCGGGTGCGCGCTCATGCTGGTCCATGAAAAGCGTCACGAACAGGGTAGCCAGGGCCTCATGATCAGCAATGATGCGGCAGTAACGATCTGCCTGCTGCCCACTGCGCTCCAACCGGTTCAGCGTGGATTTTCCTGCCAGTGCCGCACAGTTGGCCCGGCTTCCTGACAGACGTCCCGATACCAGACCCATGACAGGATCATGACGTAAAGCGTCATGGTCATTAAGGTCTTCGTAGCCCAGTGCCAGGCCCATGATCCGCTGACGGACAAGGTCTTCAACCCGGTATTCCACAAAGCCGGGATGCCGTTCATCGCGAAAACAGGCAGCAAAGCGGCGGCTGAGACCCAGAATGTCATCAGCCTGCTTCACCAGAATGACGCCCCCATCCGAACTCATGCGACCCCCGTCAAAACGGGCCACAACACGCCGTCCACAGGAGGCTGGAAACTCATACGCGCCTGCGCTACACTCTGTCTGCATCGGGTTTTCTTATAGCTTACGAAAATTTCTTTTGTGCAAAACAGACTTTTTCATAATCTAACCCGATGTACAACCCTTCTGTGAGATTTCCGCGTCGACGCGGGATCGGATGACTGACTTGCCTGCGTTAGACCACTGGATATGCCGGGACATGGGTTTGATGTGTGGCTTCTTGTGATGAATTTTTGAGACAAAACCCTGCTTTTCCATGAAATCTTCATTGGCTTTGGACCGGTAAGCAATATCAGCCCAAACTGTTGATGTCGTATTGGTTTTATCCCGCAGGCCTTCGTGCAGCCTGACACCATCACCGACGGCTACATCCGTTGCTTTCCATTTCCGTATCAGCCTGAACTTCTGGTCGATAGAGATGTGGGATTTGTAGCCAAAGAAAGGCATAGCGAGATCCGTTGACGGGATCGTTCCGTCCTCCTACGGCTTCGCCTTCGTGAACTTCAGCGTCCAACGCGCATGATGGTGCTTATGGGACAACTGTGACGGTTTATCCCGCCAGTCTTGGAGGATCCATCCTTGCCGGAGATCCGTCTTCTTAGCATTAGTATTGCGCTGTTTGGGAACTGCCACCAATGTCGTGTCCAGGCTCTGGCCTGACATGAGCAGATAACCGGCGTTCGCAAAATCGCGTCAAACCGGAGCAAACGGTGGACGTCCATCTTTGGTCCTGTCTGAATAGGCCTGAGCCCCTCCAAATCAGGGTGGAACACTTCCAAAATCCACAGTCCGGGAAAACGCTTCGAGCTGATCGCCCAGCCCGCTCAACCGGGCAAGACGCTCTTCAACATCAAAGAAAGCAGAGGGTTTTTCGAACCCTCCAGGTTCTGCAATATCACGCATAAAAATCAGGCCACGCGAAACGGTGGCGCCGACCAGAAGGGGCGTCTCCACTCCATGCTTTCCCAGAGCAGCGCCATCTGTGCGGCTGTCAGACATGCAACGCCTTCTGCCGGGAGAGGCCACGGAAAGCATCCTCTCTCCAGCACTTTGTAATAAAGACCGAACCTCTGACCATACCACATCAGAAGCTTGATCCTGTCCACTCGACAACCGCGAAAGGCAAAGAGCGCAGACGATCCACTTATTTGTTCGTCAACTAGTAAAGGTCGCTCATCTTCAACCTACTCAGATATCAATGAGTCCTGAGCCTAGCAGTTCATGCGCAATACATGCCTGTCCAACAGGATATTCAAAACTTACGACGATATTGTTGATATCTGCTGTCATGCTGGAACCAGCTCATAAACCAGCTATGACGCATTATGTCACTCAGCTTACATAACTGGACCCATGGATCATAGTTAAAAACAGGTTATTATAATCTGCCTTTACCTAATTTTAATCCGGTAAAAATGAATCTACCTTGAATATTGTTCCGGATAAGATATGATTAAATTCTTACATTAACCAAACATAGCGCCAAAACAATATATCTGGAGACTGTCATCAACATGCCGGGGCAATATGTCACTATGACAGCAAAAAAACACATAAACCCGTTGACCAAAATGGTCACTCTTATTGGAGGCGGTATCCTCTTCCACGTTGGTGCTACATCCAGTCACGCGGCAGATACCCTTCCTTCTATCGATACAGGTGATACAGCATGGATGTTGGTCAGCACCGCCCTTGTGCTGATGATGACAATCCCTGGTCTGGCCCTGTTTTATGCAGGCATGGTACGTAAGAAAAACGTGCTGGCGACACTTATGCAATCCTTTGCGCTGTGCTGCATTATCTCCATTGTCTGGATGGTTGCTGGATACTCCCTCGCCTTCACCACCGGGTCTCCGTGGATTGGCGGATTGGGCCGTATGTTCCTGAACGGTATTGGCGCCAACATTCACAATGGTGCGGATATCGGCTTTACCCTTGGCGCAGATTCCCCCAACGCCACGACAATGACCATTCCTGAGAGCATCTTCATGATGTTCCAGATGACATTCGCCATCATCACCCCGGCCCTAATCTCCGGTGCCTATGCTGAACGTATGAAGTTCAGCGCCATGTGCGTGTTCTCCATCATCTGGTCTCTCATTGTGTATGCCCCTATCGCCCATTGGGTCTGGAGCCCTATTGGTTGGCTGGGTGGCCTTGGCACGGCAGACTTTGCCGGTGGTACAGTCGTGCATATCAACGCGGGTGTTGCAGGTTTGGTGTGCGCTCTGGTGCTGGGCCGTCGCAAAGGTTACGGGCAGGATGATCTCTCTCCCTTCAACCTGACATATGCCGTTATCGGTGCTTCCCTGCTGTGGGTTGGCTGGTTTGGCTTCAATGCTGGTTCTGCTGTGGGTGCCAATGGGCGCGCAGGCATGGCCATGGCTGCCACCCAGATTGCTGCTGCTGGTGCTGGCGTATCCTGGATGCTGATTGAATGGCTGCGTTCGGGCAAACCAACTGTGCTGGGTGTCATTTCTGGTGCTGTTGGCGGTCTGGTGGCTATCACTCCTGCCGCTGGTTTTGTGCTGCCGGGCAGCGCGCTGATTATCGGCCTGATTACAGGCGTTGTCTGCTACTGGGGTGCCACATCCCTGAAGCACATGATGGGCTATGATGACAGCTTGGATGCCTTTGGCGTGCATGGCGTAGGCGGTATTGTTGGTGCGCTGCTGACCGGCCTGTTTGCCTATGGTCCGCTTTCTGCAACAGATTCAAACCCCTCCGGCATTACGGGGTCTGTGCATCAGCTTATTGTTCAGTCAGAAGCCGTGCTGGTGACCATTGTATGGTGTGCTGTTGTATCCTTCATCATTCTGAAAGTGGTTGATCTGGTTATCGGCCTACGCGTTACACCGGATGAAGAACTGGAAGGTCTGGATATGTCCCTACATGGGGAACGTATTAACGACTAACCCTTTTGCAAACACTTCGGGTTCTACCAGTTATACAAAGCCCTCTCCCATTTATTTGGGAGGGGGTTTTTGTTTTTCTTATAAAAATAGCATCCCCCATTCATTTCGCTGCCACAGTTTGCGATACTATTATTTATGGGAGTGAAAAACGGCATCGGGTCGTTTTTTGATTCGCCCCTTTGCATGAGGTTTTATTTTATGAACTTTTCTGCACGCACCGGCTTGACTGCATTACTGCTTGGTTGCGCAACTGCTCTTGCCGCTCCTAGCGCCCATGCACTGACGGCCAAGGAATGCCACGCTAAATTCAAGGAAGCCAAAGCGGAAAACACGCTTAACGGCCAGACATTTAAAGCATTTAAAGCCGCCAACTGTGATGCCACCACGGCAGAAACAGCTCCAACCACCACCAGCAAACCAGCAGAAACCGCACCAGAAGCTGCCAAACCGGCAGCACCTGCTGCTGTAAGTGCTTCTGGCGCGACCTTCCCTTCTGCGGTCGATCCTCAGTATTCCAAGCTCAGCGCTGGTAAAGCCCGCATGAAAACCTGCCTGGATCAGTACCACACCAACAAATCCAGCAATGCCAATGGCAACATGAAATGGATTCAGAAAGGCGGCGGTTATTACAGCGAATGCAACAAGCGCCTGAAAGGCGAATAATCTAACGCTCAGAAGGCAGAAGAAATTATGTTCTTCTGCCTTTTGTTTTTTATATTAACGGTGCGCCTGCGGTGCCGGCATGACATACAGCGTATGTGTGCGGTAAGATATCCAGACACGATGCGCAGCAAACCAATCTGATCCCAAAAGCATATCTACGGTATCATGCACGGGGGCAACCGTAAGAACCGGAGATTTTTCCTGTTCCTGCCCAATCTGGAACAAATGAAACTTGTGCCAGTGATAAATCTGCTGGTGCCCATCTACCCCGGTTGTCATTCCACCCGGATCAGCCGCCAAAGCTTGGCGAGAAACACCAATACGCTCCGCCGCACCTATTGAGACAATGCGTGAGCGTGCCCCGCTATCCACCAGCGCCTTAAGCTTTGTACCATCCAAAGTAACTTCCGCCACCACCCGCTGGCCTGCTGCCTGCAACGGCACCGCACGATAAATGTAACGCCACCCTTCCGGCCCAGTGCAATCTGCTGAATTGGCAGACCAGAAAAACAGAGTGCCCTCCGCCACGTTAAATTCCACATCATAGCGGGAGAGCAGATCTCCCCCCATCAGGCCCTCTACTTCAGGCTCTGTTTGAGGCACTGCGGGCAATGTATCCACCGGAATGGAAACAGGGCCAAACTCGACATTCTGCACACGAAAGGATCTTACAATTGCATTGGGCACAATCCGCCCAATACCCCCGGTGCCCCGCACAACCGTGTGCACACTTTTATCCCGCTGGGCGGCAAAAAGTGAGGCAGCCTCAGGTGAGATCAGGCTCCCCTCCGAACCTGTATCCACAATCATGCTGACAGCATGGCCATTCACGCTCACAGGAATGTTCAGAAAGCCCTGATCATTCCGCAACGCCACGCGTGCTACCAACTTATGGCATCCATCAGCAGCATAAGCTGCGGAAATACCACCAAGCGACACACTGGCTCCTCCACCCATTATGAGGGCGCACGCAATTATTTGGCGTTTCATGCCAGTTCCCGCGCAAAACGGTCTGTTGCATTCAGCAACGCCGTCAAAATACCGGGCTCAAACAAGGCATGGCCTGCGGCATCAATTAAGTGGAAATCGGCTTCCGGCCATGCCTTGTGCAAATCCCACGCTGTGCGTACCGGCGTTGCCATATCGTAACGCCCCTGCACAATCACTGTAGGAATATGGCGGATCCGCCCGACATCCCGAATGAGCTGACCTTCTTCCAGCCAGCCCCCATGCACAAAGTAATGGTTTTCAATACGGGAGAATGCGAGCGCATAATCGGCTTCATCATGCTGCACTTCCATTTCCGGGCATGGCAGCAAGGTTAATGTGCGCCCTTCCCACAAACTCCAGGCCCGAGCCGCTTCCAAACGAACAGCAAGATCATCAGATGTCAGGCGCTTGCGGTACGCAGCCATCATATCCCCACGCTCTGCGGGTGAAATCGGTGCCAGAAAATCCTCCCACTTATCAGGGAAAAGCCAGGAGGCACCTTCCTGATAATACCACAGCAATTCGGCCCGCCGCAGGGTGAAGATACCGCGGAGCATCAGCGCAGTTACACGGTCTGGATGTGTTTCGGCATAAGCCAATGCCAATGTAGAACCCCATGAGCCACCAAAGACGGCCCATTTCTCTACCCCGCACATTTCACGCAGGCGCTCAATATCTGCAACCAGATGCCATGTTGTGTTTGCTTCCAACGAAGCATGAGGCAGCGAACGACCACACCCACGCTGGTCAAACAGCACAATACGGTAACGCGCCGGATCAAACAGCCGCCGTTGGGAGGGTGAGCAGCCCCCACCCGGACCACCATGCAGGAACACAACCGGCACACCATCCGGGTTGCCGCACTGCTCCCAATAGATCTGATGCCCTTCCCCCGTATCCAGATAACCATGGGCATAGGGTTCGATTTCGGGCCACGGTGCACGCAACGCCTGTATCATGCCGGTGTGTTCCTTATTTTGCATTCTGGCCTCATTGTGCACGCGGATGCGCCCGCGTCCAGACATCCAGCAAGCGGGCCTCATCTGCCAGTGTGTAACGCTGTGTGGTGGAGAGGCTGGCATGGCCCAACAACTCCTGAATAACGCGCAAATCTGCCCCACCTTCCATCAGATGGGTTGCAAAAGAATGGCGTAGCGCGTGGGGTGTTACATAATCTGGCAAGCCAGAAAGATGCCGCCATTCCCGCATGGCTTTCTGGGCAATAGCAGGTTGGAGGCGCTTGCCCCTTATTCCTACAAACAAAGGGGCATCTGGGGTTGGAGCTGGATGGCGTGTGCGCCACGCTTCCAGCGCCTGCTGCACAACGGGCAGCACCGGCACAAGACGTTCCTTGCCGCCTTTGCCCAATATACGCAGTACATTGCTGCTGCGCATAACATCCAGATCGGCAATATTCAGGTTCAAAGCTTCAGAAATACGCAAACCGCACCCATATAAAAGCAGAAACAACGCGGCATTTCGCTGCTGTTCCATGGGGGTTTGCGCCAGATCAGAAATATCTTCCGGGGCTGCCAAAGCCTGATCTTTAGCCAAAGGGCGTGGTAGAGGCTTTTTGGTGCGCGGTGTGCTGAGTAACTGAATGGCCGGGTTTTCTACCCCCTGCCTGCGCGCCAGATATTTGAAGAAAGACCTTACAGCAGAAACACGGCGTGCACGTGTGCGGGTGGCCTGATCTGATGAGGTTTTGCGGGCTGTTGGTTTGCTGGCCTCGGCCTGCTCATAAGCCAACCATGCACGAAAATCCCGCAGGCTTATTAAGCCCAAGCCGATCATATCCGGCAGGCCATCCAGATGCGTGATCATAAACCCTAAAAAACGGGCTAGATCGCCTTGATAGGCCTCAATTGTCAGGGGAGATGCCTGTTTTTCCACAGCCATCCACTCCAGAAATTTCTGAACAGCTTCTTCAGCAGTCATGATCTTCCTCTGTCGGGCAGAAAGCTTGATGCGCTTTTTCTCCCCTGTTCTTTCCTTGTGGGCAGCATTACAACCAAATCCTGATGGCGCAGAAACCCTTCCCCAATATACCTATGCAGGATTCTGGCAACTTAACGGCCAGTGCTTGCAGCACCACACGCATTTCCGTGCTGCTGCCTATGCCTTTTGCCGGGCCTTTTGATTACCGCGCGCCAGCAGATATGGATTTGCAACCCGGTGATATTGTTGTCGTCCCACTGGGTAAGCGGCAGGAAACCGGCGTGGTATGGGATGCAACATCTTCACTTCCCGCCGATCTGGCCCCACCAGTCACAGAAAAAAAGGTGGATGCAGCGCGCCTGCGCCCTGTAGTCTGCCGGCTTGATCTGCCACCTTTATCAGCAGAACTGCGCCAGTTCATAGATTGGGTGGCCGCCTACACGCTTACCCCTCCAGGTATGGTGCTGGCCATGACTCTGCGGCTCCATATGCGCGCAGCCCCTACCCCCACAATGGGATGGGCCTTGGCAGAAAACCCTGATCTGAACGCTCTGCGCCTTACCCCTGCACGCCAAAAGGTGCTGGACCTTCTGGCGGATGGCAACCACCGCACCACGACAGATATTACCAATGCCACAGGTGTAAGTGCTGGCGTGGTAAAGGAACTTGCCAATGCAGGCGTGCTGCGTCCTGTTTCCCTTGGGCCAGAGCGCCCATTTGGCCAACCCGATGCCCACTATAACCCGCCTGTGCTGGAAGGTGAGCAGCAAAGTGCCGCAGTAGCTCTACGCCAGACTGTTACGGAAAATCGTTTTTCCGTAACCCTGCTGGAAGGGGTAACCGGCTCTGGCAAAACAGAAATCTATCTGGAAGCCATTGCTGCCTGTCTGGAACAGGGCAAACAAGCCCTTATTCTTCTGCCCGAAATTGCACTTTCCGCCCAATGGATGGAACGTTTCTCCCGCCGTTTTGGCGTACAGCCCGCTGTATGGCACTCCGAAATCGGGCAGCGTGCCCGCAGGCTTACGTGGCTTGGGGCAGCTGATGGTTCTGCCTCTGTAATTGTTGGGGCCCGCTCTGCCCTGTTTCTACCCTTCCATAATCTCGGCCTGATTATTGTGGATGAAGAACACGAAGCCCTGTTCAAGCAGGAAGAAGGCGTGATCTACAATGCGCGAGATATGGCCGTGGTGCGTGGGCAGCTGGCGCGTTTTCCTGTGGTTGTGGTTTCCGCCACACCCAGCTTGGAAACACTAGCAAACGTAGAGGCTGGCCGGTATCGACATCTTGTTCTACCCACCCGGCACGGAGGGGCAGAACTGCCGGAACCCCGCGTGCTGGATTTGCGCGATCATCCCCCACCTAGGGGGCTTTTTCTCTCCCCCGAACTGGTGGAGGATATTGGTGCCACGCTGGAACGGCAGGAACAGGTTATGCTGTTTCTCAACCGGCGCGGCTATGCTCCCCTGACACTTTGCCGATCCTGCGGGCACCGTATGGAGTGCCCGCATTGCACGGCGTGGCTGGTGGAACACCGCAACCGCAAGGTGCTCTCCTGCCACTATTGCGATCACACAGAACCCATGCCCCCCGCCTGCCCGCAATGCGGATCAGACCACAGCCTGACCGCCATAGGCCCGGGTATTGAACGCATTACGGAAGAAGCACGGCAACTCTTCCCCGATGCCCGCTTGCTGGTGATGTCCAGCGATACACTTGGTGGCCCCGCCGCCACAGCGGAAGCTGTTGCCAAAATCTCGCGCCGGGAAGTGGACCTGATTATCGGTACGCAGATTGTTGCCAAAGGGTGGCACTTTCCGCACCTCACGCTTGTAGGTGTGGTCGATGCAGACCTCGGGCTTGGCGGGGCAGACCTGCGGGCTGGGGAACGTACCATCCAGCTTTTGCATCAGGTAGCAGGCCGTGCAGGCCGTGCGTCCTCCCCCGGGCTGGTTATTCTGCAAAGCTATGCCCCTGAACATCCGGTAATGCAGGCGCTGCTTTCGGGGGATTTTGATGCCTTCATGCAGCAGGAGGCCGCACAGCGTAAACCGGGGTTCTGGCCCCCTTACGGACGGTTAGCTGCTTTAATTGTAAGTGCAGATACACCTGTTGCCGCAGATGAAGCCGCCGCCCAACTGGGCCGCACTGCCCCTTATGGAGAGGGCATACAAGTACTTGGCCCTGCCCCAGCCCCGCTGGCCGTATTACGCGGGCGGCACCGCAGGCGGTTGCTGCTGCGCACGCACCGGAATATTGCGGTGCAACCTATCCTGCGCCGTTGGCTGGGCATGGTAAATCTGGCCAGAAACGCCAAAGTGGACGTAGATATAGACCCCGTTTCCTTTCTCTGACGTTTCTGAACGCTGAGCCTGAAAAAAAACTTACTTTTTTGCAGTCGCTGTATCGTTGGCGGGCTTGGCGGTGCTGGTCAGCACTGTGGAAATTGTGCCACGCAGCACCA
Source organism: Acetobacter ascendens (assembly GCF_001766235.1). Taxonomy (NCBI): domain Bacteria; kingdom Pseudomonadati; phylum Pseudomonadota; class Alphaproteobacteria; order Acetobacterales; family Acetobacteraceae; genus Acetobacter; species Acetobacter ascendens. Next base: position 1,510,329 of record NZ_CP015164.1, read on the forward strand.
TAACACGCACGTTTGGTGCAATTTCCACTTCCACTTCTTCCGAATCATCCTTGGAACGCTGCACAATACCTACAACGCCACCTGCTGTTACAATACGGTCTCCCCGGCGGAGGGATTTTAGCTCTGCCTTAAGCTGCTTCTGCTGTTTTTGCTGGGGACGGATCAGCAAAAAATACATAATCGCAAAAACGGCCACAAACGGCAGGAAGGACATCAGGCTAGAGCCCCCACCGGCACCTCCAGCACTCTGGGCGTAGGCGGCGGGAATAAGGAAATTGGACATCAAGCAGACTTTCCTGAAAGGCGTGTTGCGAAAACAGAGAAAGTGACCATAATTTTCAATCCCCGTGCGTCAAGCACCTGCGCGGATGAAAACGCCCTACGCCCGTAATTTTATAACCAATATCGGCGACAAACAGGATTGATACCCCGATGGATACACCGACACTCCCTGTTCTGGAACGCATTGCCTCCGCTCTGGAGCGGCTTTCTCCTCCACCAGCCACGCTGGAAGGTGTAGATACCGCCGATGCCTTTGTCTGGCTGCCAGAACGCGGGCGCCTGCTGCCTATTCCGTATGTTGCACACGTACCGGTTGATCTGCTGCGCGGGGTGGATCTGCAACGCAAGATCCTGATTGAAAACACAGAGCACTTTGCACGTGGCCTGCCCGCCAACAACGCCATGCTCTGGGGTGCTCGCGGCATGGGCAAATCCTCATTGGCAAAAGGCGCACATGCCTTGGCCAATCAGGTTGCTGGCAAACCATGCACCCCCGGTAAAGGTGCTATCGCCCTGATTGAAATTCAGCGTGAAGATCTGGCAACCCTGCCCCTGCTGCTCAGCCTGCTGCGCGAAAACCCGCGCCGCTTTATTCTGTTCTGCGATGATCTGTCCTTTGAAAAGGAAGACCGGGATTACAAAGCCCTGAAATCCGTTCTGGATGGTGGTATTGCCGGGCGGCCAGAAAATGTTCTGTTCTACGCCACATCCAACCGCCGCCATCTGATGCCGCGCGACATGATTGAAAATGAACGCGCAACTGCCATTAGTCCCTCCGAAGCAACAGAAGAAAAAGTCTCGCTTTCAGACCGATTTGGCCTGTGGCTTGGTTTTTATACTTGTGAACAGGATACGTTTGCAGACATGGTGCGAAGCTACGCGCGTGCACGTAACTTAACCATTGCTGACGAGGACCTGATGGCCCGCGCCAATGAGTGGGCGATTACACGCGGAAGCCGCTCCGGACGTGTGGCTTTCCAGTTTATTGAGGACCTGACGGCAGAGCTGGCAGAACATTAATTTCTCTGACCTGCTCACCGGCCTGAAGGCCGATGGTTCCGGTATGGGCATGCATTAAACTGCCCTCCTGGTGCTTCCTGCTTCAATGGGCCGCCTGACGCGGTATCCCTCTACAGGCTTCAACGGGCAGTCCGCCCACCGTAGGATGTTCTTTGCGGCGTTGATATCCGCGTTTTCAGTGTGTCCGCAGGCAGTGCAGATAAAACGTGCCTGACTGGCCCTATTTGCCGGGTCCACACTTCCACAGACTGAGCAGGTCTGGCTGGTGTAGGCGGCTGGCACCTCAATGAGCCTACCACCCCGGTCCGCCAGCTTGTATCCCAGCAGAGTGCGGAACATTCGCCAGCCTTGATCGAGAATACTACGGTTGAGCCCGGCTTTCTGCCGGACATTGCGGCCCGACTCTTCAACCGAGCCTTTAGCGGATGCGGACATGCTCCGCACCTGCAATGCCTCCACAACAACCGTGCCGTGGTTCTTGGCGATGGTCGTGCTGAGTTTGTGGAGGAAATCCTTGCGAGCATTGGCCACTTTGGCATGCAGGATCCGCACGCGCCGCACGGCCTTGCGCCGGTTGGCGCTGCCCTTCTTTTTGCGGGAGACGGTCCGTTGTGCCTTGCGAAGCGTGCGCAGGGCCTTCCTGCCAAAGTCTCCCGGCGCGATGGTCTCTCCGCTGCTTGTGGCGGCGAAAACGGCCACGCCCATGTCGATCCCGACCGCAGGCAGAATCGAGGGCGCAGGTTCCTCGACCTCGCGCTCCCACTGGACGGATGCGAACCACTGCCCGGATCGTCGGGAGATCGTGATGTTGCGGATTACACCAGGCAAATCATACCAACCCCGGAAAGCCACCCATCCGAGTTTTGGAAGTTTAATGCGACCTACCTTCTTCCCTGTTCGTTCGACACGTAGCGACGTGGGATCAGGAAAACGGAAACTGTCGTGCAGGCCCTTGCGATGGAGTGACGGATAGCCAGAGCGCCCGGAGAAGAAATTTTGATAGGCCCGGTCGAGATCGCGCAACGCCTGTTGCAGCGGGTGGATTGGCGCTTCGCGCAACCAGTCCACATCCCGGCGCAGATCAGTGAGTTCACGACATTGCCCGGCAAACGAAATTGATTTGCCGGTTCTATCCTTATGGCGCTGCCACCAATCCCGCCTCTGTTCCAGCGCGAGATTGTAGACTGCGCGGCAAGCACCTGCGATTCGGGCCAGCGTAAGCCCCTGCTCCGCGTCTGGATAGAGCCGGTAGATGTTGGCCTTGCGCTGGATCATCGTTAAAAGATAACATCAGTCTATGGCTGATGACAACGACTATAGGCGTGGAAGACACTGTGTTTTTACACTTCATGCCCATTTGGTCTTCGTGACAAAATATCGCCGCCGTGTCTTCACCGCCGCGATCCTGAAGGATATGCAAACTGTCTTCGAAAAAGTCTGCACAGACTTCGAAACCCATCTGGTGGAATTCGACGGGGAGGATGATCACGTGCATCTTCTCGTGTACTATCCGCCCAAGGTGGCTTTGTCGGTTCTCGTGAACAGCCTCAAAGGGGTCTCAAGCCGCAGGTTGCGGCAGATGCATCCAACGCTTACTCGCCGCTATTGGCGCGAGGTTCTCTGGTCGCCCAGTTATTTTGCAGCGTCCTGTGAAGGTGCCCCGCTCTCTATCATCCGACAGTATATCGAACAGCAGAGAACACCTAACTGAATGGTCGGAACGGCCCTATCTCCGGCCTAAACGTCGGAGCTCGCGATCCTAAAAAACGAGCCAGCCATGCGCTCCCGTCTTGCTTCTTGCGTCACGATGCGTTGAGATAGCATTCGCAACAGCGGCATCAAAACGGCGCCGCACAGTATTCTTTGTGATTTGAGGCGAAATGGATCAGACCGCTCAGGCCGATTCCTCCACCCAAGAACTGGCTGTTGAAGCCAGAAAGGGTAAAATAGATCTGCGGCGTGTCAGATCCAACCCGGACTACTGGTACCCTGTTGCTTGGTCTCGGGAGCTTAAGTCCGGCAAAACCATTGGCACGCGCTATGCCGGCACGCCTATTGCCTTGGTGCGCCCGGATGCTGGCCCCGTGTTTGCGCTGGAAGATCGCTGCGCCCACCGGCAGGTGCCGCTCAGCAAAGGCACGGTGGAAGGTGCCTCTGTTAAATGCTGCTATCACGGTTGGGCTTATGGCCGATCTGGCCGATGCATTGATGTGCCCTACCTGGGCAAGGGCAAACTTCCTAACGGCGTACGCACCTTCCCCTGCCGGGAACAGAACGGCATGATCTTTGTTTTCCCCGGTGACCCGGAAAAAGCAGACACCGTGCCCCTGCCCGCACATCTGGCCCGTGCCAGCAACCCGGCCTACAAAACCCGTTACTTTGGCACCACCATTGGGTGCCATTACAGCTTCATGCATGAAAACCTGATGGATATGAATCATCAGTTCATGCACTCCAAACAGATGGGGCAGATGAAGCCGCGCTTTTTGGGCCAGAAGCGTGAGCCAAAGCTGGTGGAAGCCCGCTACAGCTTTGCCCGTACCAGCGGCAAACAGCCTTTTGGTGAAGCCCTGATTTTTGGTGAACGCCGCGATTCTTCGGAAAAATTCCAGCATCGCGATGTCATGACCATTCGTACAGAATATCCGTATCAAACCCTGCGTATCCAGACCGGAGATGAAGACCCGGTAATGGATTTGTGGATTGTTTATGTGCCGCAAAGTGCGGATGAACTCACCAACCGCACCTTTGGCCTGCTTTCCGTTAAGCGGCCCAAAATTGGTAGTTTGCTGGATATTGCATGGCCTTTCCTTGTGGCCTTTACCAACCGCATTTTTGCCGAAGACCGCGAAATTGTGGAACTGGAGCAGAATGCGTGGCGCGAACTGGGAGGTGACCATAACGTAGAAGTTTTTCCCGTTATCAACGCCTTGCGTGAGCTTCTAACCGAATGCGGCATTCCCCCAGAACCAGCGCAGACGCCTCAACCCAATGCCTGATACCGCCCCGACCGAACTGGAAGCCCCGCCCTATCACCTGCGCCCTCTTTGTGCGCAGGATGCCCCTGCTCTCCACCATCTGGTGAATGATTGGGAGGTAGTGCGGATGCTCAGCCGCCTGCCTTTTCCCTACCCACGGGAACTGGCGGATAGCTGGATAGCTTCCACACAGCAGATGCAGCAAAAAGGAGAAGGCTATCATTTTGCCATTCTGGATAAGAATGGCACTTTTATTGGCTGCATTGGCTTAGGCATTCAAACTCCTGCCAATTCTGCGCGCATTGGGGTGCTAGGATATTGGATTGGCCGCCCCTACTGGGGGCAAGGCATTGCCACGTGCGCTGCCGAACGCGTAACCAGTTGGGCGCTGGCGTATCTGGAAATTTCCAGTATCCGCGCAAATGTGGCGGTAGATAATATTGCCTCTGCCCGCGTGCTGGAACATGTTGGTTTTCAGCAAATCGGAACAGACAAACAAGTTTTTGCTTCACGCGGGAGCGAACAGCCTATGCTGGTTTTTGAAACCACGCGCAACATGCAGGATGCACGCCGCGCATCAGCATCGGCTCCCGCATCATCTGCCCCAAAAAAGCTGGTTCTGGTTTCCGCCGCGGCACTCATTGATACACAAGGCCACATTTTGCTCGCCCGCCGCCCAGAAGGGAAAAGCATGGCAGGCTTATGGGAATTTCCGGGTGGCAAAATAGAAGCTGGAGAAACACCAGAAGCCGCTTTGATGCGTGAATTGCATGAAGAACTGGGGCTTGATATGTCCCGCGCCTGTTTGGCACCGTTTACCTTTGCATCCCATTCTTACCCCACATTTAATCTGCTGATGCCGCTTTATGTCTGTCGGCGCTGGCAAGGCACGCCTGTCCCCAAGGAAGGGCAAAAACTGGCGTGGGTTGCCCCGCAGGATCTGCGCAAATACCCCATGCCCGAAGCAGATCTGCCGTTTATTCCGCTGCTTCAGGCATTGCTTTAAAGTATTCGGGAGCAGATTTGACCTTTTATAGGCCGCTTGTTATGCCTACTCTCGGCTATACAAATCCTGCACACGCACAATATCGTCTTCCCCCAAATAAGGGCCAGACTGCACTTCTATAAGGGTAAGCGGGATACGGCCGGGATTTTCCAACCGGTGCAGCATACCAACCGGCAGATAAACGCTTTCATTCTCCCGCACGAGAATTTCATCATTTCCACGGGTTACAAGCGCTGTGCCTTCCACCACCACCCAGTGCTCTGAACGATGGAAATGTTTTTGCAAAGAAAGCTTCTGCGCCGGGTTCACGACAATGCGCTTAACCTGAAAACGGTCTCCCTGCGTTAAGCCCTCATAAAATCCCCATGGTCTATATGTGCGGGCATGGTGTGTTGCCTCTATACGCCCTTCTGCCTTCAGGCGTTGGACAATGTTTTTAATATCCTGTGCCCGATCCTTATGGGCAACCATTACGGCATCCTGTGTCACCACAATGGTTAGATTTTCAACACCCAGCGCAACAGTCAGGGTGCCATCTGTGCGAATGTAGGAATCATGCACATCTTCCAGCATCACGTTGCCATAAACTGCGTTGGCGTTTTGGTCCTTCGCGCTCAATTCCCATAAGGAATCCCAGCTTCCGATATCGGACCACCCAAAATCAGCAGGCACCACAGCCGCTTTATCCGTGCGTTCTGCCACTGCATAATCAACTGAAATATCAGGAGACTTTTTAAAACTCTCTACATCCAGACGTTCAAAATCCATGTCTGTCTGACGTTTTTCTACAGCTTGACGCACGCATTCATATAATTCGGGCTCGTATTTTTGGAGTTCGTGTAAAAACGTACTGGCACGCGCAACAAACATGCCCGAATTCCACAAATACTTGCCGCTTTCCAAAAACCGATGCGCTGTTTGCACATCCGGTTTTTCAACAAACCGGGCTACGCGGCATACACCAGAAAGGCCCGGCAGTAGTGCGCCTTCCTCTATATATCCGTACCCTGTTTCCGGGCGGGAGGGCTTCATACCAAATGTAACAACGTATCCGGCCTGGGCTGCCTGAACAGCACTTTCCAATGCCTTATACAAACGCTGCGTATTCGTTATGGCGGCATCTGCGGCCATAACCCATAATACGGCATCCGGGTCTTTTTCCGCTGCCACAAAAGCAGCTGCCGCAATGGCCGGGGCAGAATTACGGCCCACAGGTTCCAGTACAATGCGCGCATCCTGCACACCTACATCGCGCAACTGTTCCGCTATAATAAAACGATGTTCTGCATTGCAGATCACAACCGGGCCGCACAGTTTGGCTGCCACGCCACGCAGGGCCGTTTCCTGCAACAGGGTTTTTTCTGTTAGCAACGGCCAGAACTGCTTGGGGTAGCTCCCGCGTGAAACAGGCCACAGGCGGCTGCCAGAACCGCCAGAAAGAATAACGGGCACAACCTCCTGCGCATTGGCTACATGAACAGAAGTGGCTGTTTCTTTCTTACCGGACATGCATAAATCCATCAGATTTTTGAAATATTCGTCCAAGTTAAATCACCGCAAGCCTGTTTTGTGAAGGCTGCATGCACAGAACTTGACGATAGCCAATATCCGGGCTTACCCTGCTTGCCAGCAAGGTGTTGAGCCCTGCCCTCGTGATTTGTAAGGCCGGCTTGCGGCGAGGTAAAAGAAACGCGCTAAAGAGGCTCTGACACGGCATTTGGCCGGCTGTCATGGTTTCCACGGTCAATTTAAGAGATTGAGCTGCTCTGGCAGGCACATGGGCCTGTCTGCTGCTTGGTCTGACACGCCAGAACCGGATACAAAGACCCATGAGTGACAACAAGATTGCATTTTCTGAAGCGTGGCGCCCTGCAACCCGTCAGCTCCATGCTGGTGTGGAACGCACGGAATATGGTGAAACCAGTGAAGCCGTGTTTCTGACCTCCGGCTTTGTTTATGACAACGCTGAACAAGCCGCCCGCACCTTCCGCGGTGAGGAAGAACACTATCAGTACAGCCGCTTTGGCAACCCCACGGTTGCTGCGCTGGAACGCCGGCTGGCTGATCTGGAAGGTGCAGAAGCCTGTGTGGCAACTGCTACGGGCATGGGTGCAGTCTCCTCCGCCCTGCTCAGCCACGTTAAAGCCGGAGATCGGGTTGTTGCCTCCCGCGCACTGTTTGGCTCCTGCCACTGGATTGTTGCCAACCTTCTGCCCCGTTATGGCGTAGAAACCGTTTTTGTAGATGGCTGTAATCTGGACGAATGGGCAAAAGCACTTTCCCAACCTACAGCCGCCGTGCTGCTGGAAAGCCCATCCAACCCCATGCTTGATATTCTGGATATCAAGGCCATTTCAGACCTTGCCCACAAGGCTGGCGCGATTGTGGTGGTGGATAACGTCTTTGCGTCCCCTGTGTTCCAGAAGCCTCTCCAGTTGGGTGCGGATGTTGTTGTCTATTCCTGCACCAAGCACATTGATGGCCAAGGCCGCGTGCTGGGCGGGGCCGTGCTGGGCCGCAAAGACTGGATTACGGAAACGCTTCAACCTTTCACCCGCAATACGGGCAACGCGCTTTCACCTTTCAACGCATGGGTGATGCTCAAGGGGCTGGAAACACTTTCTCTGCGCGTTAACGCCATGGCAGCCAACGCCGCAGCTGTGGCCGATTATCTGGCATCTGCCCCCGGTATTGTAAGCGTGCGCTATCCGGGCCGGGCAGACCACCCGCAATATGAACTGGCCAAACGCCAGATGAGCGGCAGCGGAAGCCTGATTGCCTTTGAGGTAAAGGGCGGCCAGAAAGGCGCGTTTGCATTCATAGATGCCCTGAAGCTGATTGCTATTTCCAATAACCTTGGGGATGCACGCTCTTTGGTGACACATCCTGCCACAACCACCCATTCCAAGGTGAGCGCAGAAGACCGCGCAGTTCTGGGCATTACGGATGGCGCCATTCGCTTTTCCGTCGGGCTGGAAGACAGTGCAGATCTGATAGATGATCTGGCCCGTGGTGTTGCGGCCCTTCAGGCTATCTAAACAACACCTGCATTGTCCCTCCCCTCCGCCATAACAGGATCGGGAGGGACAATGCTTGGCATAACAGATGGGTTCGTGATAGGTGCAAGCACCATCCCGTACCACAAACAGGATATTCCATGCCCGACTGGGCCACTTCTCCCCTTTTGCAAGATCCAGAAGAAGCCATGAACGAGCTATTTTCCTCACTGCCCGTCTATGAGGCCGTTACGGAGAATGTGCGCGTGCAAGTGCAGGTGTTCTGGCTGCCAGACCAATCCGAACCGGATGAGCAGTCCTACTGCTGGGCCTATCGTATCCGCATTGGCAATGATGGCACCCAACCTGTGCAGCTTCTGGAACGTACGTGGCACATTACGGATACAGCCGGGCACACAGAATATGTACACGGTTCTGGCGTAGTGGGAGAACTGCCGGTTATTCAACCCGGTGCGCTTTATGAATATACCTCCGGGGCATCCCTTACCACGCCGGGCGGATTTATGAGCGGACACTACCTGATGCAGGATAAAAGCAGCGGCAGACGGTTTGATGCCAGCATTCCTGCTTTCAGCTTGGATAGCCCCTTTCTGCTCCGCCAGATCCACTAATCCGCCCCATCATATCCCTATCTTTTTCTGGAGTGTGGCATGAGCGTGCCTCCGTCTGATACATCTAAGCGCCCAACACAAGCAGAAGCAGAACAGGCTGTGCGCACCCTGCTGCGCTGGGCTGGCGATAATCCGGACCGTGAAGGCCTACACGATACCCCTGCCCGTGTTGCCCGCGCTTACACCGATTTTTTCTGTGGGTATGAGATTGATCCCGCAGCCCTGTTGCGCCGCACCTTTTCCGAAGTGGAAGGGTATGATGAAATTGTGCTGCTGCGCGATATCCGCTTTGAAAGCCATTGCGAACACCATCTGGCCCCCATTATCGGGCGCGCACATGTCGCTTACCTGCCACGCCAGCGCGTTGTAGGCATTTCCAAATTGGCACGTGTGGTAGATGCCTATGCCAAGCGCCTGCAAATTCAGGAACGGCTTACGGCCCAGATTGCCAATACCATCAATGATGAGTTGGAACCCCACGGGGTTGCCGTTATTATTGAATCTTCCCACGAATGCATGACAACACGCGGCGTGCATAAGCCCGGTGTTTCCATGGTGACCAGCACCATGCTGGGCGTTTTTCGGGAAAATTCAGATACACGGCGCGAACTGATGGCAATGCTCAACCGCCCTGCCGCCTGCGAATTCTAAAAGAAAAACCTCTCTCCCATCCAGTTTATGATGGGAGAGAAAAAGCCTTTGAGCCTTAGATGCTCACATTTGCCCCCAGCACCTTAAGGAACTGAGCCAGCCACGCTGGATGTGCTGGCCATGCTGGGGCTGTTACCAGCTCACCATCTGTTACGGCTTCTGTGACCGGAATATCAGCATAAGTGCCGCCAGCCAGCTCCACATCTGGGCGGCAGGCTGGATAAGCCGAAACTTCACGCCCCTTAATAATACCCGCAGCAGCCAGAAGCTGTGCCCCGTGGCAAATTGAGGCAATTGGCCTATCGGCAAATGCTTTTACAATTTCCAACACCCGCGCATTCAGGCGCAGATATTCAGGCGCGCGCCCACCGGGAATAATCAGCCCCAGATACTCATCGGTATCAATGGCATCAAAATCTGCATTCAGCACAAACGCATGGCCGGGCTTTTCGCTATATGTCTGCGCGCCTTCAAAATCATGAATAGCCGTCAGCACCTTATCGCCCGCTTTTTTGCCGGGGCAGATCACGTCCACCTTATACCCCACCATAAGCAGGGCCTGATAAGGCACCATGATTTCATAGTCTTCTACGTAATCACCTGCCAACATCAGTAGTTTGACATCATCAGTCATGATGACCATTCCCTTTCAAGCCTTCGCGCAAACGCGGCATTAACTCCACAAAGTTACAGGGCCGGTGGCGGCTATCAAGCTGGAAGACCAGAATATCATCCCACCCATCCTTCACCGCCCCAGTAGAACCCGGCAGCGCAAACAGATACGTGCCACCCGCCACACCTGCCAACGCACGAGACTGAATGGTGGATGTGCCGATCTTGCGATAAGATAGCATACGGAACAGCTCACCAAATCCTTCAATGTGTTTTTCCAGCACGCTTTCAAAAGCTTCTGGCGTAACATCACGGCCAGTTACGCCTGTGCCACCGTTTGTAATAACAACATCCACCTGCGGATCAGTAATCCACTTGCGCAGTTGTGCTGCTATCTTGTCTGCATCGTCCGAGATAATGGCCCGATCAGCCAGAACATGGCCCGCACCTTCCAGCCGCGCAACAAGCGCTGCGCCAGAGGTATCTGTTTCCAGCGTGCGCGAATCCGAAACGGTAAGCACAGCAATACGAACAGGAAGAAACGGCAGGTTGGTATCGATTTTAGACATTGAGAGAATCTTATCTCCATAATTCTGATGCAGAACTGCACCATATGGCCGTAATAATGGCCTATTTTTATATAAAAAATCCATTAAACTGCACAACAGCGACTACAATCGCATAAAAAATGCTTTAGAAAACGGGAACCGCAGTATCCCGAAACCCAAGGCCACACTTTTTTCTGCTGAAATATGAGGTGGTCGAAAGAAATAAAAATTAAGGGAACATGATTAAACGCCTTCACCTCCATTTTCCTTTTCGCGCCTTATGGCCGACCTGCCTGCTTGTTCTATCTCTTTTCGTTGTTTTACCTGCGCACGCACAGTTGCTGACAGGTGGAAACAGCGCCGTAGGCCTCTGGCCCAGCTTGCAGGTGGATAATGAAGCCGATCAGGTTGAAGATCCTGGCCCCTTTTTTTCTGCACCGTATGGCAAGGATCATTTCTTTGGAAACTGGTGGGGCGCACAGCCTTGGCTGCTGAGCCACGGCATCCATATCCTGGCAGACGTGCATGAAGAACTTGCAGGCAACTTTCGCGGTGGCCGCAGGAAAGGCGTGGATAATGCCGGACAGGTGGGTGTTGAACTGGATGTGGACTGGGGCAAGCTGACCAATGCCGACATCATGAAAGGGTTCTGGACCCACATGATGGTGGTGAACGGGCATGGCCGTAACCTGAGCACAGATTACATTGGGGATTCACTGGGCGGCGTGCAGCAGATTTATGGCGCACGTGGTAACGTGGTGGCCCATCTTGTTTACCTGTATGGTGAACACGCTTTTCTGCACAATCATGTAGATATCAGCGCGGGCTGGATTCCGGTTGGCAGCTTTTTTGCCGCTTCACCACTGTTTTGTATGTACATGAACGTTGCCATGTGCGGGAACCCGGCCCCCACCAAATACACAGAAGGCGCACGAGACTGGCCATCCGGTAACCTCGGTTTTGTTGCCCGTGTTATGCCCACAAAACAAGCCTATATTATGGCTGGCCTGTTTGCTGTTTCCCCGCACGCGTATAACGGCGGTATTTCTGGCTGGGCATGGGCGCAGGATGGCTTGGGTAAGTTCTCATCCCCGGTGGAAATTGGTTGGCTTCCTTCCTTTGGGCGCAATCATCTGGTGGGCCACTACAAGGCTGGGTTTGGCTACGACAACTCCAAATACAAAAACCTGCTAAACGACGTAAACGGCAATGCATGGGTGCAGACAGGCGCACAGCCGCAATACGAGGCAGGCCGTGCAAGCGCGTGGTTTATGGCTGACCAGATGCTGATGCGGAATGGGGATGGCCCCACCAATGGCCTGATCGCTCTGGCGGGTTGGATGTGGTCTGATGGTAAAACCACCGCCATGTCTCACCACGTATGGGCCGGCATGACAGAAACCGGTGCCGCATGGGGCCGCCCGAATGATAGCGTTGGCGCCATGTTCCAGTGGATGACCATGAGCCGCGCCTCTGTTCTGCAGCAGGAAGCTGCATTAGCTGCTGGCGTGCCCTTCCCCGATAACCAGTGGGGCAAGGTATGGGGCATTCAGACCCACGAAAACATCTACGAAGTGTTTTACAACGCACATGTTGCCAATGGCATGTCTTTGCAGCCGGACTTCCAGTATATCAACCGTCCGGGCGGCTCCACCGTGTTCCATGATGCCGCCGTGATGGCGCTTCAGTTTAACGTGGTGATGTAAAACTTTCTTGCGGGCGCAGGCTTAACATCCTGCCCCGCAATGGCGCGAACAGTTGCGCATGGCACGTAAAAATAAGAATCTGAAAGCGCGTAGCGGCTTCTGCCAGCACATCAAACAAACGTTCCAGCCGCATTGGATCTGCAAAAGTAAGTGCATCATCCAGCACCAGAATGGCCGGCACACCGCGCCCATGCAGCATTTCAGCAAAGCCCAGACGCACCAGAACAGCTATCTGCTCGCGCGTACCATCAGAAAGATCTACCACATCTTCGCGCTGATTGCGTGAAAGGGCAGCCACCCCGAAATCTGCATCCATTTCCAGTTCAGCACCGGGAAACAATGCTGAAAATGCGGGCTGCATGGTTTTTACCAGTGGCCCCATATAGCGCGCTGTTTGCTCTTGCTCTGCCTTGCTTAAAACCTGATCAAGCAAAACAAGGGCAGACCTATCCCGCGTGCAGGCAGCCACTTCCATATTCAGGCGCTGCTGAAGCCGATCTGCCTCCGCTATACGTTCATCCAGCCCTTCACCTTCTGCGCCACGCACGCGGGTTTCGCGCTCACGTATATCTTCACGCAGGCGGGCTATGGTTTCTCCATCTGTTTTCTGGGCCTGTTCGCGCCGCTGAATGCCGCTTTCCACCACAGCCAAAGGCCGTTCTTTTTGGCGTGCGTGCTCACAATGCTCCACGGCTGCCTGTGCAGCGTCCTGCTCCTGCTGGCATAGCTGCTTACGTTGGGCCAGTGTCGCATCTGGCTCACGCTCCTGCCAAAGTGCCAACTCTCGCTGCACACGGGCCAGCCCGGCTTCCTGCTGCTGTTGGGCTGCATTGGCTTTATCCAATGCAGCTTTGGCCGTTATAAACACCTGTTGCGTATCGCGCTCTTTTTCTCTGGCGCGCTCTACTGCTACTGCTGCTTCCTGCTCTTGCTGTACGGCTTCCTCTGGCAGGCAGTTGAGGGCACACTCATCAACACTTCCGATCTGACTAGCCAGATTTTGCGCCAAGGTTTGTTTTTTCTGTGTGTAAGCGGCTTCTTCTCTGGCCAGATCATGCCGCAATTCCAGCAAAACCTGATCGGGGTTTGCGCCCTTTTTATTGGGCACCGTGGCGGCAAAAACGGCCTTGGCTTCCTTAAGCTGACGCTCTGCCAAACAGCGCTTTTCATACTGTTGTTCGGCATCTTCTACATTCAGGCATCCAGCCTGTTGCAAAAGATCGGTTAATGCGGCTTGAGCTGTCTGTAACGCCTGCTGCAATTCAACCGTATCCCCGCCAACAGAAGGGGCAATAATAAACCGGCCGATGCCTTCTATCTGAAGTTCTGCAGGAGCATGTAACAGGCTTTTACCCGATGCGCAGGCTTTGCCATTTAACACAACACGCTGCTGCGCTTGTGGTAGCAAATCCATTTCCAACACAGTTGCCTGCGCTTGCAACTGTTGCTCCAGCGTTGCCACTTTTTGGGCTGCCTTACGCAGGCGCTGAATTTTGGCTTCATCCATAGGCAACGCATCAAACGCTGCCTGTGCCTGCTCTATTTGGGCAAAGCTTTCTTGCACATGCTTTAAGTTTTCACGCTGGCGTAAAAGCGCTGCTTCCATATGCTGCACTTCGCGCTGCTGCATGACATGATGCAAAACAGCACGCCGCACCTGATGCTGCTGCACGGCCTTCTGGCATTCAGCCTGTGCAGCCTGATACCGCAGATTGGCAGCTTTTTCGTGCTCTGCCAGTTCTGCAAGTTCTTGCGTACTGGCTGCAATCAACTGCTCCAGCCGGGCGCATTCGGCCCGGTATTCTTTCCGCCGTTCCTCTTCATCCCGAATATTCTGGAACTGCTGCACCGCTGCGGCTTTTCTGGCTTGAGCAGCTTTTTCTTCTGCATCCAAATTGCGCAGGCGGTCACGCTCTTCACGCAGCTTATGCAGTTCCTGCTCTTCCTGCTTTTGCCGTTCTGGGTTTTCCTGCTCACGCAACATGCGGCGAGTTTGCTCAAGCAGAACCATATCTTCTTCCAGCGCAGTACGTTTGGCGTGAAGATGTTTCAGATTTTCCGCAGCTTGGGCCTGATCATCCAGAAGTTGCTTATAACGCCCTGTCGGTCTGCCGGTCGCGGCTGTTTGCAACTGCCCCAACCGCGCCTTTACACGTTCCAGCAACGCCCCCGCAGCGGCAATGCCTGTTACTTCCTGAACACCTTGTTCCAAACAGTTCTGAATACTGGAACGGCCTGCATTATTAAGAATGGGGGCAGCAAAACTTTCCCCTTGGCGCACCAAAAGAGCGTTCCACAAACCCGTTGCTTCGCTTTTGCCGTTTTTCTCCAGCTCTAGCAGAGCATTCAGGTGTTCTTCTGCTGTGTCTCCATCAAAACGCTCTTGCCCCAGCTCAAGACGCGCAAAGGCGCCCTTCATGAAGCGTTTTTCTAACCAACAGGGCTTACCGCTCCATTCAAATCCTACACCAATATGGGGTGCACCGCCGCCATAAGGCTGCATGTCTTTTACGGGTTGAGCTTTAGAGCCATGACGCAAGGTTAACGCAGCACGCAGGGCCATCAGCAAAGTGGATTTACCAGCCTCATTCGGGGCAGCCAGCACATTCAGCCCTTTGCCCAAACCTTCCAGACGCACTGGAGAAGCAAACCGGCGCACACATTCAAGCTGGATATCTGTCAGAATCATGCTGCGGCACCTTCCACTTCATGCCAGAACAGGAACAGCCTTTGCAGGGCCTCTCTTGCTACAGCACCTTCCTCACCTCCTCGCTCAACCATCTGCAACAGTTCTTGGGCTGCTACCTTTACGGTTGCTGAAGCATCAAGCCGCTCCAGATCCTGTGCCCCTGCTGCCAGTTGAGGTGCGCCAGTTATGCGCAAACACGCCACAGCACTTTGTAAGCGCGTGTGAATAACGCTTTCGTATTTACGCAAATCATCCACACCCAACAGGCCAGAAACTTCCAGCCATGCCATAACAACACTGGGGTTATCCGGGTTTATGCCTCTTACGCGGGCTTCCAATGCTTCAATATCTTCACCGTTAGTCAGCACAATGTCTTCCAACTTACGCCAGATATACTTGCCCGTGCGGTGCCGGGAGATAACAGGCTGCGCACATGGACCATCCACTGTTACCACCAGTGTTTCCCCACCGCCTGCGCCACCCGTTACAAAGCGGTCTGTTTCCGGGGTGCCAGAATAACAGGTGCGGGCATCAATCTGGCAAAAGCCATGCCAGTCCCCCAACCCCAGATAGGCAAGCCCGGCCTGTTTGGCCCGATCCAGCGCAATAGGGTTGTGCTCGGCCTCTTGTCCATTGCTAAACCCCACAACAGACCCATGCGCCAACCCAATGCGCAAAGCATCTGGCGGTGTCACCTCATCATTCATGTAATCTGTTAAATCAGAAAGCGTATGGCGGCGCTTGAGCACGGCAGGCAACAGCCACGTATTATGTGCTTTATCTATCTGCACTGCTTGCGGGCATGTATGCAGATGCACGTTATCCGGCACAGCATCTTCACGCCTTAAACGCGCCCACACACCCTCTGGCGAATCTGCATCGTGGTTGCCGGGGATAAGATGCCACTGCACATCGGGGAACTGCCGCATCCGCTCCATGGGCTGATGCAATGTGCGTCTTTCTGGCGTTTCATGTTCATAAATATCACCCGCCACCAGCACGCAGGTTGCACCTTCCTGCCGGGCCAAAGCACCAATGTTGCGCACAACATCTACACGTGCGGCCTGTAGCGCGCCCAAGGTATCATCATCTGCAAAACTAAATGTCTTGCCGATCTGCCAGTCTGATGTGTGGATAAATTTCATGAACTCTGGCGCACTCCATCACGCAACTGGCAGAAAAAATTTCACTTTTCCATGACATACCCAGATCGTGAGCAGCCATCTCTTAACCTCACTTCATCTTATCTTATCATTAGGTTAGATATAATTCACACCCTCGCCATCTGGCCTGACCCGCGTTAAGCGCAACCCCCCTCATCACTCATGGCATCACGCCAAAGATTATATTTTATTTTAAGAAGCATGCTGATACTGCGAGATTCGCTTAAACCCGCCCTGTCTGGCCGGAAATGGCATGCCCCCTAATGTGAAGCAAAGAGGTTAAAGACAGCACAGACATGACAACAGAAACACCGGCAGCATTCCGTATGGGATCTTGGAAGACATTGTTTCTTCCCCTGTCACGCAGCATCTTCGCACATGGCTGGTTTCTGTTTTGTCTGCGCACGTGGCTGTCTGCTGTTCTGGCACTTGCCACGGCTTTCTGGCTCCAGCTTTCTTCCCCCGGTTCTGCTGCTGTTACGGTTATGATTTTGGCGCAGCCCACACGTGGGCAGGTGCTTTCCAAAGCACTTTACCGGCTGGCTGGCACAATTATCGGGGCGTTTGTCGCTCTTTTTCTGACAGCCTGCTTTAATCAAGAACGCGGGGTTTTTCTGGGCGGCGTGGCGCTGTGGCTCACCCTATGCACCATTATGGGCACACTAGAGCGAGACTTCCGTGCCTATGCGGCCATGCTTTCTGGCTACACTGTAGCCATTGTGGGCATTAGCTGTATTGATAACCCGGCTTCCATCTTTGATGTCACTGTTAACCGTGTGTCCGCCATTGTGGTTGGTATTGCAGCCACCGCTGCCATTAACGATGTGTTTGGCTCCCCCACCGCGTTTGAAAAACTGGCAGCCAACTTACGTCGCACAGGCGAAATGGTGCAACGCATTGCGCGTGATGCCGTAGCCGGCCACGGTGTGCCGGATGACATGACATGCGCTGGTTTGGCGGGGGAAATTATTGCCCTGACATCTCAGGTTTCATTCGCCAAAACCGAGCTTGCTGATGCCAAGCTGCGCCTTGCGGGTGCACGCTCTGCCATGGTGGCGCTACTGGAAATGCTCACCTGTAGCCGTGCCATTGCCAATGTGCTGCGCCGGGGCAACATCTCCGGCCCCATACTTAAGCACATCCGCACATCATTTGGTGATGGCACCCCAGTAGAATCTCCCCTTCAGGCTGTGCATGATCTGGAAGATCTGGCTAAGGAAGCCCACGCAGAGGAAGCCTCGCTTGGACCAACACTGGATGAAGCATGGTTGATCGAACGCTCCATGGCGCTTCTGTCTGATGCACGTTGGGCCGCAGATGGCATAGATGCGCTCCAGCATGGGCAACGTGCCCGCACACAAGCACCAGAACTCAAGATCGATCAGCATCATGATGTTATTGCAGCCCTACTTAACGGCTTGCGCACCCTGATTGGGTTTTCTGTTGCAGCCGGGCTTTGTATTATCTCGGATATCCCTGCTACCTATAGCGCGCTTTCTCAGGTCGCCATTATTCTCACTTTGGCTGCTACCACTTATAATGCGCGCGGTTTTGGCATGGGGGCCCTTATTGGCACACCATTGGCAATTGCTGTGGCTGCGGTGCTAAACTTTGGGGTATTACCCCACGGCGCAGACATGCCTTTTCTGGCAATGGCTATTCTTCCAATTATCTTTGGAGGGTGCCTGCTGTTAATGAACCCTAAAACAGCGACTATTGGGTTTAACGCGGGCGTTTTCTTCTTTGTTATTCTGGGTGTGGCCAACCAGCAAAACTACGAACCCTCAGCGTTTATAGACCGCAACGTGCTGTACCTATTTGCAGCTATTATCATCTTTATCTCACTGGTGTTGTTGCTACCACCTTCTGCTACGGGTAGGCGCTTTAGGGTTGGTATTACCATTGGGCACGATTTGCTGCTCCAGTTTGAAGGACATGGTGAACAAGCCGGTTCTGCCCTGATCAGCCGCCATTATGATCGGCTGTGCCGCATTCTGGAGTGGAACCGCTACCTCCCCAACAATAAGGCAAAACAGCGCGTTTTCTCGCGCCTTGCCAGTCTGGATGAATTGAACGTGGAATTGGCACGTGCACGCCGCCATCTGCAACGTGCCGCCACCATTCCTGCAATCCGGCTGGATGCGGAATCTGCCTACCGCGCCACCATTATCTACAATGTGGATTCAGCGCTTTACCGCATGAAGCGCAAGGCACGCGTTTTGCTGGATCATTCCATCAACCTGCCACATGGCCAGATGGCAACGGCTCTTGCTGCCGTATCCGCCATGGTTGGCGCCATACATCTGCTGGAACATAACCGTTCCGCTTTGCATCTGTACGATCTTATCCCTGTGCCAGATCAGCAATGGAAGGCCCGCTAACATGGAATTACGCCCTGTTCTGGACATAGGCGGGCTGCTTGTTTCGTCCTTTGTTGTCCATGCCGGATTGGCTATTGCCACCCTGCTGGCTCTTAACCCGGTTCTATCCAAAGTACGTGCCCGCCGCGTGGTATGGAACCTGCCTCTGGCTGAATTTGGCATTTTGATATGCCTTATCGGCCTTTACACTATTTTGTTGTGAAAGGGCTTTCCGACCGTGTTTGAGCGCGCACGCCGCGTCCTGCAGTTTATCACAACGGGGACCATTCTTGCCATTGCAGCCGTTGTTTGCTTCGTACTGTGGGATTACTACACAGCCGCCCCCTGGACCCGAAACGGACAAGTACGTGTACAGGTTGCAGATATTGCCCCACGTGTTTCAGGCCAGATTATTGCTGTGCGCGTGCGGGATAACCAGTTCGTGCACGCTGGGGACATTCTGTACGAAATTGATCCGTTTGACTTTAAGGTGGCGCTGGCAACAGCAACGGCTATGGTTAACCAGCGCAAAGCGGATATGGCGCTGAAAGACACGCAGGAATTCCGGCGTGACAAGCTGACAGATGCTGCTGCCTCCCGCGAAGAAAAGCAGGTTTATCAAGCCACGGCAGACATTGCCAAAGCTGCTTATGCGCAGGCATTGGCAAATCTTTCCCAAGCAAAAATCAACCTTGATCGTACATATGTGCGCAGCACGGTAACAGGCTATGTCAATAACCTCATCATGCGTGTGGGTGATTATGCAACTGCTGGCAAATCCAATGTTGAGGTAATTGATGCCTCATCCTACTGGGTGGATGGATATTTTGAGGAAACCAAAATCCGCTCCATTCATGTTGGGGACCGCGTGCGGCTAGACCTTATGGGGTATCGTGAACCCATGTGGGGCCATGTTGTTAGTCTTACGCGTGGCATTGCAACGGCCAACGCGGCAAC
Source organism: Acetobacter ascendens (assembly GCF_001766235.1). Classification (NCBI taxonomy): domain Bacteria; kingdom Pseudomonadati; phylum Pseudomonadota; class Alphaproteobacteria; order Acetobacterales; family Acetobacteraceae; genus Acetobacter; species Acetobacter ascendens. Next base: position 1,529,929 of record NZ_CP015164.1, read on the forward strand.
CGCAACGCAAGGCCTGCCATCTGTTGATCCTGTTTATACTTGGGTGCGTCTGGCGCAGCGTATTCCTGTACGTGTGCAGATAGATAGCATTCCTCCCGGCACCCAGTTGGCCGCTGGCATGACCAGCACCGTGACTGTTGTGGGCAGCAAAGGCAAACGCGCACATGATACACTCACTGAAGCATTGGATCGTATGCACGATGCCTTAATGGGTGGCACAGGTGGCAGTGGGCTACGCCATTAAACAGGATAGACGCACCCCTCAGGCACTGGCAGAAAGAAGGCATGCTGTATTCTTTTTTTCGTTCAGAAGTTTGCGCTGCAACGGCTCTCTGCCTGGCAGTTTTTCTACCCTCTATTGCCTGTGGGGCAGAAAAAACCCAAAGCCCAACGCTTAATATTGCAGCGCCTTGCCTGAGCAGCCTACATATTCGTGCTCAAAAAGGCGTAACGCAGCCTGAACCAGAAAATGGCCAATGGCCTGCGGGCATTCAACTAACTACTAACTCAGACGGTAGCCTATCTGTTGCAGGGCAAAGCTGTGGGGCAGATACCAATCTTACGCTCACCACCTCGCCGAATATGCCGCTGGTTATTACCAGCACAGGCAAAGCATCCATTCAGGTGGATGACCGCAAAAGCCCCGTTTTTCTTCAGGCAGGCAGGGGAGCCGTAACACTAGGGCGTGCTGCTGAACTGAACGTTGTGTCTGATTCCACAGGCACTATCAGCATTCCTGTATTGGCGGACTCTGCGCGTTTGCGTTCCACAGTTTCTGCCCCGTTTATGATCGGGAAAGTGCAAGCGCCGGCCCTGGCTGTTTATCTTGGTGGCTCTGCTGCCTTTACAGCCCGGCAAGGCACGCTGGAAGCGTTGGAAATTACATCCAACAGCACAGCAGATGCTGTATTTCATGGTGAAACATCTGTGGCAGCCCTGCATGTTGAAAATGCGGGCAACATTTTGGTGGATAAAGCCACAGGCACCTTGGCTACAGAGCGTGATGGCAAAGGGAAAATTATTGTAACCTCTACCCAAGGCAACCCCTAGCCCGCATTCTGCGCTGTAAATGCGGATCGAGCATGGTCTTTCAATATGAAAGCCCTTAAAAACATCGGTGCACTTTTAACCGATATATCAAGGACTCTCTAAATGTCTGATACCCTGCCCGACCGCCTTTCCGTAAACCCGGAAAGCCCTTTTTATAATGAAGACCTGCTGGCCCGGGGCATTGGCGTGCGCTTTAAGGGCGTAGAAAAAACAAACGTTGAAGAATATTGCATCAGCGAAGGGTGGGTGCGTGTGGCTGTAGGCAAAACGGTAGATCGGCGCGGCAACCCGCTTACCATGAAGCTGAGCGGCCCGGTTGAAGTGTGGGTCAAGGACTGACCTGCCCTCCACACATATCCCAAATACAATTAAATACTTTATTAAATTGTAGATGTTTGGGATAGTGCACCCACGTCAACGTGAGATTCAGGGAGACTTCCATGACTCAAACAGAAAACTCCACAACACCAGATCTACGCTACACTGTTGTTGTCGTGGGTGGTGGATCGGCCGGTATTGCCGTAGCAGCGCGCCTGCTGCGTGAACGCTCCACACTGGATATTGCCATTATCGACCCCGCAACCACCCACGCCTATCAGCCGGGCTGGACACTGGTTGGCGCAGGCGTAATGAAGCTGCGGAGCACGCTGGATCAGGAAGGTGGCGTTATTCCCAAAGGCTGCACATGGCTGCGTGCTGCTGCGGCATCCTTCCAGCCAGATGACAACATGCTTACGCTGGAAGATGGCCGCACCGTTGCTTACAACCGCCTGATTGTTTGCCCCGGCCTCCAGCTTGATTGGAACAAGATTGAAGGCCTGACAGATACGCTGGGCCGTAACGGCGTGTGCAGTAACTATTCCAAAGATACTGTGGAATATACATGGACATGCATTCAGTCCCTTTCCGGCGGCACGGCATTGTTTACCCAGCCGCCTATGCCTATCAAATGCGCTGGTGCGCCGCAGAAAATTGCCTATCTGGCATCTGATTACTGGCGCAAGCAAGGCACGCTTAACCGCACTAATGTAGATTTCTGCATGACGGGTGATGCGCTATTTGGCGTTGGTTACTATCGCCCCGGTTTGCAGGAAGCCGTGGATTATTATGGCATTAACGTACTGTACAAACACACGCTGATTGCCGTAAACGGGCCGGAACACAAGGCAACCTTTGCCGTTACCGGGCCAGATGGCAAAGTTACAAATGTGGTGAAAGAGTTTGACATGCTGCATGTCACCCCACCACAGAGTGCTCCGGACTTCATCAAGAAAAGCCCCTTGGCAAATGAAGGTGGTTGGCTGGATGTAGACCCCAGCACGCTCCAGCACACCAAGTATCCGCTTATCTTTGGTATGGGCGATGTTATCGGCACATCCAACGCCAAAACCATGGCCGCTGCCCGTGCGCAAACCCCTGTGGTGACAGCAAACGTTCTGGCATCCCTGGATGGCAAGCCGCTGACAAGCAGCTACGATGGCTACGGTGCCTGCCCGCTAACCGTTGCCTATGGCAAGATTATTCTGGCTGAGTTCCTGTATGGCGGCAAACCTGCCCCCAGCTTCCCTTACGATCAGCGCAAGCCTAGCCGCTTTGCTTGGTTCCTGAAGACAATCGTATTCCCCCGTGTTTACTGGGATATGATGTTGAAGGGGCGTGATATTGAAATGCCGCACCATCCTGAATGGGTGAAAAAGTAAGCTCCCGCCTTTCTGATTTCTCTTTCAGAAAACAGATATAAAAAAGCCTCCCGATATTTTCGGGAGGCTTTTTTGTTACCTACTCTTATGGCCTGCTTTTTATCAGGCCTCGTCTATAGGCCGCTTAGGCAGCAGAGCTGGCACAAACACAAGTGTGGCCAACAGCGTGCAACCCAGAGAAAGCAGCAGCAACCGCCCCATACTGGCTGTGCCCGGATGGTGCGAAAGCGCCAGAGAGCCAAAGGCCGTGCCTGTTGTAAGGGCGGAAAACAGCACAGCGCGCGCGGTAGGAGAAGCCAGCGGATATTTTACGCCATCCCGCCAGTTCATAACGAAATAGATGTTGAAGGAAACCCCAACCCCAAGCAGCAGGGGCAGTGCAATAATGTTGGCAAAGTTTAGGGTTTCGGGCAGCAGCACAATCAGAATAACCGTCATCAAAGCGGAAAGCAGCAGCGGTGCCAGCACCAGCGCCATATCCTTAACGCGGCGCAGAGCCAGCATGAGAATAACGGCAATCATCACAATAGCTGCACCGGCGGCCTGTTCAAACGCCTTCACAATGGAACGTGCGCTTTCCACAATATCAACCGCGGTGCCAGCCATTTGCGGCTCTACCTTCTGCAGAGAAGCCACAAACTTACGCAACGCACCAGAATTGGACATCACACCCTTAGGATGCACTTCCACCAAGGCGCGGCCATCTGGCAGCAGGTAATCATCTGCAATTTCAGGGGGCACATCCTTGATACTTACAGACGTTGCCTGAAGCATAGTGCGCAGCTGATCCAGCTCTGTCGGTAGGAAGCGGACCAATGCGGTATTAGCTGCCTGCACAGTGGCATCTGGAGCTTCTGCCAGCTTGGCCAGAGCGGCCTGAATACGGCGAAGCGGATCCTGCGCTGGCAGTTTATCCAGCACACCAGCCAAGGCGACAGATGTATCATGCGCTGATTTACGCAGATCATCCGCTGTGGGGGCGGCTTTAGGCTGCGGCACAATAAGCGTTGGCAACAGAATAGAAGCTGCATCCTGAATCAGTGCCAGTTTCTGCTGCTGTTGGGTTGGCACAAAGGAGCCAAGCCACATCACATCATTCACATCTGGCAGATTAGACAGCCGCGTGGTTTCTTTTTCTGCATCCGCAAGAGAATGCACTAGCAGCTCTGCACTGTAAGGAGATGTCTGAGGGTTGTTGATCAACAGCTTAAGGGCGCGCATCCCTTCCGAGTTCGGGTTTTTAGTATGCAGCGGGTCACCATCAAACTGTAAGCTGGGCACCAGTGCCAAACCCACCAAAGCCACCAGCGTAAAAAAGCCCAGAAGCAGCTTGCGCATATGACGGATTTTAATATCCACCGGCTTCATGAACGCATAACCCATGCTAGGGCAGTTTAGCGGCGGGTGGCAGATTTTCAGCAGCGAAGGTAAAAGCGTGGTGGTGCAAATAAAGGCCACCAACATACCAATACCGGCAATAAGACCAAGCTGTGCAACACCCAGAAAAGCTGTAGGCGTAAAGGCCAGAAACCCAGCAGACGTTGCCAGTGCAGCCACAAGTATCTGATGCCCGGTTTCTTCACCCGTTAGGCGCAGAGCTTCAAACACGCCCTCTTCACCCGGCTGCGTGGGGGTTTGGGCACGGAAGCGGACAGAAAACTGGATGGCAAAATCCACCGCAATGCCAACAAACAGAATAGCGAATGCCACGGAAATCAGGTTCAGCGTACCCACGGCCACAGCAGCAAAACCGGTCGTCAGCAACAGGCCCACAACAAGCGTGACTACAATAGGCAGCACCACACGCCATGTTCTGACAGCAAGCGTAAGCCATAAGGTAACAAGTGCTAAAGACCCCAGAAGCCCTGCCACCATGCCTTCTGCCACGGTTGCAAACTCTTCATCATCCAGTTGCACCTGCCCGGTCAGATAAACCTTGGCATGCCCGTTTTTAACAAATTCCAAAGAACTGACAGCCTGCCGCATGGTATCTGCGGCGGCCCCACCCGGCTGAAAGGACCCGTAATCCAAGATCGGCTTGGTGATAACAAACTGATAGTTACCCGCCAGATCAGAGAGCTTGCCGCCCAAAAGCTGCTGCCAAGACATAGCCTCAGCATGCCCAGCCACAGCCTGTTCCAGCGTATTAGCAAAACCAGACAAAGGCGCCTGAAAGCCAGATAGATTAGCCTGATCCTGTTTTACACCCTCTGCCATAAGGGAAAGAGCACCAAACAACCCACGTGCTGAAGGGTCCTGCGCCAACGCCGCCAAGAATGGCTGCGCTGTAATGGTATCATTCAACACCTGAGAAAGGGGCTGAGGCTCCAGAAACATCAAACCATTGCGCAGCAGATACGGGTTGGCATCTGGCCTATGCGCAAAAGAAAAGTGTTTATGATCGGAACTTATCTTGGCAGCCAGTTCCCGCGCTGTTTCCTGCCCTTCTTCTGGCATTTTAGCCTGAATAACAGCTACCAGAAGGTTTTCCTTCTGGGGGAACAGACGCCCCATTTCATCGGAACGCTGCTTCCACTCCAAACGGGGGGAAAGCATTTTGCTGGTATCTGTCGTTACTCCCAGACGGGTCATGCCAGCGTAAACGCCTGCCCCCGAAAGCACGAGAAACAACGCCACAACAGCCCAGGCATGGCGAGCGCAGAACGTAATGAAACGACCTATGGGTGCAAACAGCATGATGAACGACAGGATCCCAAAATAATCACAGCCCAAGCAGAAGGGGCTGTCATGGTTTGCCCAACCCCCCAGCCAGAAGCAAGTGATGATGTAAGCAGGGCTCTGTTTTCCTTTTTACAGACCCGTGCGAGAAAAGGGCATTTTACGCAGGCGCTCGGCATAAGGGCGCCATGTATGCTCAAGCCATTGCCACAGCATAAGAGAGGGCAAACCCCAAGCAATTTCACGCAAACGTTTGATGAGAGAAAGCGCAATAGCAACCGCAGGCGGCATACCAAAAAGGCTGCCAACCATAATGTAGCCCCCTTCTGACACACCAAGAGCACCGGGCACGGCAAACCCGGCTGATTTAGCTGTTTCCCCCACACCTTCGATCACAAATCCGGTAGCAAGAGAGCTCCCATGCCCCATGAAGTGCAGAATCAGCCACACCTCAACAGCCCCTAAAGCCCATGCGCAAAACTGCAATATCAGACCAGTAACCGCGTTGCGGCCTGATTTATACAGCGCGAGCACTTCCTTATTAAGGCCGCGAATACCATCAACACCGCTCCACCCCAGATGAGCGGCTATGCGGATAAGCAATTTTTCTATGAAAGCCACGGCCCCAAGCCACTGGCTGATAAATACGCCGCCACCTATGGCCAAAAGCACCAATGCGCTTTCCAGCAATCGGTCTGTAACGGCGGAACGCTTGACCAAAAACAGCAACATAACCAAGCCGCTGAGGGTAAATACCACTTGGCTCAGCAACTCGATTGTCAGATCGCAAATTGTTGCGGCTGCCGCATGTTTCAGGCCCAAACCGCGGCGGGCCAACAGGCGGGAGGACATAACCTCCCCGCCAACCTGTGCAACGGGAAGAAGATTATTTATGCCCTCTCGCACACAGCGGAGCATAAAATAGGCTCTTAACGGCAGAACCGGGCCAAAAGTGCGCCCTGCAATGGTGCGCCAAGCAGAAGCAGAAAGAAAAACCTGCACGCCATGAAAGGCAATGGCGGCCAAAATGCCCCAACCACCTGTCATAACAAGAGAAAAAATAGAGAACACCCCAAACTGGGCCAGCATCCATATGGTCAACCCCAAACCGAAAATCCCGGCAATGAGAGTGACCCGCTTCATGCTCCCTCCATCCTTTTTCTGGCTTGGCTTTTACACTTTCGGTTGGTGCAGCCTAACACAGCCCATTTATTCAGCCTTTGATCTGGCGCAGTAAGGCCAGAGATTCCACACACGCAGCAGCGGCTTCGCGCCCTTTGTTGTGGATATCATCAGCAGAGCGTACCTGTGCCTGCTCTTCTGTATAAGTTGTCAACACACCAAAGGCGATAGGCGTTTCTGTGGCCAAAGAGGCCTGAAGAATGCCCATTGTGGCGCCTAGGCTGATAAATTCAAAATGCGCTGTATCCCCTTTTACAACGCAACCAAGGCAGATAACGCCTTCATAATTGCCTGTTTTGGCAAGTGTCTGTGCCAGAAGTGGCATTTCAAAGGCACCGGGAGCCGCAAAAACATCACCGTCTTTCACAGTAATGTTATGTTCAGCCAGCCACGCAACAGCACCATCACGCAAGCCGCCCGTTACAACTTCATTAAACCGGCTAACAATAATGGCCAAACGTGGCGCAGGAGAAAGCGCCTTAAGATCCGGCAAGGAAACGGGGGAACGTGTACCCATCAGTTAAACACCCTTTAATCATTCGCTTATTTAAAAATCAGACAACCACATCTGGTTCGGCATCAGCGGCAACAAACTGCCCAAGATGATGCCCCATACGCCGGCGCTTGGCTTCCAGATAGGCACGATTATGCACTGTGGGCGGAATTTCCAGCCCAATCCGGCGACGTACCATAAAACCGCGCGCTTCCAGAGCACGCACTTTATCTGGGTTATTCGTCAGCAAATCCAGCTCGCCTACGTCAAGGCTGCGCAATATGCCCGAAGCCGCGCGCCAATCTCGGGCATCTGTTGCAAAACCCAGCCGATGGTTGGCATCTACCGTATCCAGCCCGGCATCCTGTAGCTCGTAAGCGCGGATTTTATTGACCAACCCGATGCCGCGCCCTTCATGTCCTCGCACATAAACCAGCACGCCACATTCCGCCTTCCCTATAGCCCGAAGCGCGGCATGCAACTGTGAGCCGCAATCGCACCGCAGAGAACCAAGGGCATCGCCCGTCACACATTCAGAATGCAGGCGCACTAGCGGCACAGCCCCTTTGCGGCGCACATCACCTTTTACCAAGGCGACATGCTCCACGCCGTTTTCATCCTGATACGCATGGATCACCAAATCATCCCCCCCGTAAGCACTGGGTAAGGATGCCTGTGCCAGATCTGGCACTGCTGGTTCTGGTGCAACTTCCAGATTTGTTTTTGCAGCCTGCGTCGCCAAGGATGACAAGCCGTTTGCTTTAATCCACGTCACCAACTCTGCAATCGAAACAATCGGCAGATCATGCTGGCGGGCAAACACTTCCAACTGAGGACGGCGCGCCATGGTGCCATCTTCATTCAGAATTTCGCAGATAACAGCGGCAGGCTTTAGCCCGGCCAAACGCAGTAGGTCTATCGAACCCTCCGTATGGCCAATACGTTCCAGCACCCCACCGGGGGCTGCCCGCAGCGGAAAGATATGGCCCGGTGTGGCAATATCCGCAGGTGTTGCGTTTTCTGATGCCGCTACACGTACGGTATGCGCCCTATCTGGCGCAGAAATACCGGTGCTCACGCCTTCCTTGGCTTCAATGGATACCGTAAACGCCGTACCGTACTGGGCTGTATTATCACTCTGCCTTACCATCATGGGCAGGCCGAGGCGATCCACCTGCTCTGGCGTAAGTGGCAGGCACACAAGGCCACGGGCATGGGTGATCATGAAGTTCATGGCTTCTGGCGTCATGAACTCAGCAGCCATGACCAGATCGCCTTCGTTTTCACGATCTTCATCATCCACCATGATAACCATACGGCCTGCACGCACGGCTTCTACCGCCTGCAAAAGCCTAGCCGATGCCTTAGCTGCCACAGGGGCTGCTGTATTTACTTGGTCCGGCATTGTGCCTCCACATATTTGGCAATGATATCCACTTCCACATTCACGGCATCACCTACTTTTAGCGTGCCGAGTGTAGTGTGCTCCCATGTGTGCGGAATGATCATCAGTTCGATGGGAAAGGTCTCGCCGTTTGGCTCACCCACTTCGTTCAGGGTCAGGCTGATACCCGCAAGTGCGACAGACCCTTTGGGCACCATGTAGCGCCGCAGTTGAGTAGGCACTTCAAACACCACACGTCGTGCATCGCCTGACTGCGTACATTCTGTAAACCGTGCCACCGCATCCACATGGCCTTGCACAATATGGCCAGAAAGACGTGTGGCGGGGGTAACCGCACGTTCCAGATTGATCCGGTGCCCGGCCTCAAGCACGCCCAAAGTGGTGCAATCCAGTGTCTCGCTGCTGACAAAAAAGCGAACAAGACCAGTTGTCGAAGGCTCTACAGCAGTCAGACACACACCATTTACGGCTATGCTTTCACCCTCCGCCACATCGTGCAGCCCTGTTTCCACTTCCAGCATAAGAGACTGGGGGCTGCGCTCTGCCTTAGCCACATGACCGAGAGATTCTATGATACCGGAAAACATACCTGCTCCTGCGCACACCGCACCCACTCGGGAAAAAGAGAAAGGGGTGTGACATCATGTTGGATTGAAACAGCAAGATGATCCTGCCCTGATGCATCCTGACGAATGGTCAGCCAATCATCCCACAAATTATGGGTTTTAAGGGCCTCAAGCAGAGTTGGCCCGGCTTCTACCATCACCCACAACGCATCACTTTGCGCCAGAATATCTGGCAGTTGCGCAATATCGGGGCAGAAACGCACATCGAACGCGGCGGAAACACTGGCCAGCCACTCAGCCGGAGCATGCTTTTCCTGCCCACACACCACCAACAGGCGGCTGCGTTGAGGATGATCTTCAACATGCCTCACGGTCAGCGTGGGCCGATCTGCTTGCACTGTGCCTGTCGCTGTCACAATGCCATCTGTGACACGCCGCAAAGTATGCGCCAGCCGGAGGGATGCCGGGGTTGTAAAGGTTTTTTGCCCTTTGGGGGGCACCATGGAGCCTTTGCTATCCAGCGCCTGTTTAACGGTTATCCAAGGCCGCCCGTGCGTCATGCGCATGGCAAATGGGGCCAACAACGCACGGCAGCGTGCATATGTGGCCGCAGCATTCATGCACTGCCACAAACGGTTAACCGTAATACCTTCATGTTCCAGCCGGGCAGCGCCCCCACCCTGCACATGCGGGTTAGGATCTGCACAGCCAATCCAGACGGTTTTTACAGGGGTAGAAAGCAGTGCTTCCGTACATGGGGGGGTGCGACCGGTATGATTGCAGGGCTCCAGCGTAACAACAGCGGTATCAATCCGCTCCACCAACCCAAGAGCACGCGCCTGCTCTACAGCCAGTCTTTCTGCATGTGCGGTGCCTGCCTGATGATGTGCGGCCACAACCAGCACATCACCTTGCGCATCCAGCAGCACACACCCTACCGGCGGGTTTGGGGCTGTACGTCCTACAAAGCTCCACGCCTCAGCCACGGCAAGATGAAACGCCGCGCCAATGCGTTCTGGCATGATCTGTCGGGAAATCTGTGAAAAGCTGTTCACCCTGTTTCTGCCCGCGTTCTCATAAACCAGACGGACTCAGGGCATAAGATAGCCTTGCACGCACGTCATTCTGGACGAATCACGATCACGCACCAGTCTTTCTGTTCTCTTCCATCCGGACTGTAACCGTCGGCCCCGGAATTGCACCGGATCTGCTGACCCCGCCAGAAGCGGGCGCTCGCGGGCTTACAACGCTTTGCGCTGCTTACCGCCGGTAGGGATTTTCACCCTGCCCTGAGAACATCACACCCACAACATGCGAGTGATAACAAGTATGATGGTCCTGCATTTTGCCTTATGCAAGAGCAAATGCCTTCACAGTTTGTTAAAAACTGCACCCACCTTGCCCAAATGTTTCGGCAAAGTTATGATGCCGCCGCATCTATCTGGATCAGGTAAAAGGAACTTATTGCTCCTTAATCCGGGTCTTTCTGATAGCAATCTATGGCAGGTTTTTATGGCACAACACCAAGCACGTGCGTTTTGCATCATACGTAGGCAGACGAAACGACTTTAACCTGCATGCCCTTCATATCTCATCTGAGCCATGGATTCCGCATATCGCTTTTGGGCATGCGTTGCCTTTCCTCACAGCCACAGCGGAATACGGAGCACTGCCTGCCCCTGTTTCTGCCAGCCAACATGGATTTACCATGAGCATACCCGACCAGAAGCAAACATCTGCTTCTTCCACACCACCCTATTCTGGCCTGGCTGGCTGGATTAACAGACGCCTTCCGGTAATTTCCGCCTTTCGGGCTGAATATGTTGATTTCCGTGTGCCGCGCAATCTGAATGGTTGGTGGAATTTTGGGGCTATTCTTACGCTTGTTCTGGGGCTGATGCTGGCCAGTGGCATTTTTCTGGCCATGAACTATACCCCCACAGATGTCGGGGCTTTTCTTTCTGTTGAAGCCATAGAACGCCAGCTTTCTGGCGGGTGGCTTTTGCGTGCCATGCACATGACGGGCGCAAACCTGTTTCTGGCGGCTTTGTATTTGCATCTGTTTCGTGGGCTTTATTACGGATCTTATAAAGCCCCGCGTGAACTGCTGTGGCTAACGGGCCTTGTGCTGATGCTGATGGTTATGGCTACCGCTTTTGCAGGCTATCTGCTGCCGTGGGGCCAGATGTCCTATTGGGGCGCGGATGTGATTACCAAAGCGGTAGGTGCCATACCGGGTGTTGGCCCAACGCTGGAACACATCATGACAGGCAGCGACCATCTGGGAGACATCTTCCTCCATCGCTTTTTTGTGCTGCACTTTGTTCTGGCATTTCTGATTGTGGGTGTTGTGGGCATGCACGTAGCGGCTGTGCACGTTTCAGGTTCCAACAACCCCACTGGTGTTGAACCACGCACCCCCAAAGATACGGTGCCTTTTTACCCTTACTATGTCAGCAAGGATCTGGTTGGGCTTATTCTGTTTGCCATGGTGTTTGCGGCCCTGATGTTCTTTTGGCCCAACATGCTGATTGAGCCAGACAACTACACCCCGGCAGACCCCATGCACACACCTGCAGACATTGAACCGGAATGGTATTTCCTGCCGTTTTATGGGCTTTTGCAATCCGTACCATCCAAATTTGGCGGTCTTGTAGCTGCCGCTGGCTCCCTGCTGGTTCTGTTTGCCTTGCCGTGGCTTGATCGCTCCCCCGTGCGCTCCATGCGTTTTCGTCCTCTGTGCCGCATTGGGCTTCTGGGCGTTGTGTGTGCATTTATTGTGCTGGCAGATGCAGGCAAACATCACGCACAAGGTGGCTGGCTAATTGCCGCCCGTTTGGCCGGACTTTATTATTTTGGGTATTTCCTTGTGTTCCTTCCCCTTGTTTCCCGCACGGAAAAAACGCGCCCTCTCCCTTCCTCCATTGCTGCCTCACAGGGAGACGCCTAATGCGTAAGCATGTTTTTGCAGGCTCTTTTCTAGCAGCGTTTACCCTTGCAACGCCCGCACTGGCCAACACGCCTGATAAAGCCCCTCCTCATCAAAAATGGAGCTTTGAAGGTGCAACTGGCACCTATGATAAAGCCAGCCTGCAACGCGGCTTTTTAGTGTACGATCATGTGTGCGCTAGCTGCCACGGCATGCGTAGCCTGACATATCGGGATCTGGAAGGTATTGGGCTAAGTGATCAAGCGATTACAGACCTTGCCCATAGTAAGCAGATTCCCGGCCCTGTTGGCATCTCGGGCATGCCCACAATGCGCCCCGGCTTGCCGGATGATCACTTCCGCTCCCCCTTCCCCAATGATGCCGCTGCGGCTGCTGTTATGGGTGGGGTTGCGCCGCCAGATCAATCTCGCCTGGCGGCTGTGCATCCCGGTGGCGCAGATTGGCTTTACGCCTTTCTAACAGGCTACCGCATGCCGCCGCCGGCTGATGCCCCCATTGTGCCGGGCAAATTCTATAATGATTGGGCAGAAGGCCATATGATTGGCATGCCACCGCCGTTGATGAACGGTGCCATTCAATACCCTGATGGTACACCGGCAACTGTGGAGCAACAGGCCAAGGATATTACCACATTCTTGGTTTGGGCAGCAGATCCACACCGTAATGAGCGCCACCATATTGGCAAAGAGGTTCTGGCTTATCTGGCTGTTCTGCTTGTTCTGGCTATCGCATGGAAGCGGAAAATCTGGAAAAACCTGAAATCGCACGGATAAACGGAAAGCACGAACAGCATGACACGCGAAACCGAAGAAACCGCAGCAACAGAACAAGCCCCCGGACGCCGTGACTTTTTGGGAATTGTAACCACGGCAGGCACAGTTACAGGCTTGGCAGCCTGTGCTGTTCCGTTTGTGCAAAGCCTGAAGCCGCAAGATAGTGCATCTGCCCATCTACCGGTGGATGTTGATATTTCCAAGCTGACCCCCGGCCAGCAGATGACGGTTGTGTGGCAAGGCAAGCCTGTCTTTATCATGCGCCGCACGCCAGAAGAAATTGCTCTGCTGCAAGACCACGCGCTGGCCGAAAAACTGCGGGATGCAGAGTCTGCTGCAAACCAGCAACCCGCTTATGCCCGCAACTGGCATCGCTCTCTTGTGCCAGAATATGGCGTTTACGTGGGTATTTGCACGCATTTAGGCTGTGTACCGGGCCTTAACCAGCCTACAGGCAACACAGCCGATACATGTGGCGGCTATGGCTGCCCGTGCCACGGATCAAAGTTTGATCTGGCAGGCCGGGTTTATAAGGGTGCACCAGCTCCATATAATCTGCCTGTGCCGCCCTATTCCATGCCCTCTCCCACCAGCATCAGGTTGGGAGAAAACCCCAAGGGGCAAAACTTCGATTTTTCAACAATCGAGCAGATTTAAATATCTATACAAGCGCCGCACTCACCCTGCGGCGTTTTTTATATCTGCATGTTAGGTCCCTCATCTCACTCTGAGAGTGCGAGATGAATTGTCAAAAATCACCCTTATCGAGAGAATAGAAAACCGCCAATCTGTGCGGAGGTTCCTTTTTCTAACCAGCTTGATTGCAAGGGTGTAAAATAAATGTCTGATATTGTGGTGGTTTATCATTCTGGGTTTGGCCACACGCGCAGAGTAGCAGAATATGTTGCTAAAGGTGCCAACGCGGCATTGTTGGAAATTGATCAAAATGGTGATCTGCCCGAAAACGGCTGGGAAACTTTAGACAAAGCTAAAACCATTGTGTTTGGCTCTCCCACCTATATGGGCAATGCCAGTTGGCAATTTAAGAAATTTGCAGATGCCACATCCCGCATCTGGTTCAATCGTGGATGGCAGAACAAGCTGTTTGCCGGTTTTACAAACAGCGCTAGCCCGGTGGGAGATAAAGGTTGCACCATGGCATGGTTTCAGGTTCTGGCGGCACAGCACGGTGGTATCTGGATCAGTCTTGACCTGCTACCCTCCAACACCAAAGCTGCCACAAAAGCAGATATCAACGTGCTGGGTGGTGCCGCTGGCCTGCTGGTGCAAAGCCCATCTGATGCCAGTGTGGATGAAATTCCGAGCGGTGATCTGGAAACAGCCACCACTTACGGCGTTCGCATTGCCAAGGTAACTGCTCGCTTTAAATAACAAGCATTTAGCCAGCATGTTTCCTGCCCCGGAATAGCAGACATGCTGGCTATACCTTTTTCAGCCAGCCCCTCAAACGCTAAAACACCCCCAGTATCTACCGCAAACGGGGACGTAATGGCTGTTTCTTGGGGGGATTTTCAGGCTATCATCCAGCTTTCCGCTGGCTTGAATGTTGCTATTCTCAGCTTTGTGGATATCAGCATCCCCGCCATTAAGGAACGCCGCCGTGTGTTTTCCAAGGCGCGGCAGGAGCTGGAAATATACCGCAAAAACCCACACAAAGTGACAACAGAAGATAAAGCAGCCCACGCAGGCGCGGTAGGAGAAATAGACCGCCAGCTTTTTGACCTATGGCGTGAAACAGCAGAGTTTGAAACTGTGGAAGATTCCATGATTAAAACAACCGGTGTTTTTGGCTTTATTGGTGCAATCGTGAGCATAAGTTTGCTGTGGTATTCCGGCCTGCATTACGATGATCCAATCCGAACATCTGGAGAATTGCTCACATTACTTTCGTTCCTCTCTTTGGCTGCGGCATTTTTCATCAACTTTATTACTGCGTTTAAGGCCGCGCATTATACAAAACGCTGCAATGACCTGCGCCAACAAATGCGGCAGAAATTATAGCCGATAGTCCGGTGCCGTGGATGAAGAACATTCATCATTTCTTTTTTATTTCTTTATCGGAATGTTTCTGCCTAGACTGCCAAACGCTCTGGCCATGTAACAGCCGCACTGAAGGGAAATAACCCTCCATGACGACGCTCCCTAAAAAACAGAAAGTTCTGCTGCTTCTTTCCGCATCTTCGTTGCTGCTTCCTGCTTTGCATAAAACGGCACATGCGCAGGTTCTGCCCTTTACAAGCCTGAAAACAAGCAGTTCCAGCTTGGACCGCTGGCTGTCTGATATTACCCTTACGGGGCAGATTGAAGGCGGGATCATGGCCAATCCGGCTCGCCCCAACCCCGGCTATAACTACGGAGATTTTCTGGCCGACCATGCTAACCAGGTACAGCTCAACCAAGCTGAATTCACTCTCTCCAAAGCTATCGACTCCAGCCTGAACGAATATCAAATCGGCTTCACGCTAGAGGGGCTGTATGGGTCCGATGCCAGATACTACCATGTGCTGGGTATTTCGGATCAGGAATGGAAGGCGCGTTACCAGCTTATTCCCGCCCAAGCGCATGTAGATGTGCATCTACCGTGGCTGACAAAAGGCGAGCTGGATATGCAGGTTGGTATTTTGCAAGCCCCAATGGGTGTTGAAGGGTTGGACCCTACATCCCGCGCCTTTTATACGCTTGCTTATACATCTGAATATTCTGTGCCGTTTGAACATATTGGCGCTATGTTTAACTGGCACGTAACACCAATGGTGGATGTGACTTTCGGGATTGATACCGGCAACCAGACATCCTTTGGCAGTTCTGATAACAACCACATGCCTGCGGCTTATTTTGGCTTCAACCTTAACAACCTTGCACATGGCAAACTACGCATTGTAGAACTCAGCCGTGTTGGACCAGAAAACTCTTGGCGCTCGGTCGGGCATTACGAAGCCGATCATGCACAACGCTTCTGGAACGATATCAACGCCACCTATGATATCAATGACAAGCTCTCTGTTACCGCAGAATTCAACTATCTGCATGATGAAGGCGTGCGCGGCATTGGTGCGCGCGGACAGTTTGCTGGTGCTGATGCAGAAAGTTTTGTCAGCTTTCTAAGCTACAAGATCAACAAGGAATTCACCTTCAATTATCGCGGCGAAATCTACCGCGATAATAACAACATGATGGTGGCCACCTTCCGCGGCAACAATTCTTATATGGAAGCCTTGGCTGGCACGGGTGGAGAAACTGTTGCTGGCCCCTCTGGCCACGGTACCACGTATGGAGATCTGTCTTTAAACGTCGTGTATCATCCAGATTTGGGGCACCATGTGCGCGTATTCCAGCTTCGGCCGGAAATTCGGTTTGATCGCTCCCTTAATGGCACCACACCTTTTAACGGTGGCCGCAACAACGGCATGTTCACCTTTGGTGGCGATGCTGTGATCGGGTTCTGATATACCCAAACACAGGCTGCCATATTCACAGCGGCCTGTTTTGTTTTTTAGCTGCCTAATCTGGATGAAAGCACCAGATACAAAATAAACACACAGTCCAACCCGCACAGCATCAGGGTGAGTTCCGCCCATTTGCGGGTTGTCAGCACAAAGGCTGTATGCAGCAGCAAACCAAATGCCAGACTGACCATAAAATCACCCGTCAGTACGGTGACAAGCAGCATAAACAGCGGAATAACCCGCTCCTGCACAGCCAAAGCTTTCAAATCTGGCAGGCTACCAAGCATACCCAGACCAACCAGAATAAGAGCCGGAGCGGTGGCCACAGCAGGCACGCAGATAATAAGCGGCCATAAAATAGATGACACAGCAAACAAACAAGCCACCACAAGCGCTGTTAGCCCTGTGCGACCACCTTCTTCCACCCCCACCAGAGATTCCAGATAAGCCGAAACTGTGGATGTGCCCAAAGCAGACCCAATAACGCTAGCTGTTGCATCTGCCACAAAAGCCGATTTCGCCAGCAAAGGCTGCCCTTGCCTATCTTTCAGGCCAGAACGCTGCATCACGGCCATCATGGTGCCGGTGGCATCAAAAAAATCACCCAAAAAGAAATATAGCGTTATGGGCAAAACCAGAAACAGATTGGCAAACAAACCGTGAAAATCATACGGGAATAACATGAACCATGGGTAGGAAGGCCAATCCATCCAATGCGCAGGCAATTGCGTAACTTTGCTGCCATCTGGGTGCGCAACCCATAACCCGGCTATTGTTACAGCAATAACAGACACCAAAATGGCGGCTGGTATACGGGCCCATTTTAACATCATGGCCAGAAAAACACCGGCCAGCGCCAACAATACAACAGGGTTGGACAGTTGCCCGAATACCAACCCTTCCCCACCCTTGGTTACCAAACCACCATTTACAATGCCGATATGAGCCACAAAGGCCCCAATAGCAAAATGAATGCCCTGTTTGACTGAAAGCGGAAATGTTTCAACAATTCTGCGCCGCCACGGTGTGAGGGAGAGAAACAGAAATGCCACCCCACCCAACAACACCATGGTAAAGGCCTGAGCAGGCGGCACCCCCATACGCACAACAACAATCTGGGCGAAAACCACATTGCTGCTCATAACAGGTGCCAGCGCGATGGGCAGATTAGCCCCCACAGCCATGATAAAGGACCCTACAACCGCAGAGGCAATAGTGGTGATAACCATGGCATGCTGGTCTAAGCCGGCAGAGGCCAGAATATTGGGGTTAACTGCCATAATATAGGCCATAGCCCCAAAGGTGGTGATACCCGCCACCACTTCCTGGGGGATACTGGACCCTCGGCCAGAAATATCAAAAGCACGATCCAGACATGCACGCATGCCTGACCATAAATATCTCATCCATTCCTCGGCAGTGCTGGTAGGGCCAGTTTCTGCTTTATCTTACGGATGTACGAACAAAAATAACACCAGCGGAATAAAAGATTTCCTGCCCCAACCTATGCAATCTGCGCAGCACATAGCAGCTATCCCGCCTTACCCGTAGCTGAATGCAAGAGACATCCCCATTTCGTAAAATGAACAAATGCTTAGGTTTAAGCATCAAGACAAAAGGATATTTTCCATGACTGATAAAGCACCGCACGAAACCAGCTCCCTTTTTCATCTGGCAGAACGCGCCCTTAAGCAGCCCAAATTGGCAACCAAGGAAGAAGTGCGTGAACTGGCAAATTATGTGCTTAAAGGCGGCGTAAAGGCTGGTGAAGCCGAGCGCGAAGTTGCCAAAAAAGCAGAACGCAACCCAGAAGGCGTAGAAGCCTCTGAAATTGAATCTCTGGCAAAAACCGTTATTGCCGCACATTCCTGATAATTGCGCAGGCGGGTGGCCAAAAACCACCTGCTGCCAAATTTTAGACCGGGACTCCCTCCTTCTTCTCTCCAAAGATATAATTGCGGACAAAGAAGGGAGATGAATTTGAAAAAGTTACTTCTGGTTGCCATGCTGATATGGGCAACCCCAGTTATGGCCTCTTCTGCGCCGCAGAGTGTAGATGACGCCTATTCTTACGTAGATGCAGCCTCCATTTTACTCACTAATGATATCAAAACATTCTTAAGCGGCGGCAAAAGCCTTATAAATTGGGCACCAGTTTTTCCACGCCCAACAGCCGTAACTGCGCAAGCCTATTGGGCAGAATGGAAGTCTAATTCCTCTACGGCTGCAAAAAATTTTCCTATGGACAAACCCATCTACATTACTGGGCAAGCTCTTGCTGTTTCTCAAACAGGGGAAGATTTTTATGTTGATTATGCCTCCTCCCCATCAGGAATAGATAATGTACAGGCCTATCTTTCCAATAATGGTGTGAATGCTGCCTCATCTTATTCCGCTGGGGAAAAGGTCTCTCTGCTTTGTTTTCGTGCAAAAAACATGTTCCAGCCAACAGACTTGGGCGGCTGTGAAGATATAGGCAGTGTTGCACAAAATATTTTTGTAGATGCGTATAAAGATCTGGCCCTTATTGCCGCAAACAAAAGTGGGGGCAGATTGCCTTTTTCCAACGCAGCACAAAGAATGATTATTTCAGCACAAAATTGCGCGGTGCAGCTTCGCAAAGCGGCATCGGAAGCGGTTTCTACAAGAGAAATGGCTTCATGCAGAGGTGGTGGGTAAATCTAACACCGCAGCCTGACAGGCTAAATAACCTGTCAGGCACTGTTGATTTTACAGATTCAATGTGCGTTTAAGTGCTGCACAGTAGGCATCCATAAACCTACGGGAAAGTTCGGCATCCGGCACATACATATCAAACACATGGTACGCCCCCGGCACCACCATAACTTCTGTGGGTACGGCTGCAGCCATTAGGCGGGTTGCGTAATCAAGGTCTTCTTTCAAAAACAGATCCATTGATCCGACACCAATAAAGGTAGGGGGCAAACCCGCCAGATCAGTTGCTCGGCCCGCAGCTGCATATGGCGGCGTTTGTGGGCCACCCGCTTTATCATCCAGGTAAGCCTGCCATGCGTATTTATTGGCAGAGCGTGTCCAGACAAATTCGCCAAAATTGGCGCCCGGATCACTGTTTATTGCCGTGCGATCATCCAGCATGGGGTAAATAAGCAACTGAAAAGCCAGTTTGTATTCTTTTTTGTCACGCGCCATCAGGCTCAGCGCAGCACTTAAACCACCACCTGCACTTTCACCCGCAACAACAACCTTATCACGCGAAATACCAAGTTTACTGGCGTTTTCATGCACCCATTTCAGCACTGCGTAACAGTCTTCAATCGCACCGGGATATTTGACCTCAGGCGCCAGCCGATAATCTACCGAGAAAACCTGAAATCCCAGATCACTAGCCAGCTTTTGGCATTTGGGGTCCTCCACTTCTGGATGGCCAGAAACAAGACCGCCACCATGAATAAAAACCATGGCAGGCGCATTGGGCTGCACTTCACGCGGCGTATAAACAACCACACGCACATCTGGGGCATTGTTCAACCCCGGTACGTATTCTTCCCGCGTGATAACATCTGGCAGAGGCCGACCTTCTATAAGGCGCACAGATGTTAGAAAAACTTCTCGCACTTCTGGCAGTGAAAGCGACGAAAGACCATCAAAAGATGGCATTTTCTCAAGAATGGGAAGGAATTCGGGATTAACTACTGATTTTGGCATAGTAACTCGCCTCCTATTTTGCGGCTGGCATCACATACCATGCCGCAAGTTTTGCGGCTGGCATCACATACCATGCCGCAAGACAAGTGTATATACCTATGAACCATCAGAATTTATTGATTAGTATCAATATAAAAATAAAATATATCAATATTTTATATATGATTATTAAATCATCATTCATTCTATATGCATTATAAACTCGTCTTATAAGAGCCCTTTTGGAAATTCACGGATGAGCGTTTCGGCGTAGCATGAGGCTTCCCATGGCGATGTAGATCATGGCCTCTGCGACGTCGATCCGCTGTTCGTAGTCCTTCACAAGGCGACGCCAGCGGATCATCCAACCGAAGGTCCGTTCCACAACCCACCGACGCGGCAGGATTTCAAACCCTTTTGCTGTCTCTGACCGCCGGATGATCTCGACTGTGAAGTCGAGAAAAGTGGCCTTATCCATCAACTGGAGGCGGTCATAGGCTCCATCGGCAAACAGGTGCTTCACCCAAGGCCAGTGTTTGCGAATGGCATCAACGCGGATTTCTCACACTTGAGGCAATTTCGGGTCATTTTGTAGAATTCAGTCATCCCACAGGAGCCCGATCTGGAATATTGACGATATTCTGCTTCTGGCGGCGGGTTCTGAACGCAGTGAGGGTGTCACGGCCTGAGAAGGCAGTGTTGGTGGAAGCTATGTGGTCTGTGCACTGTCTGTTTCTTCAGATGGCCTGCCGGAGCCTTCGCAATCGTGCATGAGCGAGGGCGAATTCATGCTGACAGGGGAACATGTCCGGCATGGACAGGACAATCCGACGGACGCTGAGCGTTACACGTGTCGCGATTTTGAGCAGTCGTGCGCGTATGGTGCCACAGGTCGCCGTCTCCAGGCTGGTCTGGCCAAGGGCCAGTCTTTGCAGAGCGGTCAGCAGGACATAGGCTGCGGCCGAGAACCACAGCCGGAGCTGGTTGGCCCGGATGGTGTGGGACGAGGTCCTGTCTGAGAACAGATCCATCTGGCATTCCTTGATGCGGTTTTCCATATCCCCGCGTGCGCAGTAAATCTGTTCGTAGAGATGGCGGGGGTCGGACATTCCCTGCGGTAGCGTGGTGACAATAAAGCGATGATAGCGGTTGCCATGGCGCCATTCGGCCTTGGCCACGACCCGCCTGCGGCGCGTCCAGCTGTCCTTTGTGATCCAGTCAAAGGAGGCAAAGCCGCGCGCAGCTCTGCCTGTCGTGGCGGCTTCGTCACGAACCTCAGCGGACAAAGAGGCAATCCGGTCATACAGGCGGGTGTTGCCTGCAAGCCCAAACAGGAAGTCAACGTGGTTGTCTTCGCACCATGTCATCAGACTGTCCCGGGCGAAACCGCTGTCCCCACGCACCAGGATACGCACCCGGGGCCAGCGGCTCCTGATCTGCTCCACGATCCGGCGGATGTCTGCCAGTGCTTCCTTCCCCGGGTCCCTGTCTGCCGTGCGCAGGGTAGCGCTGAGGAGATGGTCCCCGCAGAAGACATACAGGGGCAGATAGCAGTTATGGCCGTAATATCCATGAAAGGCGCGGCCTTCCTGATGGCCATGGATACGGTCATCGGTGGCATCCACATCCAGAACGATCCGGGCGGGTGCGCGCTCATGCTGGTCCATGAAAAGCGTCACGAACAGGGTAGCCAGGGCCTCATGATCAGCAATGATGCGGCAGTAACGATCTGCCTGCTGCCCACTGCGCTCCAACCGGTTCAGCGTGGATTTTCCTGCCAGTGCCGCACAGTTGGCCCGGCTTCCTGACAGACGTCCCGATACCAGACCCATGACAGGATCATGACGTAAAGCGTCATGGTCATT
Source organism: Acetobacter ascendens (assembly GCF_001766235.1). Lineage (NCBI taxonomy): Bacteria > Pseudomonadati > Pseudomonadota > Alphaproteobacteria > Acetobacterales > Acetobacteraceae > Acetobacter > Acetobacter ascendens. The sequence goes on from NZ_CP015164.1 coordinate 1,551,725, forward strand.
AAGGTCTTCATAGCCCAGTGCCAGGCCCATGATCCGCTGACGGACAAGGTCTTCAACCCGGTATTCCACAAAGCCGGGATGCCGTTCATCGCGAAAACAGGCAGCAAAGCGGCGGCTGAGCCCCAGAATGTCATCAGCCTGCTTCACCAGAATGACACCGCCATCCGAACTCATGCGACCCCCGTCAAAACGGGCCACAACACGCCGTCCACAGGAGGCTGGAAACTCATACGCGCCTGCGCTACACTCTGTCTGCATCGGGTTTTCTTATAGCTTACGAAAATTTCTTTTGTGCAAAACAGACTTTTTCATAATCTAACCCGATGTACAACCCTTCTGTGAGATTTCCGCGTCAAGGATCATCTGTCCTCCTGCACTGTCCGAAATATCGGCTGTTGTCAGCTGGACCAGGAGAAGGCGGCCATCCGTATCAACTGCGATGTGACGTTTCCGACCGACGATCTTCTTGCCTGCGTCATAACCACGTGTCTTTGCGTGGGGTGCCTTGATACTCTGGCTATCAATGACACCACCCGATGGACTGGTTTCGCGTCCTGTCGCTTCACGATCGAGCATCAGACAGACATCATGAATGGTCTGGAACAGGAAACGGCGCATCAGCCTGCGGAACCACCAGTAAACCGTTTGCCATGGGCCAAAATGAACCGGAAGCATCTCCCAACCGCAGCCTGAGCGCACGAGATAGCGCAGAGCATTGATGATCTCACGGAAATCGGTTGTCCGTTTCCGACCACGCCGGTTCGCAGGGGGCATCAGAGGCGCTATGCGCTCCCATTCCTCATCTGTCAGATCAGACGGATAGCGTTTCGTCTTGCGTGTAATTCCGGCCATGCGACCTCGTTGTGCTGGCGTCCACATCCTGCCTTTGAATCACGCTCAAAACCTCTTGAAAACCTATCATAGCGAATTTCCAAAAGGGCTCTCAGAACTTAAATCTGTTCCGATATATATATTAATTAAGAAAAATTCCGCTGTTAAAGACAAAAAATAAATTATATGGTTGATGATGAATTCACATAATAAACGTTGTATTTCTACAATTATATTCCCATAAAAATAACATTTATGAAAAACAAGATGGTATTATATAATAATGATAATTCCTTTATAGGCCACCAAACATTTTCCCAACAAAAGTTGTTCCCACCATAGCGACAATACCCCAAAATAGGACGCGCAAGGTAGGCCGCAAAGGTGCAGCACCACCTGCACGGGCCCCTACAACTCCAAGTAACGCCAAGCTTATGAGTGAGACTGCGGACACAGCCCATGATACAATAGATGAAGATGAGAGTAATGCAGCCAACACCGGAAGTATTGCGCCAGACGAAAATGCCCCAGCCGATGCACAGGCCGCTTGTATTGGTCGTGCAGATGTTGCATCGGAAATACCCAATTCATCACGAGCATGAGCCCCCAATGCGTCATGCTGCATGAGTTGCTGTGCAACCTTGCACGCCAGAGCATCATCCAGCCCACGCTGGCGATATATATCAGCCAGTTCGCCAACTTCGGTATCCCAACTGCTGCCAAGCTCCTGCTTTTCACGAGCAAGATCAGCTTTTTCTGAATCTGCCTGTGAACTGACAGAAACATACTCTCCTGCAGCCATAGACATGGCTCCGGCCACGAGGCTTGATATTCCAGCCAGCAAAATATTTTCTCGACTGGCATGGGCACTCGCAACACCCATAATAAGGCTGGATGTTGACAGAATGCCATCATTCGCACCCAACACAGCGGCCCGCAGCCATCCCAAACGAGATGTTGCATGCGTTTCTTTCTGGCTGTTCAAGATATTATTTCCCATATTTGATTGATGTACTTTCAACCGCCTGCATTTTTTGAAAAACATTTCTTTTCAAAAGAGAGATCACAACAGGAATCATTTCATCTAGAACATCATACATCGCAAACATGACGCAAACCTGAACGTGTTACTGTCAAGTTTCTTCAGACAGCAATATGATTTCTGGGTTAGGGAAACATAGAGAAACACTTAATCCCCGCGCAGAACCAGTAAGAGGTGATTGTAATTGCAAGCGCGCATCCATCTGTCTGGCAATATTACTGGCAATTGCTAAACCAAGGCCGCTTCCATTTCTGGAACTGCCACCACGCACAAATGGGCTTGTCAGTTGGGCCAATGTGTCTGGGGCCAAGGCAGGACAATCATTAATAACGTCAATACAGCCCTCAGGTTTTACCTCAACCTTTACTGGCATATCGGAAGTGCCATGCAAGAGGGCATTTTCAAGTAGATTGCGCAACAGAATACCGGTTGCGTCCATATCTCCATAAACAAAAATATGGCCAATACCCTTGGCTTTTAAATTAATACTCCGGCCAGCATGTGGTAGATGCCCCAGATCATCAACCAGCACATATAATACGACCAGCAGATCAAATCGATCTCGCCGAAAAGCAACGCCAGAAGATGCACGTGAAAATTGTAGCAGTTTTTCAACCGTTCGGGCCAATCTGCGAGTGCGATCCGCAATAATTTCCACCCGCTTATTAGCCGAAGATCCTTCAGGCAACATGCGCCCCAGCATCTGTACCTGCGCAAGCAGGGCACCAAGTGGGTTACGCAATTCATGCGCTGCACTTGCTGCAAAAGCGCGTTCCGTAGAAAGTGCTGTTTTAAGGCGGGACAGAAGCGTGTTTACGGCATGCTGGATAGAAACCAGTTCGACCGGCAAATCAAGTGACGAAATAGGGCTTAAATTGCCACTGCCGCGAGATTGCATTTCATCATGCAAACGGTTCAAAGGCCGCAAGGCACGACGCACTATCAGGCGCACCAACACCCAAATTACGGGCAAAAAGATCAGTATCGGCAAAACGGCCATAGCCGTTGCGCGCCATGTGGCCTCTCGCCGATGCAACGTGGGTTCCCCAACCAAAACACGATAAGCCGTGGCCGTAGGTGCTGCAATATAAACCCTAAACAAAGGCGTATTAGCAAAACCTGTATGAATATCAGGCACAAAAGGCTCAACCGGTGCATTTTGAGAACGCAGAACAACATGGCCAGATTGATCAACAACCTGATACGCGAGTGTTCGTGGCCCCACATCGGGCACCCATGCCACGTTGTCTGACTGGGCTTTATGCGGCTGTATAGTAATGATAGCCTGCAAACGTTCGGATACTTCCTGCAAGGAATTGTCCAGACGTTCTGTTATTTCGTACCGCGTAAAACCGGCAACTGCGATACTAAGGGCAAGAAGGCTCAGCGTGACCACACACAGAACACCACTGACAATCCGGGTCGCAAGGCTCCAGTTTTTCATGCGTCTGCTCTATCGGCCAGGCAATAACCCCGGCCACGCACGGTTTTTATAACCGTATTGCCAACCTTTTTACGCAGGCGACTAATAAAAACCTCAACCGTATTACTGCCAACATCCTGATCCAGCGCATACAGGGCTGTATCAATCTGCTGGCGGGAATAAATGCGTCCGGGCCTGCGAGACAGCAATTCCATGATTGCCCATTCCCGTGCTGTTAACTCAAGTTCCATCTCGTTACGCGTTACGGAACGATTTTCCCGATCAATAACAATCTCGCCCATCTGGTAGCAGGCCTGCCTGCGTGGCGCGACATACCGGCGGGCGACTGCCGCAATCCGCGCCACCAGTTCATTCAAATCATAGGGTTTGACGATGTAATCATCCGCTCCATCGGACAAACCTGCGATCCTGTCACTGATCTGGTCTTCTGCCGTTGTGATCAGAATGGCGGTATCAAAGGACTTACGGCGGATCTCTCGCAGCAGATCGCGCCCATTGCCATCTGGCAGCCCAAGATCCAGCAGCATGAAGTCATAATCCACAGTTGCCACGGCTGCGCGTGCATCTTCCAGAGTCATGAACCAATCCACAGCATGTCCATCCTGCCGCATACGCTCCTGCACGGCTGCCCCAAGATCGTGCTCGTCTTCCACAATGAGGATACGCATCAGTTCTGAACCTCCTCTCGCATGACACGAGCATACAGGGATGGCAGCACCAGCAGAGTGAGCAGCGTGGATGTCACCAGTCCGCCAATCACCACACTGGCCAAAGGTCTTTCCACTTCTGCCCCGGCACTTTCAGAAAACGCCATGGGAAAGAAGCCAAGGCTGGCCACCAACGCCGTAGCCATAACCGGTCTGAAGCGGGCTTTTGCGCCCACAAAAGCCGCCTGCGCCACGGCCATCCCTCGCGCGCGCAATGCGGCTATTTCGCTCACCAGCACAACGCCATTCAGAATAGCCACCCCAAACAGGGCAATAAATCCAATACCTGCTGAAATACTGAAGGGCATTCCACGTAATGTCAGCATAATAATGCCGCCGGTTGCAGCCACAGGCAGATTGATAAAAACCAAGAGTGCGGGCCGGATTGCGCCAAAGGTTACAGCCAGCAAAGCAAATATCAGACCAAGAGCAAGAGGCAGAACAATTTCCAGACGTTGCACAGCTGAATGCAGGTTACGGAACTGCCCATCCCATTGCATGGTGTAGCCCGATGGCAGATGCACATCATGCGTCACACGCTGCTGCGCCTCGGTAACAAAGGAGGCAAGATCCCGCCCTCGCACATTCGCTTGCACAACCATGCGGCGGCGCACACCATCACGACTGATACGTGGTGTACCATCAACTTCATGCACACGCGCCACTTGTGAAAGCATGACATTCCCCTGCCCATCCATACGCCGGACAGGCAAGGCAGCAATAGCTGCCGCTGAAGCCACATGGCGGCCGTTCAGGCGCACCTGCGTGCTGATAATGGCATTGCCAACAATAACAGGCCGCGCACCAACATGCCCGCCTATGGCTTCCACCGTATCCAGAATATCCTGTACTGCCACGTTGCGGCTGGCAGCCTGTGCGCGATCAATGTCCACCACAACCAGCGGCACACTGCCATCACCCGCCGCTGCCACATCTGCGGCACCTTTTACACTTGAAATAGCAGCTACAACCTTGCCCCCCAGAGTGGCGAGTGTTGCCAGATCATCACCAAAAATCGAAACCGCAATCTGTGTTCTTACGCCAGAGAGCAGATCATCCATGCGCATCTGCACCGGCTGGCTCCAGGAATACAGCGCATCTGGCAATTCTCGCCGCAGTGTCTCATCCATTGCAGCCACCAACCCAGCCTGCGTACGCGCGGTTTTCCATGTTGATGGCGGATTGAGAAGAATGAAGCTGTCAGTCTCATTCACACCCATCGGATCTGTGGGAATGGCGGATGTGCCAGTGTTGCTGACAACCGTTTTGACCTCAGGAAAACGCCGCAAAATCTGTTCCTGTTTGGTCACCGATGCAAGTACAGTCTCCAGAGATGCTGAGGGCAGACGTGTGGTGGTAACAGCCAAAGCCCCTTCATCAAGCTGGGGAATGAACTCCCCGCCCAGACGTGTTGCAAGACCTGCCGATAACACCAGAACAGCCAGCGTGCCCCCAAACAGAAGCCGCGGATGTGCTTCTCCCCACTCTGTCAGATGTGCATATGGAGCGCGCAGGCGAGCAATCAGCCATGTATCTCCTTTTGGCCGCACACGCGCCAGAGTCAGAGCCGCAATTACGGGAATACAGATGAAGCAGTAAGCCAGCGAAGCTAGAAGCGCCATGATAACCGTTTGCGCCATGGGCCGGAACATATGCCCTTCAATGCCCTGCAGGGTAAGAATAGGCAGATAGACCATAATGATGACCAGTATGGCGAAGCCGACAGGCCGTATGACCTGCTGAACGGACGAGACAACCAGCGGCATAAACGCGGCTTCTGGCTCCTCCTCCCGCCTTGAAAGGATATGCTCAATAACCACCAATGAGCCATCAACAATCATGCCAAAATCAATTGCGCCAAGGCTAAGCAGATTAGCTGAAATGCCAAAATACCGCATACCGGCCATGGCGCAGACAAGAGCCACTGGAATAACGGAGGCAATTACCAGAGCGGCCTGCCAGCTTCCAATCACAACCACAAGCACCGCTATCACCAGCACGGCACCCATCAGCAGGTTATCGCGCACGGTCGCAATTGTTTGCCCGGTTAATGTGGCGCGGGTGTAATAGGGCTCCAATGTAACACCTGCTGGCAGGGATTGCCTTATACCGGGCAAGGCATGATTGATGGCGGCCAATGTAGCGTTGGAACTTGCGCCACTTTCCATCATCACCACGCCAATCACAATTTCGCCCTGCCCATCACGGGTAACAGCGCCAAGACGTGTGCGTGCGCCAGTTGTAATGCGCCCAAGATCACGCAGGCGTATAATGGAGCCATCGGCATTGGCGCGTACGGCAATGTTGCCAAAATCAGCAAGACTGCCCACCAACCCACGCCCGACCACACTCTGCTGCTCGGCATGATGAGTGATCCACCCACCGCCTGATGCCGCATTGTTTGCATCCACCGCGCGATAAACCTCACTCACTGAAAGGTTGCTGGCAATCAGCCGGGCAGGATCCAGCGCAACCTCATAGGTTTCTTCCGCGCCACCATTGACGTTTACATCCACAACACCCGGTACAAGCCGCATCTGCGGCACTACCGTCCAGTTCATGATCCGGTTGAGTTCCATAAGTGAGCGCCCCGCCCCCTTGATCTGGAACTGCATGATTTCACCCATGCCCGTTGCAAGCGGCCCCATGCTTACAGTAATGCCCGGCACAGATATGGAACCCCGCGCCTGCTGGATGCGTTCATTCACCCGTGTGCGGTCAAGATTGATATCCGTATCATCAGCAAACTGCACATAAACAACCGAGACCCCACCACGAGAAACCGATCGCAGATCCGTCATGCCGGGAATACCAGTCATGCTGGCTTCAACCGGAAAGGTGATCAGTTTTTCCACTTCCTCGGTCGCAAGGCCGGGCGCCACAACAGAGACAAGAACCTGCTTTGGTGAAATATCTGGCACAGCCTCCACAGGCAGTTCCAGCACTGCCATAATACCTGCCGCCAATATCAGAGCCAGTCCACCCAGCACTGGCATACGGGCCCGCAGCAAAGTCTCCAGGTATTTACGGGCCATCAGTCTGCGTCCATTCCGGCCAGCCCGATAATTGATTTCAGGGCAAAACTGCCGTAGCTGACCACTGCCTCACCCTCTTTCAAGCCTGAGCTTACAACCGCGTGCTTACCATCATCCAAGGCTATATTCACCATCACAGGCCGGTAATGCGTTTTATCTATCTGCACAAACACGACGTTATGGACACCAATTTTCTGAATGGCATCTGAAGGCAGGACAATTCCCGTTACACTGTCACGCTCCGTCAGGCTGGCATCCAGCACCATGCCTGGAACCAACGCACCAGTTGGGTTGGAAACACGGCTGATAACACGCACCAACCCTGTTTGCGGGTTGGCCATACCATCCACTGTATCAATCCGGGATGTGATGGCACCATCGTTGGTCTCTGTGGTCTGTAGTCCCCCGGGCTGAAGACGTGCTGCCTGTTCCGGCGCAATGTCCGAAACAATCCACACGTCAGATAGATCTGCCACGCTCGCCACGTTTGTAGTTGGCGTTAGGTCTGCAGCGACAGATGTGTCCAGCGTTTGCACCATACCATCAACCGGAGAGATCAGGGTTGATACCTCATCCTGCTGTTTCCGACTGCTTTGTTCAGAGGATGAATTGAACTCCTCATTAAACCGATGACCCAATGTATCCACATCTGCCTGTCGGGCCCGCATGGTTGCATCTGCCTGCGCCAGAATATCCTGCCTGCGGCGCAGCTCTGCCAATGAAAGGGTTTGACCAACCAGTTGTTTTGCGCGCTGCACTGCGGCTGCAGCATCATTTCTACTGGCAATGGCAGCTGTTAACGCGGCACGCATCTGAATGGCCTGAAGCCGTGCACCATGAAGGGAATGATCCTGATAGCGCAGCAGAGCCTGTCCTTTACGGACCGAAGCACCTGGCTGCACCAAAACGTCCAGCACTTTGCCACTTCCGGCTGAGTGGATATACACAAGCCGCGTGGTATCGGGCATAACCCGGCTGACAACTGGCAAAATACGAGAAAACTTACCATATTTTGAAAATATTACTGTAATACCTTCATTTTTTATCGCTTCTGTATCCAGCGCGACAACTGAAGGGAGTATCTGATCTTCCGCATTGGCGAGAGACGACATACAAAAACACACAGCGAAATACAGAAGGATGCGCCCTTTCATGGTGTAATCCCCATGGCAATCATCATACGCAGCGTTGCGGCATGCCATTCCACCTCTGCACGGGCGTTGGCAAATTGCGCATTGCAGGCGGCCTGTTCTGCCTGCATGACAGTTTCGAGTGTTGCCTCTCCCACCCGCCATGTATGCTCTTCTGCCGCTGCACGCTTTTGCATATTTGCGGCGGCTATACGGGTGGTCTGCCGGGCCGCTGTGGCGGCCATCAGCCGAGCCCGCACACGGGATATTTCCAGATGCACCATGCGCCGGGCCTGTATTTCCTGACTATTGGCAGAAGCAAGCCTGTTGCTGGCCTCAGACATAATCGGTGTATTCCGGACCTCGCTTGGTAGTGGGATGCTGAAATTGACACCAACCCGGTCATCCCATGGGCTGCCATACTGTTTTTCATGAATTACATCGATGCCCAGTTCCGGGTTGGGCATAAAAGAGCGGCGGGCAAGCTTCATATTAGCTTGTGCGGCTTCAACATTTTTGTGTGCGGCTTTTACGCGCGGATCATTGTCTTCCATATCACGTGGTTCCACAAACCGCACATGTGCCATATCTGCGCCATGAGAAAGATCAACCTCAACTGGCTGGGTAAATAAAACTTCCAGTTCAGCCTGAGAATTTTCCAGATATTCCTGCGCCAATGCCTGTTCATTACGGGCATTTTCCATTTCTGACTGTGCTATCTGGCTTTCCGAAGATGAAGATTCACCCATATGCGCAGAATGGGCAATCAAACTGTTTATCCTGCTTGCATACTCATACAGTTGATTTGCCGCCTTTAAACGTTCCCGAGCAATCTGTGCTTTGGCCGCCCCATCCAATATCCTTATGGAAAGCGACAGGTGTTCAACATTTAGCTGCTCATCCAGAGATGCAGCTTCAGCACTTGCGACCTGACGCGTGGCGCTTCCCTGCCCTGGCAACCAGAGCGGTACGGACACCCCTCCCTGATAGGTGGTGTACCCTTCATTACTCCCGATTGCATGGTCATCCATATATTCACCAGACAGAGTTGGTCCGCCAGCAAACCATGATCCTGCCGCACTGCTGCGCGCCTTTGCAGAATGATGGCCAACCTGCAATTCCGTACGCACAGGATCAACCGCCCAGGCTATATTAACGGCTCTATGAAAATCTATTTTTTCTGGCATGTTCTGGGCATTCGCGGAAAATATGTCCAATGAAAATGTCACAATACTTAACAGCAGGATTTCACGCATGAGGTTACACGCAGCCTTCTACGGAATAATCGGCTTGTTATGCGTAATTCGGGAGGCGAGGTCATTCCATAGATTGACCGTTGCCAAGTTGATGTCGCCTTTTATGGATGAAGGTGACTGGGTGCGTGAAAAAGACGTCAGGGCCATGCGTTCACCAATCACAAAACGCCCTTGCGAAAATAATGTGACGGAAAGCGATCCCAACCGCCCCTGCCCGGCCGGCCGCTTGATAGACACCCGCATATGTGGTGGAGGCACAGCAATGGCGTGAAATACCTGAAGTTCTGTTTCTCCTATAGGACAGGCAACACTCTGCAAGACTGCAGGCCGTAAAACAGAATGTGGATAGCCCGCATATGAGCCATCTATATGCAGAAGAATACCTTCTTCCGTTCCCTTACAGATACTTTCTGTTTCGGTATAAGAGACACATCCGCACAGGCTGAGTGTTATCAGAATTGACAATCCGTAACGTATTACCCGTTGCATAACCTGTATCTGGCCTTCCTAATACGATCCACAGCACGCCGTTGTTGCGTTGGCATCTTTGCCCCTATAACGCGCTAAGATGACGTGAACCTGAATGGCCACCAGACAACGGGTTTCTACGTAGAAAGAAATGCCTCGTCAGGTCACAGGCCTGACATAGAACATGATGTGTAAAGTTATGCCTCTGAACTACTTCAGTCTGGCCAAGAACTGTTCAAATATCTTTTGTTTTTTATGATAAATCTATCACCTGAGCAAAAACTCCGGCAACCATGCAAAAAGATTCAGAGATTCCGCTTACGCCTCATCCCGGTCATTCTCGATCCAAACGAACTTTCCCTAAAGCTGACATGATTTTGCACTTTGGCCTCAGCGAACTCCAAGTTGGAAGCTGAACGCTGGTTTTTGGTCTTTATGGCTATTGCTAACGTCGAAGTCCTTGCGACGTGAGGCAACCTGACTTGCTGCGACGACACAAAAATGTCTTCACACCTACAGAAGGCCCATTCAGTCAGAGCAAGCTCCGCCAGGTGCTTCGTCGGCACCCAATTATGGGTTCATAGAAAAATTTACATCGCGTCATTGCCTATCTTCTTGTCCGAGCAGCTAACAGCGTAACCTCAAAGCGAAGACAGTTTAGAGGAACACTTCGCAGCCGCTATCGAACCGCTCTTCTTAAGGATGCTCTCGTCTGGTAAAAATATTCTGGTGAGACAATTATTATTCAAAACGAGCAGTAATGGGTACTAAATTAAAAGCCCTCAAAGTAGGCGATAAACTCGGGAACTGGACGCTTGTTGAAGCTATCGATTCCGGCGGAAACGCAGATGTGTGGCGGGCTTCGCATTCAGATTATCCAAACGCGGCCATTAAAATCCTGCGTGATCTCGGAGAGGAACCTTATGCTAGATTCCGCAATGAAATCTCTGCTTTGCAAAAACTAGACGATTTGAAAGGCATCGTGCCGATGCTAGACTTCTGCTTTCCGGATGGAAAGAGCGCGCGTCCTTGGTATGTCATGCCTCTGGCAACCGGAAGCACAGAGTTTCTGAAAAAGGCTGACAAAAGATCGATCGTCTTGGGGAGACGCTGACTACCCTCCACGCGAAAACAATCGCACACTGGGACATCAAACCGCAGAACCTTCTCGGCTGGGACGACCGTCTATGTTTCTCGGAATTCGGACTTGTGAAATACCCCGATCTCACCCCCATCACTAAGCCTCGCCGTGACGTCGGTGCCAAGTTTATACGATGGCGCCGGAAATGCGGCGGGAAGCCGCCGGCGCGGATGGTCTGCCCGCCGATGTGTTCTCGTTTGCGAAAACGCTTTGGATTTTCCTGACCGGAGAACCTCTTGGGTTCGACGGGCCGTATGTGGCGTTATCGAGAGTCGGCTTGAAGAATTTCATGCCAGAGGAATATACCACCACATTGGATGTATTGCTCACCGATTGCACGCAACATGATCCAGTCGAACGCCCTTCTATCGACCAGGTCGTGAAACGTCTGCAGGAATGGTTGAAGATTGTCGACGACTTTCAACTGCGCAATGCGAATGAATGGTCCGAGTTTTCTAGCACTACAGTTGCATTTTGTGTCGTGAGTGAGCGCGGATAGCGCTGGCCTGATGTGTTCGTCGAAAGACGGACCATCTGAGGATGTGAGAGACAGGTAGTCTGCGTTGTGCAAGTTTTACGACGAGGCGCCTGATTTCCTGAATGGACCAGCGGACGACGATTATCGTGTTCTGCGTTGTGTTTTTTTCGGTTTCAATGAGTTTGCCTGATACCGGACACTTGCCATGACGGCATAGGCCAGCATGACCAGAGAGACATGCCGATGCCAACCATGCCAGGAGCGGGTCTCGTTATGATCAAGACCAAATTCGTTTTTGGCCGTCTCGAAACATTCTTCGATCCTCCAGCGCGTCCCTTCAACGTTCACGAGTTCCTGCGTGGTTGTCCCTTTCGGGCTCCAGGTCGTAAAATAGGCAAGGTCCCCGTCAGAGATGTTTCGGCGGATCAACAGGCCACGTGTCCATGGTCCGGCTATAGGGCTGTCAAATTCTTCAGCATCCAGATCAGCAAGCGGAAGATACGCCCAGTCATAAAGTCGCTCACCTTTTGTGCCGTGCCCCGCTGACAGACGACGCCAGGCCTGGTCTGGCAGTCCTGCTGCAATATCTTTCGCCTCTCCGGCAATCAGCGGTTCCATTGTCCATGATCCGAACCAGTGATTGCCCTTGACCCCAAGAACGTATCCAATTCCTGCCCGGCGAAGCGTGCGTTCCACATCGCCGACGCCATACACGCTGTCTGCTGCAACCCAGCGGAAGGGCACACCGGCCTCAATATTCCGCTCAATCATCATTGAGGCTAACGCCGGTTTGGTTGCGAACACCACGTCATCGGGAACGTGGGCCTGCTTCAGGCGCTCAGGCTTTGATGTCCAGTCTTTTGGAAGATACAGGGCGCGGTCAATAAAGGCATGCCCCCGTTCCGAAACATAAGCGCCAAACACACCAATCTGGCAGTTCGTGATCTTGCCGGCAGATCCCGTATACTGCCGCCCCACACCGCAGGACGCCTGACCCTTCTTCAGAAAACCGGTCTCATCAATGACCAGCACGCCCTCTTCAGTGCCCAGATGCTCAATCACATAATCCCTGACGACATCACGAAGGACCTCGGCATCCCAGTGCCCGCGCCCCAGAAGCGCCTGCTGCCGCCATGGACCGGGATCTCCTACGGCTTCCGCTCGCATCCATCCCGTCTTGCGTGGTTCATTGCCAATCAGAACGTCAAGGAAGGCACACGCAGAAGCCGCAACACGCTTCTGCGTGAACAGCGGCGCCATCCGATCCTTGGCGGACCGAAGCGAGCGCGCCCATAATTCCAGCGTCTCTTCAACAGACGCACCGCCACTCATCATATCCTGAATCATGGTTACCCATAAATTCAGAACTCAATGCAAAATGCAACTGTAGTGCTAGGGCGTGTCGTCAGTTAATTCCGATGATGGCGGAGACGAGTTGCGCTGCTGCGAAGAATGTTGACTTCAGCTTGTCGTAGCGCGTTGCAATGCCTCTGAACTGCTTCAGCCTGGCAAGAAGCGTTCAATGATGTTTCTGTTTTTGTAGAGCTGGAAGCTTATTTTCCGTGAATCGCGTCGGTTTTTCCTTGAAGGGATAACCGGTGTAATCTGCCGTTCTTCGAGCTTTTCGATAAGCGGATCAGCGTCATAAGCCTTGTCAGCGATAAAGGTTGCAGGGTCGACTTCATCCAGCAGGCGGTCTGCTTCCGTGATGTCCGCTCTCTGCCCGGGCGTCAGGGACAGGGCGACCGCCTTTCCTGCGGCATCGACAATGGCGTGAATTTTCGAGGTCAGTCCGCCACGGGACCGCCCGATGGCCTGATCCGCTCCCCTTTTTTACGGGCACCCGCACTGTGCTGGTGAGCCCGGATAATCGTCGCGGATTTCTCACACTTGAGGCAATTTCGGGTCATTTTGTAGAGTTCAGTCATCCCACAGGAGCCCGATCTGGAATATTGACGATATTCTGCTTCTGGCGGCGGGTTCTGAACGCAGTGAGGGTGTCACGGCCTGAGAAGGCAGTGTTGGTGGAAGCTATTGTGGTCTGTGCACTGTCTGTTTCTTCAGATGGCCTGCCGGAGCCTTCGCAATCGTGCATGAGCGAGGGCGAATTCATGCTGACAGGGGAACATGTCCGGCATGGACAGGACAATCCGACGGACGCTGAGCGTTACACGTGTCGCGATTTTGAGCAGTCGTGCGCGTATGGTGCCACAGGTCGCCGTCTCCAGGCTGGTCTGGCCAAGGGCCAGTCTTTGCAGAGCGGTCAGCAGGACATAGGCTGCGGCCGAGAACCACAGCCGGAGCTGGTTGGCCCGGATGGTGTGGGACGAGGTCCTGTCTGAGAACAGATCCATCTGGCATTCCTTGATGCGGTTTTCCATATCCCCGCGTGCGCAGTAAATCTGTTCGTAGAGATGGCGGGGGTCGGACATTCCCTGCGGTAGCGTGGTGACAATAAAGCGATGATAGCGGTTGCCGTGGCGCCATTCGGCCTTGGCCACGACCCGCCTGCGGCGCGTCCAGCTGTCCTTTGTGATCCAGTCAAAGGAGGCGAAACCGCGCGCAGCTCTGCCTGTCGTGGCGGCTTCGTCACGAACCTCAGCGGACAAAGAGGCAATCCGGTCATACAGGCGGGTGTTGCCTGCAAGCCCGAACAGGAAGTCAACGTGGTTGTCTTCGCACCATGTCATCAGACTGTCCCGGGCGAAACCGCTGTCCCCACGCACCAGGATACGCACCCGGGGCCAACGGCTCCTGATCTGCTCCACGATCCGGCGGATGTCTGCCAGTGCTTCCTTCCCCGGGTCCCTGTCTGCCGTGCGCAGGGTAGCGCTGAGGAGATGGTCCCCGCAGAAGACATACAGGGGAAGATAGCAGTTATGGCCGTAATATCCATGAAAGGCCCGGCCTTCCTGATGGCCATGGATACGGTCATCGGTGGCATCCACATCCAGAACGATCCGGGCGGGTGCGCGCTCATGCTGGTCCATGAAAAGCGTCACGAACAGGGTAGCCAGGGCCTCATGATCAGCAATGATGCGGCAGTAACGATCTGCCTGCTGCCCACTGCGCTCTAGCCGGTTCAGCGTGGATTTTCCTGCCAGTGCCACACAGTTGGCCCGGCTTCCTGACAGACGTCCCGATACCAGACCCATGACAGGATCATGACGTAAAGCGTCATGGTCATTAAGGTCTTCATAGCCCAGTGCCAGGCCCATGATCCGCTGACGGACAAGGTCTTCAACCCGGTATTCCACAAAGCCGGGATGCCGTTCATCGCGAAAACAGGCAGCAAAGCGGCGGCTGAGACCCAGAATGTCATCAGCCTGCTTCACCAGAATGACGCCCCCATCCGAACTCATGCGACCCCCGTCAAAACGGGCCACAACACGCCGTCCACAGGAGGCTGGAAATTCATACGCGCCTGCGCTACACTCTGTCTGCATCGGGTTTTCTTATAGCTTACGAAAATTTCTTTTGTGCAAAACAGACTTTTTCATAATCTAACCCGATGTACAACCCTTCTGTGAGATTTCCGCGTCGTGCAGTCGATCATCATATATCCGTTGTCACGATCGGCGGCCAGATGCCGGAAAACCTGCTCGATGACACCGCTTTCGCACCAGCGGCGCAGACGTCTGTGAACATTCTTCCAATCCCCGAACCGCGCTGGCAGGTCACGCCAGGGAATGCCTGCGCGGTAGCGATACACCACCGCTTCCACAAGCAGACGGTTATCGGCGGCCGTTCCGTCGACATGACCTTCACGACCCGGGAGAAGATCTTTTATCCGTTCCCACTGGCTGTCACTCAGGCCATATCGTCGCATTCATTCTCTCCCTGAAAACAGAGAGAAAACATCACAGATTGAATTGCCCCGGGTATTGATGTCTCCACAAAACCCGGGGCAATTCATTCAGTTCACATCAGGATGGCAGACTCTCCATAGGTGGGCAAAGGATATAATTAGTCATTATTTTTTCAAAATGATCCATCCCGATCTGATTTCCCAGACTCCGATTCGAATCTGATTCGCAGCAGAAGTGATACTTTTATAGTCGCTTCAATTGATACCGTTTATGATCTGAAAAAGTAAATGATCAGAATTCAACTGAAAAACCAAACAATTCTATGATTTTCTCGCATATTCTGATTCCAGAAATATGAATATCCTTATAAAATAACCGATATTTTTTCTTCTTTCACCAAAAATACTAACAGGGAACTTATATCATATAGATCAAACTCTCATTGCGTAGATTGTTGAAGTTCTATAACCGCAGAAAATTCAAACTTATACTATGATAAACAAAGTAAAAACATAATAATCCAAAAATAAATAGAAAGCACACATTATTTTTTCCTGAATTTAGGGAATTTTTCGTTGTTTTACACAATACACAACTTTAGAAATTTGATTATTAGTTATTTTTCCTGTATCAATACATACATCAGGGAATACCCTCCTGCATTCCACAATAAATATAAGTATTGTGGATACTATACTTCTGACGGAGAAATAAAATGTGTGAAAACTTACTCACACTGAAGCAGGTGTGCGAGCGCGTGTCGATGTCGCCATCGTACGTGAGACTCTTGATCAGAAATGACAAATTTCCTCCTGCCACACATAAAATCAGTCCGCGCACTGTTCGTTGGCTTGAGTCGACCGTCACAGAGTGGATACAGCTGAACGCCAAAAACAATAATTAAATCTACCCTTCCCTGCTCTATGGATTTCAGAAATATCTACTGGAATCCATAGAGCAGAGAGAACCACAGAACTCTTTACCGGGAATGGGAATCCCCATTTCCGGCCATTTCAACGCTTCCGATGCCTCAGGAGTGTCATCGCATCGGGCTGGTCTTTCATAAGCATATCCGCCCAAATCTGGGCCAGTTGCCTTCGCCGTTCTATGGACTGTCATGGGATATATCAAATGGCGGAGAGAGAGGGATTCGAACCCTCGGTACGCTTGCGCGCACAACGGTTTTCGAGACCGCCCCGTTCGACCGCTCCGGCATCTCTCCTATAGCGCGGGCTTATAGACACGCTTTTATAGCCCATGCAAGTGCATAGGCCCCATATTTCTATTGACGCGCCCTACCCTGACCGCTTAAAAATCCGCCCTAATCCACACAGATGGAACCATGCTGCGCGCATTGTGCAGCCAAAGAAGAAAAAGCGACCAGAATTTTCGCCTGTATCTGAATGGTGCCGCGAGAATCCAGAGATCGGAAGAGACAGTTTATGTACGCAGTTATCCGCACCGGCGGCAAGCAGTACCGGGTTGAGCCCAACATGGTGCTGAAGGTTGAAAAGCTGGAAGTTGAAGCCGGCGCAACCGTTACATTTGATGAAGTTCTGGCCGTTGGTGGCGAAAGCGGCAGCCAGATTGGTGCCCCTACCGTGGCTGGCGCAAAGGTAACGGCAACCGTTATCGCTCAGGACCGCCTCAAGAAGGTCATCATCTTCAAGAAGCGCCGTCGGCAGAACAGCCGCCGTAAAAATGGTCACCGCCAGCCGGTTACCGTTCTGCGCATTCAGGAAATCAACGCAGCCTGAACCCACATTAGGGATTCAGACTGGTTAAGACCACGGAGAACTTAGGTCATGGCACAAAAAAAAGCTGGCGGTTCATCCCGTAACGGGCGCGATAGCGCCGGACGCCGCCTTGGCGTCAAGAAATTTGGTGGCGAGCAGGTTATTGCTGGCAACATCATCGTGCGCCAGCGTGGCACGAAGGTGAAAGCTGGCGTAAACGTTGGTGTTGGCAAAGACCACACCCTGTTTGCCCTGACTAACGGTAATGTTCGCTTCGAACGCCGTGCAGAAGGCCGCGTACACGTTTCTGTGGATGCGCTGCCTGCCGCTGCTGAATAAGCAGTTCGGTTTTTCCACCGCACGTTTTCCCGTGTGGCCGGAGCAGAAACAGGGGCCGGTCCTCAGGATCGGCCCTTTTTCGCGTTCTGGACTTGAGTAAGGTATGTCATGAAGTTTCTGGATCAGGCAAAAATCTACGTCCGCTCAGGAGATGGCGGAGATGGCGTGACAGCCTTCCGGCGGGAAAAGTATATTGAATTCGGCGGCCCCGATGGTGGGAATGGCGGACGCGGTGGCGATATTATTTTTGAAGCCGTACCCAACCTGAACACTCTAATCGATTTTCGCTACACGCAGCACTTCCGTGCGCGCAAAGGCGGCAACGGCGCCGGGGCTGACCGCACAGGGGCTGCGGCCTCTGCTGTTATCATCAAAGTGCCCATTGGCACCCAGATTATGGATGATGATCGCGTAACCCTACTGGCGGATTTGAACGAAGCTGGTAAACGCATCACCCTTTGCCGCGGGGGCGATGGCGGCTACGGCAATGCGCATTTTAAAAGCAGCACCAACCGTGCCCCCCGTCGGTCTGATAAAGGCTGGCCGGGTGAAGAGCGCTGGGTTTGGCTACGCCTTAAGCTGATTGCGGATGTCGGCCTTGTTGGTCTGCCCAATGCTGGCAAATCCACATTCCTTTCTGTTGTTTCTGCTGCAAAGCCCAAAATTGCCGATTATCCCTTTACAACATTGCATCCTCAGCTTGGCGTTGTGCGCCTTTCCATGACGGAAGAGTTTGTTGTAGCGGATATTCCCGGCCTTATTGAAGGCGCACATGAAGGCACCGGGCTTGGAGACCGCTTTCTGGGCCATGTTGAACGCTGCGCTGTATTGCTGCACCTTATTGATGGTGCCGCTGGCAGCGTTGTAGACGCATGGCGTACTATTCGGCATGAGCTTGCCGCTTATGATGGCGGGCTTGCAGAAAAGCCGGAAATCATCGCTCTGAACAAAATGGATGCCATGACCCCGCGGGAAGCTTCTTCCCGGCGCGCTGCGCTGGAAAAAGCCAGTGGCGCACCAGTGGTGTTGATTTCTGCGGCAACCCATCAGGGCGTGCCAGAACTTTTGCGCATGCTCCAGAATCAGGTTACCGAAAACCGCAAGAATGCGGATAAAAACCCCGCCTGAACACTTAGCTGCCCACAGGCCCCTCAAGCCCCTTTGCTTTTACGGAACTGATCCATGACCGGATACACCAGCCCCTCCCTTACCAATGCCAAACGGCTTGTTGTTAAAATAGGTAGTGCGCTGGTGGTGGACCCAGAAAAACAGGCACCTCGTCAGGAATGGCTGGCCAGTGTGGCAGCAGATATTGCGTATCTGCGCAAACAGGGCACGGCTGTTACTGTTGTATCTTCTGGCGCTATTGCACTTGCCCGGCACACATTGGGGCTGGCTGGTGATGCGCTCCGCTTAGCAGAAAAGCAGGCGGCCGCGGCCGTAGGGCAGATCAGTCTGGCACAGGCATGGAGCAATGCTCTTTCGGCCCACGGCCTTGTTGCTGCCCAGCTTTTGCTCACCCCGGAAGATACAGAAGACCGCAAACGCTACCTGAATGCACGCGCAACGCTGAACACCCTACTAGAAATGGGGTGTGTTCCCGTTATTAACGAAAATGATACCGTTGCCACAGCCGAAATCCGTTTTGGCGATAATGACAGGCTTGCAGCCCGTGTTGCACAAATGACTGACTCAGATCAGCTTGTGCTGCTTTCTGATATTGATGGCCTCTACACGGCTGACCCACGCACAAACCCGGATGCACAGCATCTGCCCGTGATTGAAACCCTTACCCCAGAAATTGAAGCAATGGGGGGTGAGCCTCCTCCGGGCTATTCTTCTGGGGGTATGCGCACCAAACTGTTGGCCGCGGGCATTGCTACGCGCTCAGGCTGTGCCATGGCTATTGCCTTGGGCAAAACGCCCCACCCGCTCCGCTCTTTGTTGGAAGGCGGGCGCTGCTCATGGTTCCTGCCGCAAAATTGCGCCCATACGGCCCGCAAGCAATGGATTGCAGGCAGCCTGACACCAGCAGGTGAAATTATGGTGGATAATGGTGCCGTAACCGCATTGCAGCAAGGCAAATCTCTTTTGCCAGCAGGTGTGCTTGGGGTGAAGGGTGATTTCTCTCAGGGTGATCTGGTAGAAATTATCAATACGGATGGCATCGTGCTGGCACATGGGCTTGCCGCCTATGATGCAGATGATGCCCGACGTATTGCAGGCTACCGCTCCACTGAGCTTACAGATATTCTGGGGTGGCATGGGCGGGACGAGATCATCCATCGTGATGACCTCGTCATGATCTAAAACTTTTAATCGTTCGCCGGATTTTTTCTTGGCCAATTCAGCACAGGTTCCGCACGGCCAGTATGCTCATCAACACGCGGTATCCGAACAGATGGGTTAGGCGGTGGGGCCTCGTGTGAAAAATCAGGCCGATACGGTGGCTGGTTGGCATCTGGTGCACGCTGCCGGCGCAGTATTTCCGCTCCAGTTTCTGCTGGCGGGGCTTCTGGCTCATGCCACGGCATGCGGCGCACCACCGGCTTTTCCGGGTCTGGCGCAAGATGCGGTTTTGGTGGGGCTTCCTCTCGCGCTTCATACGCATCAGAAACCTTAGGTGTCCGCAGTTCGGGAAAAACGGGCACTGCACGAGGTGCCGCAGGAGGTTTTGCAACCTCCGGCGGACGCACCTCTTCCACCACCACGCCGGATGATGTTCTGCCGTTTCGCTCTGCTGCAACAGGCAGCGTAGGCTCCTGATACGCAGGAGCACCCCGCACAGCCTGCGCACGCAGCTCGGCCTGGATTTCTTCCAATTGGAGAGAAATCTCACCCAACCGCCCTTTTACCCCAAACACGGCAAAAGGCATCATCATGAAAGCAAGCCCGAATAACACGCCAAAAGCCAGAACCAAAAGCTGGCCCCAGACAGGCATCCAATCAGGAAAAGACAGAGACATCATGGGAAATAGACCCGACTAGCCTTTTACATACCCAATGCGCGACGGTAGATATCCAGCAGTGTTTCCTGCTCTTCCACTTCGGCCGGCTCCTGCTTACGCAGGCGGATGATCTGGCGAATAACCTTTACATCAAACCCGGCAGACTTTGCTTCTGTAAAGATATCCTTGATATCTCCCGCCAGAGCCTTGCGTTCTTCTTCCAAGCGTTCAACACGCTCAATAATGCTTCTCAGCCGATCTGCGGCAATACCGCCAACAGCTGCATCTTCATCCCCGGAAATGCGTTCGCCATCCATGCTTCGGCCTCCTAATTTATATACAAACACCCAACAGTGCGCAGGCAGAACCTGCTAACATTGCCAGATAGTGAAGCGCGGGCTTATCGCGCCACGTGTATGTGGTCAATGATGCAGCACATCAGAACCCCTTGCAAACACGCGGGCAGCCTTCCATAAGCACAGCACCTTGTTCTTGTTCTGGGCCTTTTGCCCGCAAACCACGACTTTTTTACGGCGGGCATCGCCCTCCGGCTGACCAGCGAGAACCCTGCATCATGGCTCTTGTGAACCGCACGGAACCTTTTGACTTTGTCATCTTTGGCGCGACAGGTGATCTGACACGCCGAAAGCTGATGCCTGCATTTTTGCGCCGCTTCCATGCTCGCGAATTTGATCAGGAAGCACGAATTATCTGCACGGCGAGGTCTGAACTCACCACCGAGCAGTTTCGGAATTTGTGCAGCGCCACCCTGCACGAATTTGCCCCTGACATTGCCAAAGACACAGAAACACTCAACCAGTTTCTGGGGCTTCTGACCTATGTGTATCTTGATGCCACGCAGGAAGGCCCCCATTGGCAGGAGCTTGGCGCTACGCTTTCCGATGCAGAGCGCACGCGGGTTTTCTATTTTGCTACGGCTCCGGCGCTGTATTCCGC
Organism: Acetobacter ascendens; assembly: GCF_001766235.1. Classification (NCBI taxonomy): domain Bacteria; kingdom Pseudomonadati; phylum Pseudomonadota; class Alphaproteobacteria; order Acetobacterales; family Acetobacteraceae; genus Acetobacter; species Acetobacter ascendens. The sequence goes on from NZ_CP015164.1 coordinate 1,573,046, forward strand.
CATTTGCGCAGGGCTTTCCCACCATAACCTGATTACGCAGCATACGCGGGTTGTGCTGGAAAAACCCATTGGCACAGATCTGCAATCTGCCAATGAGATCAATGAGGGTGTGGGCCGCTACTTCTCTGAAGACGCCATTTACCGGATTGACCACTATCTGGGTAAGGAAGGCGTGCAGAATATTCTGGCCCTACGCTTTGCCAACCCAGCACTGGAACAATTGTGGTCTTCCCAGGCCATCGCCCATGTGCAGATTACCGCAGCAGAAACAGTAGGTGTGGGAGACCGTGGGTCCTACTACGATAAATCTGGTGCGTTACGAGATATGGTGCAGAACCACCTTTTGCAGGTTCTGTGCATGGTAGCCATGGATGCCCCAGCCTCTCTGCGCGCGGATGATCTGCGGAATGAAAAGTTGAAAGTGCTCAACGCCCTCCGCCCCATGACACCCGATATGGTGCGCAAAAATGTTATCCGGGGGCAATACACGGCTGGCCACATAAAAGGGGAAGACGTTCCGGGCTATGTGGATGATCTGAAAACAGGCCGCCCCAGTGATACCGAAACATTTGTAGCCATTCGCACCAAAATTCGTACGGCCCGGTGGGGGGATACACCTTTTTACCTGCGCACAGGCAAACGGTTAGCTACCAAAACTACAGAAATTGTTATCCAATTCCGCCCGCAGGTCTGGCCGATTTTTACCAACATGCCCTCTCCTGGCCGGTTGGTTATCCGCATTGCCCCGCATGAAGAACTCTCACTTGTATTGGCAGCGCGAGACCCCGGTGCTGGTGGGTTCAGAGTGCGCAACGCCACGCTGCATATGTCTTACGAAAACGAATTTGCTGTGCAGTATCAGGATTCCTACGAGCGTTTGCTGCTGGATGCCGTGCGCGGAGACCCAGCCCTTTTCATCCGGCGTGATGAAGTTGAAGCCTCATGGAAATGGGTAGAACCTATTCTGGATTCCTGGCGCTATGCCCTTACGCCGCTAGAACCCTACCCTGCCGGAAGCTGGGGCCCTGCAACCACTCGTGCGCTTCTGGCACGTGATGGTGCTCTTTGGCACGAAGATATGCTAACATGAACACATCCTCCCCTAAAATGACTGGTCGCGGGCCATTTGCAAAGCGCACCCTGCGCCAACACATTCTGCGCCGGCTGGCAATTGTTTTGCCTCTTTCCCTTATGATGATCCTGCTGGCCAAAACCGGCACGCTGGATCGGCTGGTGGATTCCTATACGTTCAAACCCGCAAGCTGGTTTGATGATACAGCCTTAGTGCGCCACCTACGCCTGAAGGTCACCCATAACGGCATGACGCATGATCGGCCAGATTGCCTACTGTTTGTGGTGAACGGAAACGATGCCCCCACAGCATCGCGCATTGATGTTATGGAAAAGCATTCCGGCACCTGCCCCGGCCCGAAAGATGACTTGCCTAAACTGTTCACTTTGCGAGTGGATAGGCTGAATCGGCTTGTTTATTCGGATCAGGGGTCACCGGGGGTTTTTCATCCCATTCCGTAATGTGCTTGACCGGCCTTACCCGGCAAAGGCTTTCTTCAGCACCTTGCCACCAAACCGCAAGGCCGCCTTGCCATGCGGCATAAAGGCGTAAAAGTTCAGGAACGCATGTAGCGCACCGGGGTAACAGCGGTATATTACCTCAACCCCTGCCAGCTCCAACGCCTGCGCATAGGCTGTGCCTTCATCACGCATGGGGTCACATTGCGCCGTAATAATAACGGCTGGAGGCAAACCTTGCAGATCCGGGTTTAAGCCCGGTGCAAAACGTGGGTGCAGCCAGTGTTCAGGCTTTTGAATATACTGATCTCCATACCACTGCATTGATTTGCGAGAGAGAAAATAGCCTTTCTCATAAGTGCAATGAGATGGAAAAAGCTTCTCTCCATACAGAGAAGGATAATACAGCAACTGCATAACAGGTTGGGGCCCCAGCCCCCCGCGCCCATCCTGCGCCAGAACAGCAGCTAAATTTCCGCCCGCACTGTCTCCCGCAACGGCAACCTTGCCCCCCCAATATCGGGCAGAAGCACCAGCCAGCCATTGCAGGGCGACCTGACTGTCATCAATAGCAGCGGGGAAAGGATGTTCTGGGGCCAAGCGATAATCAGGCAATAATACCGCAGCGCCAGAAGCTCGCGCCAAACGGCAGCATATCCCGTAATGGGAATTCAGCCCGCAGTGTACAAACCCGCCCCCATGCAAATACAGCAAAGCGCCCCTTACCCGCCCATAAGGAATAAAAAGACGCGCCCGCATCGGCCCCGCAGCACCGGGTATAGATAAAGTGACCACCCTTCTTATCGGCACAGATGAAAGGCGTAGCGGAAAAGATGGGGTATCCATCGCCTTGCGCAACCGCACAAGAAACGCAGCCATTTCCTGGGCTGCGTTGTGAGGCCTGCCTGTTTCAGACTCATCTGCGCCCGCATGCTTCCGCTTAAGCTGCTCCTGCCACCTGATACAGCGCAGCAAAAGCCGAGATGGAAGATTGGGCCGTGCAGGAACGGAGTTTTGAGGCACATCAGAAAAATCAGACATAGCTACCTGATTACCGGCAATTTTCTGCATCGTCATGCCTTCATAACATCAGTTGCGGCTTGACCTGAACGCAAGCCCGACGCAGGGTGCGCTCCGTCAGGTGGTTGGGCGGTCGCTGTCCTGCTCTTTAACGGGCAGGAGAGAGGAAAGTCCGGGCTCCACGGAAGAACGGTGCCGGCTAACGGCCGGCGAGGGTAACCTTAGGGAAAGTGCCACAGAAAACAGACCGCCTTCCGGGTCTGGCTTTGTAAAATCCTTATGGGATTTTATGGGACAGGCTGAAGGTAAGGGTGAAACGGTGCGGTAAGAGCGCACCGCTCCGCTGGTAACAGAGGAGGCACGGTAAACCCCACCGGGAGCAAAACCGAATAGGAACGGCAGAAACTCTTGTGGTTTCGGGGGTTCTTCCGCCCTGCCGTTCGGGTTGGTTGCGAGAGGCATGTTGCAAAACATGCCCTAGACGAATGACCGTCCAGCCTCTTTACGGAGGTGGACAGAACCCGGCTTACAGACCACCTGACACTCTCTTTCTCCTCAATCTGCTCTGTTTTTACACCAAAAATAGAACATAAAAAGAACAGAAAACGGCAATCTTTTGTTTGCTGCCACAAAATCAATACATTCGTGTCAGAAATCTTTTCTGCATGAATACTTAAATAATGGCGGTTTTCTGCTGTTTTTTCTGTCATTTTAATTTGCGTCCCATAACATCCCATGCTATCCCATACCAGACCACAAGTGTGGTGAAGGCGGTTCTGTTCCCCGCTGAATTGCGAACGGAAAGGCTGTTTCTGCAAAGGCTTCTGACGTACGTGGGCGTATTTCTCGGCACGCATGAAAATCGATTCGACGCCAAGGGGCGCATTTCGATTCCAGCCGGGTTCCGTTCAGTGCTCAAAACGCAGCAGACGGAAGGTGACGCGCTGATGATTCTTCGCCCCTCCCATACCCTGCCATGTGTTGAGGCATGGCCTGCCGTGGCTTTTGCACGCCTGACCGAACCGTTGGATCGGCTGGACATGTTTTCTGATGAGCATGATGATCTGGCCGCCGCCCTGTATGCCGATGCTTACCCCATAGACCCCGATCGTGAAGGCCGCATTATTTTACCCGATTTTTTACGTGAACATGCCGGGCTGACAAAAAACCCCACGGCTGCCTTTATGGGTGTTGGTCGTGTTTTTCAGATTTGGGAGCCTCAGGCCGCGCAACAGCGCCGGGCAGAAGCACGCCAGCGTTCACGCCGTGTAAGTATTCCGGCCGCAAGTGGAGCAGATTCAAAAGGGCGTAATGCATGAACGCTCTTTCTTCCTTTACGCACCCTGAAACAGCTCAGGGCCACATTCCGGTTATGCTAGCAGAGGTTCTGGAATATCTTCATCCCGCAGATGGTAAGCGTATTCTGGATTGTACTTTTGGTGGAGGCGGCTACAGTTCCGCCATTCTAAAAAGTGCTGATTGCAACGTATGGGGTATTGACCGTGACCCGGATGCCATTGCGCGTGGGCTGGTATTAAGCCGTACATTCCCTGCTGCAAATGGCGGTTCTCGCCTTCATATGCTGCAAGGCAGCTTTGGCAATATGCAGGATCTGGCAAGTGCAGCAAGCATCTCCACGTTTGATGGTATTGTGCTGGATCTGGGCGTGTCCTCTTTCCAGTTGGATGAAGCTGATCGTGGGTTTTCCTTCCGTATGGAAGGCCCGCTGGATATGCGCATGGAAAAATCCGGGCCATCCGCAGCAGATATCGTCAACAAGGCACCTGAAGCAGAGCTGGCAGATATTTTCCATTTCTATGGAGAAGAGCGTCATGCACGCCGTCTTGCCCGCGCGGTTGTAAATGCCCGTTCGGAAACGCCTTTCGAAACCACTACGCAGCTGGCTAATCTTGTGCGATCTGTTATTCCCAAAGATCGTTCCGGCATAGATTCCGCTACACGTGCCTTTCAGGGGCTGCGCATTGCGGTAAACGATGAGCTGGGCGAAATTGAGCGCGGGTTGGAGCAGGCACTGGATATGCTGGCCCCGGGCGGGCGGCTTGTTGTTGTTTCCTTCCATTCACTGGAAGATCGTATCGCCAAGCGTATGGTGCAGCATGCCACGGGTAAGGATAATAGCTTTTCACGCTATGACCCCCGTGCAGCAGGAACCCCCGCGCCAGAAGCGGGCTTTGTAGCCCTTACGCACAAAGCCCGACGGCCCAGCGATACTGAATGTAGCCATAATCCTCGCGCCAGAAGTGCACGGCTGCGCGCTGTCATGAAACGTGCATCAACCCCTGCTTCCGTAAAAAAGGGCTAAGTCCATGATACCCCGTCCATTTACATGCTGCTGTGCGGTTCTGGCGATTGCATCTGGCTTTTTCCTTTACACAAAGAAACATCAGACCACCCTTCTTGATCAGCAGATTTCTCAGATCGTGAAGGAAACGGAGCACGTTCGCACACAAACATCTATCCTACGCACGGAATGGGCTCTGGAAAACCAGCCAGAACGCCTTGCCCAGCTTGTGGCGCGGCATGAGGCCGGGTTGCAGACCATGAACCCTACGCAGTTTGTGCGTATGACTGATTTGGAAAGCCACCTGCCTGCGGTTGCAAAAGATGCCTTGCCACCTGCACCGGCACTGGTGGCAGATAAATCAACCAGCATTGCGCCCCCTCCGGTTATTGCGCCACCAGCGCATGCACCGGCTGTTGTGGCTGATGCACGCCCTACTCACGTAACGCCGCCAGCAGTTATTCATCCAGCGCGCCCTGTAACAGCGCCAACTGTTGTGGCTGACGTGCCGCGTATTGCAGCGGAACCTGCCCCTCACCCACGTGCAACATCAGTGGCTGATGCGGCACCTGTTTTGCGCGCACCTATTGTGCATCATGATCGCCCGCACACTGCGCCTGAATCTGCCGTTGCTCCGGTCCGTGTTGCTCAGGTGGCTGATCCTGTAGCATCTGCGCACCCTGTGCATCATCTGGCTGCAGAAACACCACGCCCACAGGTTGTTGCCTCCACCAACGTGGATGATGATGCGCCTGTAGCCCCGGTTCGCCATAGCCTTACACGTGTGGCATCTCCGGCTATTCGGCATGTTGCACAGGCTTCAGATGATGATACAGCGCCAATCCGGCATCCGCTTCCGGTTGCGGCCGCTAGTTGGCATGCCACGCGCCCGCATCGCGCATCATCTACGCCTTCCAGCTATATGGAAGCACGCGCTACTTCCAGTTATAGCAGCGGCTCTTTGCTCAGCCGTAGTGGTGATGCGCTGCCGGCTCCTGTTCCGGTTGCCAACTGATTTTTTGTGGTTAAAGGCCTTTCTGACCTGGCATGTCTGTCTCCCCCAATGACCCCGACTCAACGCGCACAGTAGGTGTTACGGGGGACGATTTGCGCGCCCGCGCACATCGGGACCAAATGCATGTAAGGCTTTTGGGCGTTGCTGGCGGTTTTTGCCTGATTTTTGCTGTTGTCGCCATCAAACTCAGCATTGCGACAGTCATTCACCCCATGGCGCCGGAAAAGCGGCAGATTGCGCCGCAGATTCCCGAAATTCCTAAAATTGATCCTAAGGGCAGCCTTGCTGGGGATTTCTCTCTACCGCAAGTGCATCGCGCTTCCATTGTAGATCGCAATGGTCAGACACTGGCACTTTCCCTGCCTGTTGCGCAGGTTTATGCCAATCCGCAAGAACTGATTGACCCCAAGGATGTTGCGCACAAGCTAAAAGCTATCCTTAAGGATATGGATGAGCAGGAAACTGCCGATCGCCTTTCCCGCCCCAAACAATTTGTTTACATCGCGCGCAATATTTCCCCCCAGCAGGAACTGGCCATCAATAATCTTGGCATTCCGGGTATCTATTTTGAACCGGGTGAAAGACGGCATTATCCGCTAGGCCGCATGGCCGCCCAGATTATGGGTACTGTTGATATTGACGATCACGGCGTGGCCGGGATTGAAAAATACTTCGATAAGCGCCTGCTTTCTGACCATCGTCCTCTTCATCTGTCATTGGATATTCGTGTTCAGTCTGCTGTGCGTGAAGAAGTGGCTAATGCTATGCAGACATTTCAGGCGATTGGGGCATGCGGCATTGTAATGGATGTGCGCACAGGCGAAATTATTGCCATGGTCAGCCTGCCTGACTTTGATGCCAATAATTTTGCCCACGCCACCAATGATGAACGTTTTAACCGTGCTGTTACCGGTTTGTACGAACCCGGTTCCACCTTTAAACTGCAAACAACGGCTATGGGGCTGGAAACAGGTACCATCCATATTTGGGACCGGTTTTCATCTGTGCCTTTGCATATCGGGCGCTTCACCATCCGCGATATGAAGAATGATCATTTCTCTCCGTGGCTAACGCTGCCCGAAGTGATGGCTTATTCCTCCAACCCGGCAGCCGCACATATTGCATTGGATGTTGGCGGCAAAAAGCAGTCCGAATGGCTGCGTTCCATGGGTTTTTTCTCCCCCGTTCCGGTTGAGCTGCCAGAAGCTGCACGCCCGTTGGTGCCACACCAATGGGGTATTGCCACAGTTATGACAGTTGGGTTTGGGCATGGTGTGGCTGAACCCCCATTGGCCATTGTGCGTGGCACAGCGGCTACGGTTAATGGTGGCATTCTGGTAACGCCTACCTTGCTGGATAAGGAAGATCCGGCCAATGCCACTGCCAGCGCGCCGGGCATAAGCCCACAATTTGCCAGTGGCATTCAAAACGCAGCGCTTGAGCAAAGCGTAGAAGATGATACTCAAAGCAACGCGGCAGATGCCCCAGTTACGCCCGCAGGCCCACGTATTCTTTCCGAAAAAGTATCCAGCCTTCTACGCCGCCTTCTGCGGCTGGACGTTACCCACGGCACAGGGCGCACAGCAGAATCTCCGGGGTATTTTGTGGGTGGTAAAACCGGCACGGCAGAAAAAATTGGCCCACATGGCGGCTACCTGAAGCACGTGAACATCTCAGCTTTTACAGGCATCTTCCCCATGAACGCACCGCATTATGCCGTGTATGTCATGCTGGATAGCCCCAAACCCACACCTCAAACCCACGGCTGGACAACTGCTGGCTGGAACGCAGCACCTACTGTTTCCAAAATTGTTTCACGCATTGGCCCCATGCTCCAGATTTTCCCGGATACAGAGCATGCTGAGCAGATTGATGCGCAAATGGCCCTGCCCCTGCATCCTGCAGTGCCGCGGGGCGTAAGACCGCTTGGGCCGGGGAATGATCCGGGTGATCCGCGCAAAGCAGAAGCCGAGCACAAGGCAGAAAAAGAAGCGCTTAAACGCGCAATGGCAGAACGCAAAAAAGCAGCCGCTGAGGTTATGGACGAATGAGCCTTCCTCTTTCCGCCCTTCTTGCATTTGCAGGGCTTCCAAACCTACCCGAAAACCCTGATATTTCCTCCATTACGGCGGATAGTCGGCAGGTAAAACCGGGTACGCTTTTTGCCGCTTTGCCGGGCGTTAAAGCCGACGGTCGGGCCTTTATTGCAACAGCCGTGCAAAATGGTGCTGCGGCAGTTCTGGCACCAGCAGATACGCAGTGGCCAACAGGAGTGCCCACCTGCCCACTTATTCTGGCCCCAAATCCGCGCCACGCACTGGCACTTATGGCGGCTGTTCTGGCTGGGCCTCAGCCGCAGCATCTGGTGGCAATTACTGGCACAAATGGCAAAACCAGCACTGCGGATTTTCTGCGCCAAATCTGGGCATTACAGGGGTTTAAAGCCGCTGCCATTGGCACGCTTGGCCTTACTGGAGCGGAAGATACTCTCATCTCCCTCCCTGCGCTTACAACGCCAGATCCGGTCGCTCTTGCCAATGGGTTGGCTGCACTCACCCAAGCTGGGTTTAACCATGTTGCACTGGAAGCCTCGTCCCACGGGCTGGAACAAGGGCGGCTAGATGGTTTGCACCTTGCCGCCGCTGGTTTTACCAATCTAACGCGGGATCATCTGGATTATCATCTGACCATAGAGGCCTATCGCACAGCCAAATTGAAGCTGTTTGATACTCTTTTGCCGGAACATGCCATCGCCGCCGCCAATGCTGATATGGATGCGCAAACACTCCAAGCCCTCCGCACCATTGCTGCCCGCCGGAACCTACGGCTACGGCTGGTTGGTGAACGGGGCACAACATTACGCCTTGTAGCACACAACGCTCTTCCTGCTGGGCAGGAACTGACCATTGAACACAATGGCCACGTCAGCACAGTTTTACTCCCTATTCCGGGACGCTTTCAGGCAGATAACGTTTTACTGGCTGTAGCTCTAGCTGCGCAGGATGATACCGAAATTACAAGTATCCTGCCCCATCTCCCTCACCTCAAAGGGGTTCGGGGGCGGCTGGAACGTGCAACAATTCTGCCCAACGGGGCCTGCGCATATGTAGATTACGCCCATACACCAGATGCGCTAGCACGGCTTCTGGCTTCTTTGCGCCCCCACGCACGCGGCAAGTTGGTTGTTGTTCTGGGCGCAGGGGGTGATCGTGATAGTGGCAAGCGCCCTCTTATGGGTCAGGAAGCCATTAAAGGTGCGGATATTGCCATTATTACAGATGACAACCCGCGCACAGAAAATCCCGCATCTATTCGTGCAGAGATAAAAGCCGGCGCCCCGCAAGCGCTGGAAATTGCAGACAGAAAACAAGCAATAGCAGAAGCTCTTTCCATGCTTAAAGCAGACGATGTACTGGTTGTGGCCGGCAAAGGCCACGAACAGGGGCAAATTATAGGCAATACCATTTTACCGTTTGATGATGCCGCCGTGTTGCGCACACTGGCGGGCCATCCATGAGCCTTTTGTGGACGCGTGAAGAGCTGGAAATCGCAACAGGTGGAACGTTTTTAGGAAATACCTCTGTTTCTGTTACCGGTATTTCCATTGATACGCGCACTCTCGCCCCCGGAGATCTGTTTATTGCCCTAAAAGGCGATAACAGCGATGGACACACACATATTGCCACAGCGCTTGAAAAAGGTGCTGCGGCTGTTCTGGCTCATTCAGCCGAAGGGATAACAGACCCGCGTATTCTGTTGGTACCAGATACCATGCGGGGCCTTCAAAAGCTGGCGCAGGCCGCACGGGCACGTTTTAAGGGCAAAGTTGTCGCCATAACAGGTAGCGTGGGTAAAACCACCACCAAGGAAATGCTGCGCCTTTGCTTAGCGCCTTCTGGTCTTACACATGCGGCAGAGGCTTCCTACAACAACCATTGGGGGGTGCCACTTACACTTGCACGCCTACCGCGAGAAGCTGCTTTCTGTATTAGTGAAATTGGTATGAACCATCCGGGAGAAATCCTTCCGCTTGCTAAAATGGTACAGCCGGATGTGGCCGTTATTACCACTATTGGTTCAGCGCATCTGGGCCATATGGGCAGCTTGGATGCTATTGCGGAAGAAAAATCTTCTATCATTACCGCACTTCCCAAAGGCGGGATTGCCATTGTGCCGGATGATGCGCACGGCAGGCAGTTTTTTACTGCTGCAGGAAAAAAAACACAGGCTATTTTATGGCCCTGTGGTGCGAACCCTCAAAGCACAGCACATCTGGCACATTTGCAAACTGGCTCTGATGGCTCACGCTTTGATGTTTCTATTCAGGGCAAAACGTTTAACGTCCACCTTCCAGCCCCCGGCACACATCTGGCCCGCAATGCTGTTGCAGCACTGGCAGCCTGTGCCGCTCTTGGCGCAGATGTTGCTAAAGCTGCGGCCGCACTGGCAGATTTTCGCCCCGGTAAAGGCCGTGGTGCCCTCATCCAAGTTGCTGGTGGAACCATTACTCTGCTGGATGAAAGTTATAATGCCTCGGCAGCTTCCATCCGGGCTGCATTGGATGTTCTGCGTCATATCCCTGCCACGCGCCGCATTGCCGTTCTGGGCGATATGCGTGAGCTAGGTGAATTCTCCATTTCCGAACATCAGGCACTTGCTGCCCCGGCTGCCAGTGCTGCTGACCTCGTTTTTTGCTGCGGATCTTACATGAAAACCCTTTTTGATGCCCTTCCGCCCTCCAAGCAGGGTGCATGGGCAGAAAGTGCTGCCTTACTTGCTCCTCATGTCTGCGCGGCTTTGCGCAAGGGGGACGCTGTATTGGTGAAAGGCAGTTTAGGGAGCCGCATGCGAGACATTATTGCAGCACTAAACGCACTTCCCGCAGTGGAGTGTGCCTAATGCTATATATGCTGATTTCTCACGCTGCGCATGATGGGCACATCACGATCCTGAACTTGCTGCGTTACATTACGTTCCGCGCAGGCTGTGCGTGTATGACCGCCTTGGGCATCAGCCTGCTTCTGGGCCGCCCGCTTATTAGAATGCTGCGCCGTATCCAGCGAGAAGGTCAACCCATTCGCGCTGTTGGCCCTGAACGCCATATTCTGGAAAAAACTGGCACGCCAACAATGGGCGGTGTGTTGATTTTGATTTCTCTGGTGATCTCCATGCTGATTTGGGGAGATCTGGAAAACGGATTTGTGTGGGCTGTTATGCTCACCACTCTGGGTTTTGGCGCCATTGGGTTTGCAGATGATTACCGCAAACTGGCACGCCGCAACACAGATGGCCTTTCCAAACGCGCCAGACTTGGCGGGGAGTTTGGTATTTCGCTTATTTGCGGGTTATGGCTGCAATATCTCATGCCACCAGAACTGGCAAACCATCTGGCTTTCCCGTTTGTAAAAGATCTTTTGTTGCCACTAGGTATTCTTTACCCCGTATTCGCCATGATCGTGATTACCGGCTTTGGCAATGCGGTCAATTTTACAGATGGGCTGGATGGGCTGGCTATCGGGCCTGTTATTGTGGCCTCTTTGGTGTTTGCCATTCTCTCCTATCTGGTTGGCAACCATGTTTTTGCAGATTACCTGCAAATCCACGCCGTGCCCGGCACGGGGGAACTGGCTGTATTCTGCGCTGCCCTTGTTGGTGCTGGCCTTGGGTTTTTGTGGTTTAACGCCCCTCCGGCCTCGGTATTTATGGGGGATACGGGCTCCCTTTCCCTTGGTGGGGCGCTGGGTTCTCTGGCCGTTGCCATCAAGCATGAACTGGTGCTGTGCATTGTGGGCGGCCTGTTTGTGGCAGAAACACTTTCTGTCGTCATTCAGGTATTTTGGTACAAACGCACAGGCCGTCGTGTGTTTCTTATGGCCCCGTTCCACCACCATTTTGAGAAAAAAGGGTGGGCAGAACCCAAGATTGTTATCCGGTTCTGGATTGTTTCCATTGTTCTGGGGCTGTGTGGTCTGGCCACACTGAAACTAAGATGAACGGCTTTTCACCCTCCCTGTTTTCCGGGCAGCACTTTGCTGTTTTCGGCCTTGGCAAAAATGGCCTGCCAACCGTGCTTATGCTGGCAAGCACAGGTGCCACCGTGCAGGTATGGGATGATGGTGAGGCCGGACGCAAAGGGCTGGCAGACGCACTTTCCACCCTTGCGCCTGATGTTGCAGCACGTATTACGTGCAAGCCGTTTGAAAACTTGAACGGGTTTGAAGCGCTTATTCTTTCCCCCGGTATTCCGCACGTTTTACCCAAGCCTCACTCTATCGCCCTTATGGCCAAGGCAGCGGGTATTCCCATTTTTTCCGATGCCGAATTGCTTTATCGGGCTGTGCGTAAATCTGGCAGCAAAGCCCGTTTTGTAGGCATTACAGGCACCAACGGCAAATCCACCACTACCACTCTGCTGGCCCATATTCTGGCAGAAGCCAAACTGCCCGTAGCTGCTGGTGGCAACCTTGGGCCAGCCGCACTGGCCCTGCCTTTGCTGCCAGATAACGGCGTATATGTGCTGGAAATGTCATCCTACATGTTGGAACGGCTGGATACCCTGCGCTTTGATGCCGCTTGTTTGCTGAACCTGACACCAGATCACCTAGACCGTCATGCCGGTATGGATGGCTATGCCCAAGCCAAACAACGTGTGTTCACCGGCCAAACAAACAAGGATCTGGCCGTAATTGGTATGGATGATGCATGGTGCCGCGCCATTGCCGCCGAACTGGAACATGGCCCTGCCAAATGTGAGACCATTTCCGGCACCAACCCTGCCTGTTCTTATTACGGCAAGGATGGTGCCATATGGCACCACAACACACGCATAGCGCAAACCGGGCCTAGCCTTCCCGGCACGCATAATGCAGAAAATGCTGCTGCCGTTATTGCCATAGCGCGTTTTCTGGGTGTGCCAGATGCAACCATTGCACAAGCCGTGGTCTCTTTTCCCGGCCTACCGCATCGGCAAAAGCTTGTAGCTTCCTGCAACGGGGTAGATTTTGTGGATGACAGCAAAGCTACAAATGCAGATGCAGCCTCTCGCGCCTTGGGGTATTATGAAAAACTGGTGTGGATTGCAGGCGGCACGGCAAAAGAAGGCGGCATTGCCTCTCTCACGCCCTATTTCCCGCATATTGCACATACATTCCTGATCGGGCGGGATGCGCCGCAACTGGCCCAAACACTAAAAGAACACAACGTGCCTTTTACAATGGCAGAAACACTGGAAAACGCCGTGCCTGCGGCTTATACGGAAGCACACCTTACGCATACGCCTGTTGTGTTGCTTTCACCCGCCTGTGCCAGCTTTGATCAGTTTTCTGGGTTTGAGGCACGTGGCCTGCGCTTTCAGGAACTGGCGGATGAGGTTTGCGCCCGGCATGCGGGCATGACAGAGCAGTGAGAGACTGATGGCCGGTTCTTCCCGCACCGATGATTCTCCGTTTGGCCGCTGGTGGCGGAATGTAGACCGGACAACTCTGATCTGCACCTTTATCCTTATTGGTTTTGGCTACATTCTTATGCTGGCTGCCAGCCCTGCTGTGGCTGTGCGTATTGGCGCATCGCGCAATATGTTCATTTTCAAGCAGGTGCTGTTTCTGGGCATTGCGGGCGTGATTGTGGTGGGCATTTCCATGCTTTCTCGCAAAGCTGTGCTACGCCTTTCCATGATCGGCGGCGTGCTGATGCTGGGGGCTACGGCGCTTACCCTTGTGCATGGCATAGAAATTAAAGGGGCACGGCGCTGGATTGCCCTGCCCATGATGTCTCTCCAGCCATCCGAGTTTTTAAAGCCCTGCTTTGCCGTTGTTACGGGCTGGCTGCTCACACAGCGCCGCGTTTCTCGCTACTTCCCCGGTATGCTGATTGCCTTTGCCCTGTATGGGTTGATTGTGCTGCTGCTGAAATCTCAGCCAGACATTGGCATGCTTACGGTTATTACCGCCGTGTTTCTGGTGCAGCTTTTTGTAGATGGCCTCAACCTCATTCTGGTTGCATTTGGCTTTGGCTGCATGATTGCCGCCGGTATTGCGGCGTTCTTTATCTTCCCACATGTGCGTTCACGCGTTGAACGGTTTATGCACCCCGGCGTGGGGGATCATTACCAGATTGATACCGCCCTGCGCGCCTTTGGTAATGGTGGCTTACTGGGCCGTGGCCCCGGTGAAGGCCGCGTGAAAGACCTGTTGCCCGATGCGCATGCAGACTTTGTGTTTGCTGTAGCGGGGGAAGAATACGGGATGGTGGTGTGTATGCTCATCATCTGCGTATTTGGCGTGATTGTGGTGCGCACCCTGCTCCGCCTAATCCGTGAGGATGATCCGTTTGTTGTTATTGCCACATCTGGCTTGGTGACTGGCTTTGGCCTGCAAGCATTTGTGAACATGGCTTCTTCCTTGCATCTTATTCCCACCAAGGGCATGACACTGCCATTCATTTCCTATGGTGGCTCTTCTGCCATGTCAGTCGCATTGGCTATCGGCATGGTGCTTGCTCTTACACGACAACAGCAGGGGCGGCCCCTCGCTGGCAATGGTTTTGTAACCACACTCAGACAATGGCGGTCAGCATGAGTTCACGTACTA